>NZ_CAMHZQ010000014.1 GCF_946190275.1 Streptococcus mitis | reverse complement strand
GGAAAAGTATTAATCACCTACCCAGACAAGAGTACGGAAGAAGTGACAGTCACTGTAGAAGTAACGCCACAAAAAGATGATTACGATCCACAACCAAAACAACAAACAGTGGAACATGCTCAAGTACCACTAGCAAAAGATAGTATTCATAATGTTAAAGATTTACCAGAAGGTTCAACATTTGAATGGAAAGATAGTAAAATTCCAGACACTTCTAAACATGGTGAGAAAAAAGGAGTAGTAACTGTAACTTATCAAGACAGAAGTACAGAAGACGTTGAAGTTACAATTACAGTTAATCCTAAAGACTTTACTCCAGTGGTTCCGAAAGAAAAAGTACCGGTGAAAACACCTGATAACTTAACACAAGCTGAACAAGATAAAGTGAAGGAAAATGTGAAAAAAGCAAATCCAGGAAAAGACGTAATTGTTGCTTCAGATGGAAATGTAACAATCACTGATCCAGAAACAAATGTCACTCATAATATTCCTCGTGATGAATTGTTATTTGCATATGCAAAAGGTGAACTAGAAGTTTTAGAAAATCCAGAATTCAATGGAGGAGTAAATGCACCGGATTCGCCAATTCATGAAGTACCAGAATTTAATGGTGGAGTGAATGGAGAACCAGAAACTCAAGAAGAATTACCAGAATTCAATGGAGGAGTAAATACACCTGACTCACCAATTCATGAAGTACCAGAATTTAATGGTGGAGTAAATGGTGAACTTCCAGATCCAGCAGAATTACCAAAAGTTCAGTTAATCATCACTAAATGGATTGATGAACAAGGTAATGAATTGAAACCAGCGGATGCTAAGGCTCCAACAGTATTAGGTGAAGCGAATGAAGCATTTGAACATGGTGAAATTGAAGGTTATGTATTTGTAAGAACAGAAACTAAAGGTGATGTTGTAACTCATATCTTCAGAAAAGTGAGTCCAGTTAGACCAACAAGTGACAGTCAACAAAGACCAGCTACACCATCTGACGATACAAATCGTAGACCAGATACTGCTACCCCTGCTGAGGCACCAACTACTCAACCGGCTGAACAACCAAGTCAAACAGTTGAAGTACCTGCTCAATTGCCGAATGAAGTGTCAGAAACTGATTCATCAGTTTCTCAACCGCAAGCAGTATTGCCAAATACTGGTACGAAAGCAGATCGTGCTACAGGTGCATTAGGAGTTCTATCTCTTCTTGGCGCATTTGGTTTGCTATTTGCCAAAAAGAAAAAAGACGATGAAGAGGAAGCTTAAATAGATGATCTCATCTGATCCTTAGTAGCTTTCCCTACATAAAGTCTTTGTAAATAAAAAAGAACTAGAAAAATCACTCATTTGTGAGAATTCTAGTTCTTTTATATAGAGGGCTAAAAGTCTGTCCGATTGTCTGTTTTAGAATAGCGATTAGTGATGACTAGATCGCATTAATTAAGTCTTCCGCTTGTTTTTCAAGTGAATTTAGGACTGTTTCTTGGAGAACTAATTTTCCGTCTGCCCAGGCAGAGTCATTGACACGAGCAGCAGTGAAATCACCAACTACTTGTGTACGGATAAATGGCAAGAGGTCTTTGTAAATAGCGAAGAGTTGATCGTGACCTGCATTGGCTACAGATGATACTGTGACAAATTTATCTTGAAGGGCAGAAGCGCCACGAGTATCAGACAAGTCAAGGGCACGAGATAGCCAGTCAAGCAAGTTTTTCACTGACCCAGGAATTGAGTGATTATAAACCGGTGAGAAAATCCAGATAGCATCCGCAGCAAGAACTGCTTCACGAGCAGCGGCTACAGCTGGGTGAGTTGGAACTTCCAAATCTTGGCTGAAGAGAGGAAGGGCTGAATAATCAAGGTAGCTAACTTCCGCTTTACCAGCAAGTGCTTTCTCAGCTTCGAGGGCCATTTGGTGGTTGAAAGAACCTTGACGTAGGGATCCGACGATAAATAATACTTTTTTAGACATGATGTGTCTCCTTTTTCTTAAGTTTTCGAGAACTCTCTCGTTGTTATAAAATATATTACAACAAAACAAAAGGACTTGCAAGAAATTTGCTCAAAGATAATTAAAACTATAAAATTGTAGAATATCTAATCACTTGCGACTGGAATGCATTTGATTTTCGAAGAGTATTCTAACATTCTCTTGTAATATGATGACATAAGTGCTAAAATAAACAAGAAAACTCGCAATAGAAACCGCAGAACAGCTATTTTCCGGTATCATTTCATAAATCATTAAAGGAACAATAATGGCATTGAAGAATGCTTCTAAAAAGGGGTGGAGATCATGTAAGGCACAGATTAACAAGTGACGGACAAAAGAAATAATAATACACTTGTTAAAGGAGAAAAGATGTTAATAAGAAATTATCGGAGAAATATTGGCCTGATGGCCGGAGTTGAGTTTTTTGCATTTTTAGGGATTACCAGTTTTTGGATTCTCTTTCTCAGTCAAAATGGAATGTCTCTTTGGCAGATTGGACTTCTGGAGAGTATTTTTCATACGACCAGTCTTCTCTGTGAAATTCCATCTGGTATGTTAGCTGACCGCTATTCCTATAAGACCAACCTTTATTTAAGTAGAATAGCAGGGATTCTGTCTTCTATTCTCATGTTGGCTGGGCAGGGAAATTTTTGGATTTATGCACTAGCTATGGCGGTAAGTGCCTTGTCTTATAATTTTGATTCAGGAACAAGCGCAGCAATGGTCTATGACTCGGCTGTAGAGGCTGGACTAAAGGAGCGTTATCTATCCATTTCGAGCTTCCTATCAGGAGTAGCAGAAGGAACTCGATCTTTGGGTACAGTTTTGGCAGGATTTTTTGTCCATGGTCAATTGCACTTGACATACTATATCATGATTGCGACTTCTATCATAGTTCTTTTCCTGATTTGGATGCTGAAAGAACCCAGTGTCAAGCTAGAAAAAGCTGATAGTGTGACCATGAAACAGATTATTTGGACTGTTAAGGATGAGTTGAAGCGAAATCCCATGCTTTTAAACTGGATGATTTTATCTCAGATTGTCGGAGTACTCATGTGCATGTTTTATTTTTACTATCAAAATCAGTTACCAGATTTAAGTGGTTGGCAAATTTCAGCAGTTATGCTACTTGGTAGTCTCTTAAATATTGTCGCAGTCTATCTAGCGAGTAAGATTGGCAAGAACTATGCTGCCTTGAAGCTTTTCCCTGTCCTCGTCCTGCTGACTGGCGTCACCTATATGCTGTCCTACTTTGGAACACCTCTAATCTATATTTTGATTTATTTGATGAGTAATGCTCTATATGCTCTTTTTCAGCCGATTTTTGACAATGATTTGCAAGAGCGGCTCCCAAGTGAAGTAAGGGCAACCATGCTGAGTGTCTACTCTATGATGTTTAGTCTTAGTATGATTGTCTTCTTCCCACTGACAGGCTGGTTGATTGACCATTTAGGCTTTGTGTTAACATTTCTTTATTTAGGATTCTTTTTATTCATGATTAGCTTTCTACTGCCTGTATTTTTAGGAAAAATGGCTAAAAGAATGGATGATAAAGTGATTCCATAGATCAAAAAACTTACGAAAACTTGAGTACTAAGCTCAGGTTTTTTAATAGGTTGATTTTGGAGCTGTCTTTACTTTTCCTGCTCGGTTTTAATCAAGAAAAATCGGTTTGCTTTGAAGGAAGAAATAGAATTGGTTGCTTATACTCAATGAAAATCAAAGAGCAAACTAGGAAGCTAGCCACAGGTTGCTCAAAGAACAGCTTTGAGGTTGCAGATAAAGCTGACGTGGTTTGAAGAGATTTTGGAAGAGTATTCTTGCATTCGCTTGTAATAAAGCCCAATAGATGGTAAAATAGACGAGTGAAAAAAAGACAAAACAAAGCAAAAAATAATCTACTGTGGCAGTATGGTCTAGGGATGACGATTTTGTTTGTGGTTATCAGTGCTTCCTTTCTGTATCTAGTGTTTTTGGGTATGAAACCTTATCAAACAGCTAAAAGTGAAGGAGAAAAATTAGCTCAGCAGTATGCAGGATTAGAGCAGGCTGATCAGGTTGACTTATACAATGGCTTGGAATCCTATTATAGCGTTCTTGGTCGTAATAAAAAACAAGAAGCACTTGCTGTCCTGATTGGGAAAGATGACCATAAGATCTACGTTTATCAGCTAAATCAGGGTGTTTCACAAGAAAAAGCAGAAGCGGTTTCTAAGGAAAAAGGAGCAGGCGAGATTGACAAGATTACCTTTGGCCGTTATCAAGATAAGCCAATCTGGGAAGTCAAGTCAGGCTCTAATTTTTATCTAGTAGATTTTGAAACAGGAGCATTGGTCAATAAGGAGGGCCTATGAAACTATCCAACCGTGTTTTAGAAATGGAAGAAAGTGTGACCTTGGCTGCTGGAGCCCGTGCCAAAGCACTGAAGGCTGAGGGAAGAGATATCCTGTCTCTAACCTTAGGTGAGCCAGATTTCACTACTCCAAAAAATATCCAAGATGCCGCCATTGCATCGATTCAAGATGGGCGTGCTTCTTTTTATACAGTAACCTCAGGTCTGCCAGAACTTAAGGCGGCGGTTAATACCTATTTTGAGCGCTTTTATGGCTATTCTGTAGCGCCAAATCAAGTGACAGTCGCTGCGGGAGCCAAATATTCTCTCTATACCTTCTTTATGGCAGTGGTCAACCCAGGTGATGAAGTCATCATCCCAACCCCATACTGGGTCAGTTATGGAGACCAGGTCAAGATGGCAGAGGGGGTGCCAGTCTTTGTTCCTGCTAAGGAAGACAATCACTTTAAGGTGACCGTAGAGCAGTTGGAAGCGGCTCGCACAGACAAGACCAAGGTTTTGGTGCTGAATTCGCCATCCAATCCGACAGGTATGATTTACACCCGTGAGGAACTCTTGGCAATCGGGAACTGGGCTGTAGAAAAGGACATTCTCATCCTAGCAGATGATATCTATGGTCGCTTAGTCTATAATGGCCATGAATTCACACCGATTTCTAGCCTATCCGAAGCGATTCGCAAGCAAACAGTGGTCATCAATGGTGTGTCTAAAACCTATGCTATGACTGGTTGGCGTATTGGCTATGCCGTCGGAGAAGTAGACATTATCTCGGCCATGTCCAAGATTGCAGGTCAAACAACCTCTAATCCGTCAGCAGTAGCCCAGTATGCAGCAGTTGAGGCCCTATCAGGGGAGCAAGATACTGTAGAAAGCATGCGTCAGGCCTTTGAGGAACGACTAAACACCATCTATCCCCTTCTTGCTGAGGTGCCTGGATTTGAAGTGGTCAAACCGCAAGGAGCCTTCTATCTCTTCCCAAATGTCAAAAAGGCAATGGAGATGAAAGGCTATACGGATGTGACAGAATTTACAACCGCTATCCTAGAAGAAGCTGAAGTGGCCTTGGTAACAGGAGCAGGATTTGGAGCTCCAGAAAATGTCCGCCTCAGCTATGCGACAGACCTAGACACACTTAAAGAAGCAGTTAAACGCTTGAAAGCATTTATGGAAAAATAAAAGAAAAGGAAAAACAATGACAAAACGTGTAACGATTATTGATGTAAAAGACTATGTTGGTCAGGAAGTGACGATTGGCGCTTGGGTTGCCAACAAATCAGGAAAAGGGAAAATCGCCTTCTTGCAATTGCGTGATGGAACAGCCTTCTTCCAAGGTGTGGCTTTTAAACCAAACTTTGTAGAAAAATTTGGTGAAGAAGTGGGGCTTGAGAAGTTTGATGTTATCAAACGCTTGAGCCAAGAAACGTCTATCTATGTGACAGGTATTGTCAAAGAAGACGAACGTTCTAAGTTTGGCTATGAGTTGGACATTACAGACATTGAAGTGATTGGTGAATCTCAAGACTACCCAATTACACCAAAAGAACATGGAACAGACTTCTTGATGGACAACCGTCACTTGTGGCTACGCTCTCGTAAGCAAGTAGCGGTGATGCAAATCCGTAACGCTATTATCTATGCAACTTATGAGTTCTTCGACAAGAACGGTTTCATGAAATTTGACAGCCCAATTCTTTCAGGAAACGCGGCAGAAGATTCAACTGAACTCTTTGAAACAGACTACTTCGGAACGCCAGCCTACTTGAGCCAATCAGGTCAGCTTTACCTAGAAGCAGGGGCTATGGCTCTTGGTCGTGTATTTGACTTTGGTCCAGTATTCCGTGCTGAAAAATCAAAAACACGCCGTCACTTGACTGAGTTCTGGATGATGGACGCAGAGTACTCATACTTGACACACGATGAATCACTTGACTTGCAAGAAGCTTATGTGAAAGCTCTTCTACAAGGTGTTCTTGACCGTGCTCCTCAAGCCTTGGAAACCTTGGAACGTGATACAGAACTTTTGAAACGATACATTGCAGAGCCATTCAAACGCATTACTTACGATCAAGCCATTGACCTCTTGCAAGAGCATGAGAATGATGAAGACGCTGACTACGAACATCTTGAGCATGGTGATGACTTTGGTTCACCACATGAAACTTGGATCTCAAACCACTTTGGTGTGCCAACATTTGTCATGAACTACCCAGCAGCCATCAAGGCCTTCTACATGAAACCAGTTCCTGGAAATCCAGAGCGCGTGCTTTGTGCAGACTTGCTTGCTCCAGAAGGTTATGGAGAAATCATCGGTGGGTCTATGCGTGAGGAAGACTACGATGCATTAGTTGCTAAGATGGATGAACTTGGGATGGATCGTACAGAGTACGAATTCTACCTTGACCTTCGTAAATACGGTACAGTTCCACACGGTGGATTTGGTATCGGTATCGAGCGTATGGTCACCTTCGCAGCAGGAACAAAACACATCCGTGAAGCTATCCCATTCCCACGTATGTTGCACCGTATCAAACCATAAGAATAGGAAAACGCCCATGTGGCGTTTTTTTCATGGAAAGGTCGAGAAACGAAAGTAAATATTATCAGGTTTTCAAAATCTTGATAATATGCGCTTTTCGTGAAAATATTTACTTCCTTTTCTTATAAAATTGAATTTGTGCTAGAAACATACTACCAGTTGTTCAGAATAGAGTTTCGTATCCTAGTACATTGACCTTATTGTTTAAAAACTGATGTATGTACTAGTTTCTTTAAGGAGGTATTAAATTGAAACAATAAATATATATAGGCATTAAACTTGAATTAATAATAGTGGCATGATACAATATTAAGTGATATTGATAATTATTGGGCAACCCTTTTTAAAATGATAACCTCTTGATATAGCTAAAAAATTTAAGGGGGGGGGGGTCTTTTTATTTGTCTGTATATTTCAATTCAATATTAAAAAACATGCATAAAGGAGGTTCTAAGTCTAATGAAGGGTAAACAACAAGATTTTAGAACGGAAAAGTATATACGTTACGGTATTCGTAAGTATAGTTTCGGCGCGGCATCGGTAGCGATTGCGGCTGGTTTGATATTTTTGGGAAATGGAGCAGTTTCAGCGACAGAGGTACAAAGTGCGGCAACTACCGTAGCAGCAACTGAAACTTCTACATCAACTGTGGCGACACCAGCAACTGAGCAACCAACAGCACCAGCTTTAGAAAAACTAGCGTCTGATGTAGAACAACCAACAACCCCAGCTACAGCAACACCTGCATCTGAGGTAGAACAACCATCAGCACCAACTACAAAGGCTGACACAAGCAAGTTGGAAGCAGCTATTGCTCGTTTAGAAGCAGCTTTAGAAAAAGTAGCATCAACTGAAAAAACGGCTTCAGCAATTGAGTCTGCAAAAGCAGAATTAGCAAATGCAAAAGCTGTTGCTGCAAATGAAACTGCAACAAAAGAAGAAGTAGCAAAAGCTACATCAGCAGTAAACGGAAAAGCTTTCGTTGTTGAAAGTATGCCAAAAGCAACTGCAGACAAGAAAGAAGAAAAAGAAAATCAAGACTCACGTAACGGACAAGCGATTCCTGGCAATGGGGAAAGTGGGTTTAGAGAGGCATCGGCAAATACTACAGTTACAAATGATGTCATTACACCAACAACACCAGCAAAACCAACAGCAAAAGATATAGTTGGGGATACAAGTACAGTATCAAGAGAGAATTTTACTGGTTGGGATACCTATACAATGCCGTTCGGAAGTAGCCATCCAGGTCAAGGTGATTTAGGTGTTAATACGCCAGAGAAAAGAGCAGATGCTGCTGGTTTAGAGTTTCGAGTATTTTCTGATCAACGTGCTGGCACAAGGCCTAGTCCAGGACCATCTAATTATACGTATTTAGGTAAAGAGAGTGATGTAAAAGGTCGTATTGACTATGGATTGCAACTTTCAGCAGAAGAAGTTCAGAAGTTGATAGAAGAAGCAGTTCTTTGGCGTGGGAAAATGCGATATGATGGTTCGAGAATTCAAAGCGCACCAGCTTCTACATATTTTGGTAGTGGACCATATGAATATCTAATATCAAGTATTTATAAACTTGGATATGAACAAGGTATTGATAAAGTATATATTAAAGATGTAAGTAAACGTATTGAAGTAACTGAAGAAGCTAAGGCCGCTGGATGGACGGTTTCAGATTTTACAGTATACAATTTTCCAGGTGCTACATATGACAAGCAAACAAATAGTGTACAAGGGGTTCTTACACATAATACTCCATTTAACTATCAACAATTAAGAACTCGAGTAACTTTTAAAAATACTATTACTGGTAAAACAGTAACACTTCCTTTAGATGAACATCGATTTGGTGGGGTAGCTTGGAAAGATACTACACCACCTAAAATCGGAATTAATGATACAGTTAAAGAAGGAAAAGTTGGAGAAAATCTTGTAGTTCCGGTTGACTATAGAGATGCGGGTGGTTCTCATGCCGGTGCACCTAATGGTAGAAATATTTCTTATAATTTAACAGATGAAAATGGAACTCCTCTTAACCGTACAGCGACTATTAGAGATACAGTTGGTCGTGCTATTATTGGTGTTTCTGGAGCGAATATTACAGGAACTACAGGGGCAGGAGCAGGGAATCCTACAGAACTGACAGGAGATGACACTAAAATTCCTGGTGTAGGTTTCACAATTGCTTCAAATGATATGACGGATAGCAATCCAAATGGATTTAAAGGAACTCCTACTGAAGCAGGGATTTACCGCGTATCTATTTATGCAAGAGACTATAATGTAACTAATGCAAATGAAGCCTATGCTCACGCAACCTTTAAAATTGCACCTACAGTTTCTGTAAAAAATGTTCATGCATATGATAAAGAAGTACCAATTACAATTTCAAAAGGTGCTTCAGAAGCAACGATTACATTACCAGATGGCACAAATACTAAAATTGTTGCTAAAAATGGTAAATGGGTTGTATCAGAAACCACTAATACAGCTGTAAACGTTAATGATGAAATCGGTACAGTTGGAGAAACATTTAACTTAAAAGTTCTTCCAACAGCAACAGAAAAAGCGGCTACAGATACGATCAATGTAACAGCAAGCAGTGAAAATGTAACCGCAACGTTCACAAGAGCGGAAGTAACTATAAAAACTCAAGTTGGAGATAATGTAACCGCAACATTCAATAAGACAACAGGTCGTTGGGATTTGCCTAGTGATATTGCTGAAAAGAAAACAGTTAATAGCGATGGAACTACTACATGGTTAAAACGTGATTTATATGTTGATGTAAACAAAAATGGAGAAACAACATTCAATGTTTATGAATATACACGTACGTTAGATGCAACAGGAAAAGTAACAGCTGTTAATAATCCTACTCGTACCTTGACAACTTATAATAAAGAAAATGCGGATAATAGTACAGCAGAGTCAGCAACTGATACCAATAAAGGCATGGTTGTAACTGTTAGATACGATAAAGGGCTAAACAAATGGACTGCTGATGATAATTCTACTGTTACCGCAACAAAAAATGGAGAGACATGGAATATTTCAACTTCATCAGGCTTCACTGGAACAGTCGATGCAGTTCATGCAGAAAGTTCAGATAAAGCGTCTGTATTAAATGATGCTCCAGCTGTTACTTCAACTTCTTACACAATTGTAAAAGGTGCAACAGTTGACTTAGTAAAACAAGCATCTGCTGCAGTAACAATAACTGATAGAGAAGATGATGCAACTACAGATCCAACTAAGAAGGAAACAACTGTTACTAAAGTAACGTTAACTTCTCCTTCAGGGAAAGTAACGGAATATCATAGTGCCGCAGAAGTTGCAGCTGTGAAGTTAACAGAAGCAGGAAATTATACTGTTAAAGTAGAAGTGAAAGATAGTAATGGAAATAAAGTTACTGCCGATTCAGATACAGCAACAGGAACAAATGAAAATGATAATACTGCGATTGCTTCAACGACTTATGTTATTACTGCTAAAGATCAAGCAACTAATAAATTTTATACAGTTGAAGACGACACAGTAACAAGTGATCAATTAAAAGACAAAGTAAATCCTACAGCAGTAGATGGATTTACTCCAACTAAAAATGATATTACTAATATTCCTGTAACTTCAGGTCAAGCAGGTCAAACATTACCAACTCCTGCAACAGTAACTTATACAAAAGGAACAGAAACAATTTCTGTAGAAACAACAGTAGATGTTGTAGTTTTACCAAAAGTAACTCCTACAGGAGTAACGGTACTTAAAGATAGCTCTGATTTAGAAACTGTAGTGAAAGAAAAAGCTAAAGAAGCAGCTAAAGCAATTGCTACAGATAAGATTCCAACAGGTATAAAAGTATCGATTAAACAAGTAAAAGAAGGCACTCTTCCAGCAACAGCGACAACAGGTGTCCAAACTCCTGCAAAAGTAGTAGTAGAGTACAAAGATGCTAATGATAATGTTGTTGAAACGAGAGAAGTTGAAGTTCCAGTAACGGTAGTAGGATCAACAGTAAATAAAATTGTAAAATTCGAAGATGATGAATTAACAGATGACGAAGTGAAAGCAGCTGTAACAGCAGGTACAGATGGAAAAATAGGGGAACCTCTATTATCTGAAGATATTACAGCAGAACCAGGGACTAAGGAAGTTCCAATTCCTGTAACCTATAATAATGATAGTTTATCGGAAAGAGTTTTAGTGCCAGTAGTAGTTTTACCAAAAGCAACAGGTGATGTAGACGTACCAAAAGGCTCAACTGTTGAAAAAGTAAAAGAAGCTGCGAAAGCAAAAGTAACAGAATTAGTAACATCGGCTGATTTCAAAGATAATTTACCAGAAGGTTCTAAAGATGTAGTTGTTGGAGATGTTACGGAAGAAGTTTTAGCAACAATCACTGCAGAAAAAGGAACTGAAAAAGGAACCGTTAAAGTTCCAGTAACTTATACAGTTGATGGCAAAACTTATACAAAAGATGCTGAAATTACGGTTAACGTATTAGGTTCAGTACCAAAAACAGTTTACACTGTAGAAGGAAACAAACCAGATGCGAATAAGGTGAAAGAAGCAGTAACACCAGATACTGGTGGAACAGTAGGAACGCCAACAGAAGCTGATTTACCAGAAACAACAGGAAAAGTAGGCGCAACAGATGTAACTGCAACAACAACAGTAACATATCCAAGTGGAAATGAAACTGTAAAAGTTCCAGTGACAGTCTTACCAAAAGCTACACCAGAAAAAGTGATTACCTTAAAAGATACAACTGGTGATAACTTAACAACAGCAGTAAAAGAAAAAGCACAAGCTGCGGTAGGTAAACTAACATTACCATCAGGAGTTACAGCAGAATTAGATCCAAATCAAACATATGCTGTTCCAGCAACAGATTCTAATGGTGATAAAACAGCAGTACCAGTGAAAGTACAATACAAAGACAGTACAGGTACAGTGGTAACAGAAGATACAATTTCAGTACCAGTAACAGTTGTAAGCTCAACACCAAGTAAAATTGTTGTATTCGAAGGTGAAAAACCAACCGCTGAACAAGCGAAAGATGCTGTAACAGCAGGAACAGACGGTACAAAAGGTGAACCAACAACATTGCCAGAAACAACTGGAAAAGCTGGAGCTACAGATGTAAAAGTTGACGTGCCAGTAACCTATGACAATGGTAAGATAACAGAAACAGTAAGTGTCCCTGTAACAGTATTACCAAAACCAGAAGCTGATGAAATTCTTGTTCCTAAAAATGGTGACAAAGATAAAGCAAAAGAAAAAGTACTTGCTCAAGCTAAAAAAGCGATTGCTGACGGAACATTTACAGGGAAATTACCACAAGGTGCTACAGTTGCTATTGATGACACAGCTACAGTAACAGTTCCAGACTTAACAGATGATACTGAAGTGGATGTAACTGTTAAATACACTGTAGATGGTCAAGAAAAAACAACAACTGTTAAAGTACCAGTTACAGTAGTTGAAGGTGTCCCTCAAATCGTGCCAGTTAAAGAAACAAACGATGTTCTTCCAGATCCAGAGAAGAGCATTGATAAAACAGAATACCCAGAAGGTTCTACATTCAGATATAAAACTCCTAATGGACAAACCTCTCCAATCGATGTAACAACAACTGGAGATAAGAATGTGATTGTTGAAGTGCTGGATAAAGATGGTAATCCTATTGCAGAAGTACCAGCAATTGTACGTGTAGTAGATAGTACACCACAATTTGTAGTAGCAAATCCGGCTAAGAAACAACCTGAAGCGAAAGATAGTGTTACACCAGGAGAATATCCAGATGGCACAACATTTGAATACAAAACACCAGTAGATACAACCACTTCAGGGGAAAAAGATGTCACAGTTGTAGCAAAACTAAATGGTCAACCAATTGTAGAAGTTCCTGCAAAAGTAGTGGTAGTAGATCCTAAGACACAATACGTAGTAGCAGATCCAAGCAAACCACAACCAGATGCATCTAAGAGTATTGATCCAGAACAATACCCAGATGGCACAACATTTGAGTACAAAACACCAGTAGATACAACAACTCCAGGTGAAAAAGATGTAGTCGTTGTTGCCAAAGATGGAGATGATACACTTGTTGAAGTGCCAACAAAAGTGAAGGTTGTACAAGGTTACCCTCAAATCGTTTCAGTGGATGAAGGTAAGAAACAACCGTCTCCAGAAGATAGTATTGATACGGATGATTATCCAGAAGATGCAACATTTGAGTATAAAGAAGAAGTAGATACGTCTACATCAGGCGACAAGAAAGTTACCGTTGTTGTGAAACAAGGGGATAAAGTATTAGTTGAAGTTCCTGCAACAGTACGTGTTGTAGAAAGCTATCCACAATTTGTCCCAGTAGACAAAGATAAAAAACAACCAAATATTGAAGGAAGTATTGATCCTAAAGCCTTCCCTAAAGATACAGAGTTTACTTACGAAACTCCTGTAGACACTACAACGCCAGGCGAAAAAGATGTTGTGGTAGTAGCTAAAATTGGAGAAAAGGTCATTGCAAAAGTCCCTGCAAAAGTAATGGTTGTTGAACCTCAGACTCAATATGTGCCGGTTGATAAAACAAATAAACAACCAGATGCATCTAAGAGCATTAATCCAGAAGAGTATCCAGATGAAATTACATTTGGATATAAGACTCCAGTGGACACAACAACGCCAGGCGAAAAAGATGTAGTCGTTGTTGCCAAAGACGGAGATGACACACTTGTTGAAGTTCCAGCTAAAGTTAAAGTAGTAGAAGGAAAAGAACAATTAATTCCTATTAATGCTACAGGTGAAAATCAACCAAAACCAAAAGATAGTATTACACCAAGTGATTATCCAGCAGACTCAACATTTGAATATAAAGTTCCAGAAGGAAAAACTGAACCGTTCGATTCAACAACTGTTGGAGATAAACCAGTAACAGTTGTAGTAAAAGATAAAAATGGAAAAGTTTTAGTTGAAGTACCAGCAACGATTAAAGTAGTGGAAGCTAAACCAAAACCAATTGAAACACCGGTAACAAATACACCTTTAACAAAAGATGATATTTCTAAATATGTTAAAGTTCCTGAAAAAGGCAAGGTAACGAATGTAGAAAATATTCCAGACTTGACAACCCCAGGTAAGAAAGACCCTGTTAAGGTAACAGTTGAATTACCAAATGGAAAAGTAATTACAGTGGAAGTTCCAGTGAATGTAACGCCGGTTAAGGAAATCGAAACACCAGTGACGAATACACCTTTAACAAAAGATGATATTTCTAAATATGTTAAAGTTCCAGAAGGTGGAAAAGTAACGAACGTAGAAAACATTCCAGACTTAACAACCCCAGGTAAGAAAGATCCAGTTAAAGTAACGGTAGAATTACCGAATGGAAAAGTAATTACAGTCGAAGTCCCAGTGAATGTAACGCCGGTTAAGGAAATCGAAACACCAGTAACGACAACGCCATTAACACCAGAGGATTACACTAAAGGAATCAAGATTCCAGAAGGTGGCAAGATAACGAATGTAGAAAATATTCCGGACTTAACAACCCCAGGTAAGAAAGACCCTGTTAAGGTAACAGTTGAATTACCAAATGGAAAAGTAATCACAGTAGAAGTTCCAGTGAACGTAACGCCTATCAAAGATATCGTTAAGAAGCTTGGTGATCCAATTACGAATGAAGATGTTGAAAAACATATTAAGATTCCAGAAGGTGGAAAAATCATTAGTATTGGAGATAAACCATCTACAGATATTCCAGGTGATAGACCAAGTATTCCAGTGGAGATTGAATTACCAGGTGGAAAACGTGTAGTTGTTAACATTCCAGTGAAAGTTACGACAACACCAAATCCTACTCCATCAACACCAACTACAAAAGTTATAACTCATTTTGTAGATGAAAATGGTAAAGATATCACTTCACCTGAAGAAGGATTGAAAGATCCTAAAGCTCTTGAAGGATATGAATTTGTAAATTCAACAAAAGATTCAAATGGGCATCTTGTACACCACTACAAGAAAGTG
The DNA here is from genome assembly GCF_946190275.1 of Streptococcus mitis. GTDB lineage: Bacteria > Bacillota > Bacilli > Lactobacillales > Streptococcaceae > Streptococcus > Streptococcus mitis_DC. The sequence continues at coordinate 45,798 of NZ_CAMHZQ010000014.1, read as the reverse complement.
GCAACACCACAACCTGCTGGACCAACTGCTCCTGAACAACCTGCAACTCCTGCAGAACCTGGACGACCAGCACAAACTCAACCAGCGGCACCAGCTCAAGCAGATGCAACAGTAGCAACTGATTCAGCTACCCAACCAGCAACACCTAAATATGTTGATGGTCAAAAAGAATTGCCTAACACAGGTACAGAAGCTAACGCTAGCCTCGCAGCGCTTGGACTTCTTGGAGCCCTAAGTGGATTTGGACTTCTTGCTCGCAAGAAAAAAGAAGACTAAAAACTCATAGTTTTTGAGAAGATGATTCGTCATCTTCTTTTTTTATTTCGGTGTTTTTACTTGCGTAAAAAATTTTTTTCTAGTATAATAGTTTATTGTGAGCGAACCTCACTTACCCCTTGCAAAGTCTTGGGGTCATTAGACCAAAAGGAGGAACATATCAATGGCTAAATACGAAATTCTTTATATCATTCGTCCAAACATTGAAGAAGAAGCTAAAAACGCTTTGGTAGCACGTTTTGACTCTATTTTGACTGACAACGGTGCAACTGTTGTTGAATCAAAATCTTGGGAAAAACGTCGTCTTGCATACGAAATCAAAGATTTCCGTGAAGGACTTTACCACATCGTTAACGTTGAAGCAAACGACGACGTAGCTCTTAAAGAGTTTGACCGTCTTTCAAAAATCAACGCTGACATTCTTCGTCACATGATCGTCAAAACTGACGCGTAAGAAGGTAAACTATGATTAACAATGTTGTACTTGTAGGGCGTATGACACGTGACGCTGAGTTGCGTTATACCCCATCAAATGTAGCAGTTGCGACTTTTACTCTTGCAGTAAACCGTACATTTAAGAGTCAAAATGGCGAACGTGAGGCTGATTTTATTAATGTTGTTATGTGGCGCCAACAGGCTGAGAACCTTGCTAATTGGGCTAAAAAAGGCTCACTTATCGGGGTGACAGGTCGTATCCAGACTCGTAGTTACGATAACCAGCAAGGACAACGTGTCTACGTGACAGAGGTCGTGGCTGAGAATTTCCAAATGTTGGAAAGCCGTAGTGTGCGTGAGGGTCATACAGGTGGAGCTTACTCTGCACCAACTGCAAGCTATTCAGCACCTACAAATTCAGTACCAGACTTTTCACGTGATGAAAATCCATTTGGAGCAACAAATCCATTGGATATTTCAGATGATGATTTACCATTCTAATGGACAACTAAAATTATAAAGGAGAAAAAACATGGCTCAACAACGTCGTGGCGGATTCAAACGCCGTAAAAAAGTTGATTACATCGCAGCAAACAAAATTGAATATGTTGATTACAAAGATACTGAGCTTCTTAGCCGTTTCGTTTCAGAACGTGGGAAAATCCTTCCTCGTCGTGTAACAGGAACTTCAGCTAAAAACCAACGTAAAGTAACAACAGCTATCAAACGCGCTCGCGTAATGGCTTTGATGCCTTTCGTAAACGAAGATTAAAGAAAAGACCCGGGTGGGTCTTTTTTTCAGGTCCGGGTGGATCTCTTTTTCATGAGCTAGGAAATAAGGAAGCGAGTTAAGACCCGGGTGGACCTCTTTTTCAGACCCCGACGGGTCTTTTTTTCATGAGCCTTGAAATGGGAGAGCGAGTTGGGTCCAGGTGGACCTCTTTTTCAGACCCCGATGGGTCTTTTTTTCACGAGCTTTGAAATGAGAATGCGAGTTGGGTCCGGTGGATCTCTTTTTCATGAGCCTGAAATGAGAGAGCGAGTTTGGGTCCGGGTGGACCTCTTTTTCAGACCCGTTTGGGTCTCTTTCTCTATAAACGTGCTATAATGATAGTAGGAATTTCTAAAGGAGTATCTTATGAAGGGAAACGCTATTATTAGAAAAATGATTGAATCGGATATCCAACACCTATCCCAAGGTTTTATTAATCAGGGTTGGCCTGGTAGAGAGGAAATTTTGGCTAGATATTTTCTGGAACAGGAAAGTGGGGAGAGAGAAGTCTTAGTTGCAGAGATTGATGGTGCTGTAGCGGGCTATGTTACCATTTTGCCCTCTGCTAAACATGGTCCTTTTGCAGAAGTCTATCCAGAGTTATCAGATTTTAATGTGTTTGAGCCTTTTCGAAATCAAGGGATTGGGAATCAACTGCTAGAAGAAGCAGAAAAACGAGTCAAGTTTGTTTCGAGTAAGGTCACTCTTGGTGTAGGTTTGCACTTGGGCTATGGCCCTGCCCAGAGATTGTATATCAGACGGGGTTACATTCCAGATGGGACAGGTGTCTGGTATCGAAATCAACCCTTGGAAATGAATGCAACTAGCCAAAATAATGATGATTTGGTTTTGTATCTTGTAAAGGAATTCGGATAAGAGATAAGGATTTTATTGGGGATGTGGGATTTCTCTACTTTATGGTATAATGGAAAGAGTTAGATTGAAAGAGGTAGTGAGATGGATGCCAAATTAAGATATAAGGCAAAGAAAATCAAGATTGTCTTTTTTGATATTGATGATACCTTACGGAATTCAAAGACAGGTTTTATTCCAGCTTCAATCCCAACTGTTTTTAAGCAATTACGTGAGAAAGGAATTTTGACAGGTATTGCTTCTGGACGAGGGATTTTTGGTGTCGTGCCAGAGATTCGTGAGCTCAAGCCTGACTTTTTTGTAACCTTAAATGGTGCCTATATCGAAGATAAAAAAGGCCAGGTTATTTATCAACATCAGATTGAGAAGTCAGATGTTGAGGAGTATATCTCTTGGGCTAAGGAAGAAGGAATTGAGTATGGTTTGGTTGGGAGTCATGATGCCAAGTTGTCGACTCGCACCGATATGATTAGTGAGGCTATCAATCCGATTTATCCGAACTTGGGTGTGGATCCTGATTTCCATGAAAAAGAAGACATCTATCAGATGTGGACTTTTGAAGACAAAGGAGATGAATTACGCTTGCCTGACAGTCTTTCAGATAAGCTTCGCATGGTTCGTTGGCATGAGCATTCGTCTGATATTGTGCCGATTTCAGGCTCCAAAGCGACAGGTGTGGAAAAGGTTGTAGAACACCTAGGCTTGAAACCAGAGAACGTCATGGTCTTTGGAGATGGCCTCAACGACTTGGAACTCTTTGATTATGCTGGAATCAGCGTTGCAATGGGAATTTCTCATGATAAAATCAAAGAAAAAGCAGATTATATAACAAAAACACTAGAAGAAGATGGCATTTTTGATGCCTTAGAAGGATTTGGTATGGTAGAAAAAGAATTGCATTTCCCACAAGTAGACATTGAAACAGTAGAAGGTCCTCTTGCGACCATTAAGACCAATCACGGAGACTTGCGTATCAAGCTCTTCCCTGAACATGCTCCTAAAACAGTGGCTAACTTTGTAGCTCTTTCAAAAGATGGTTACTATGATGGTGTCATTTTCCATCGTATTATCAAGGATTTTATGATTCAAGGTGGAGACCCGACTGGAACTGGTATGGGTGGCGAGTCAATCTACGGCGAATCATTTGAGGATGAATTCTCAGAAGAACTTTACAATATCCGTGGTGCTCTTTCCATGGCCAATGCTGGTCCAAATACCAACGGCAGCCAGTTCTTTATCGTGCAAAATCAACATTTGCCTTATTCTAAGAAAGAAATTGCTCGTGGAGGTTGGCCAGAACCGATCGCAGAAATCTATGCCAACCAAGGTGGGACACCTCACCTAGACCGTCGTCATACTGTTTTTGGTCAGCTAGCTGATGAAGCTTCTTACGCTGTCTTGGATACCATTGCTGCTGTTGAGACAGGGGCTATGGACAAGCCAGTTGAAGATGTTGTGATTGAAACTATTGAAATCGAGGACTAAGATGAAAATCGGTGATAAGCTAAAGGGGCGTATTACAGGGATTCAGCCCTACGGTGCCTTTGTTGAATTAGAGACGGGTGATACGGGGCTGATTCACATTTCAGAGATTCGTACCGGATTTATTGAAAATATTCATGAAGCCTTGAAAGTCGATGAAGAGGTTCAAGTTCAGGTAGTGGATTTAGATGAATTTACAGGGAAAGCCAGTCTTTCTATCCGTACTTTGGAGGAAGAAAAGCACCAGTTTCCTAGACGGAGACGCTTTTCGAGTGACCGCTTTAACTACGGATTTGCGCCTCTCAAAAGAATGATGCCAATTTGGACCAAGGAAGCCCTTCAACATTTGAAGAAGCAGAAGAATTAGTTAGAAATCTATATTCTTTGTAATGTTAATATAAATTTGCTATAATAGGACCATGGAAGAAGAACAATTATTAAAATCAGGAGAGCGCATTAACCAGCTCTTTTCGACAGATATTAAAATCATTCAAAATAGAGAGGTTTTTAGCTATTCGGTGGATAGTGTTCTCTTGTCACGCTTTCCACGTTTTCCTAAGAAGGGTTTGATTGTGGATTTCTGTGCTGGAAATGGAGCAGTGGGGCTATTTGCTAGCACTCGTACTCAGGCACAGATTTTGGCTGTTGAGATTCAGGAGCGTTTGGCGGATATGGCTGAACGCTCTGTCCGTTTGAATGGATTAGAAGAGCAGATGCAGGTCATCTGTGATGATTTGAAAAATATGCCTGCTCACATTCAGGGAAGTAAGGTGGATATGATTTTGTGTAATCCACCCTATTTCAAGGTGGATCCTCATTCCAATCTGAACGAGAGTGAACATTATCTCTTGGCTCGCCACGAAATCACGACCAATTTGCAGGAAATCTGTCGTAGTGCCCAGAGTATTCTCAAGTCCAATGGGCGTTTGGCCATGGTTCATCGTCCTGATCGTCTTCTGGATATTTTGGATACCTTACAACGCTATAATCTAGCGCCTAAGCGCCTGCAGTTTGTTTATCCAAAAAGAGAAAAGGAAGCCAATATGCTTTTGATTGAGGCTATCAAGGATGGTTCGACAAGTGGCTTTAAGGTCTTGCCTCCTTTGATTGTCCACAATGATGATGGTTCCTATACGCCCGAACTTGAAGAGATTTATTATGGATCATAAGGCTTATATGTACGTGCTGGAGTGCCGTGACGGATCCTATTATACAGGATATACGACTGATGTGAGAAGACGCCTCGCTGTCCACAATAGTGGGAAGGGAGCCAAATATACACGAGCACGATTACCAGTCAAACTTATCTATGCTCAAGGTTTTGCCAGTAAGGAAGAAGCCATGTCGGCAGAAGCCCTGTTCAAGCGTAAGAAGAGGCCACAGAAGGAAAGATTTTTATCTGAAAATCAAGATAGAAATTTACTTAGTTATTTTGAAGAATCGTGAGGAGTCATTTGACTCCTCTTACTTTTGTCAAAAAGTGAAAAAAATGCTACAATAAAGAGAATAAACAAAATGAGGTATTATCATGTCTAAGATTCTAGTATTTGGTCACCAAAATCCAGACTCAGATGCCATCGGGTCATCTGTAGCCTTTGCCTACCTTGCAAAAGAAGCTTACGGTTTGGATACGGAAGCTGTTGCCCTTGGAACTCCAAATGAAGAAACAGCCTTTGTCTTGAACTATTTTGGTGTGGAAGCACCGCGTGTTATCACTTCTGCTAAAGCAGAAGGTGCAGAGCAAGTTATCCTGACTGACCACAATGAATTCCAACAATCTGTATCAGATATCGCTGAAGTAGAAGTTTATGGTGTTGTAGACCACCACCGTGTGGCTAACTTTGAAACTGCAAGCCCACTCTACATGCGTTTGGAGCCAGTTGGTTCAGCGTCTTCAATCGTTTACCGTATGTTCAAAGAACATGGTGTAGCTGTGCCTAAAGAGATTGCTGGTTTGATGCTTTCAGGTTTGATCTCAGATACCCTTCTTTTGAAATCACCAACAACACACCCAACAGATAAGGTTATTGCTCCTGAATTGGCTGAATTAGCTGGTGTCAACTTGGAAGAGTATGGTTTGGCAATGTTGAAAGCTGGTACAAATTTGGCTAGCAAATCTGCTGAAGAATTGATTGACATCGATGCTAAAACTTTTGAATTGAACGGAAATAATGTCCGTGTTGCCCAAGTAAACACAGTTGACATCGCTGAAGTTTTGGAACGTCAAGCAGAAATTGAAGCTGCAATGCAAGCTGCGAACACAGCAAATGGCTATTCTGACTTTGTCTTGATGATTACAGATATCGTCAACTCAAACTCAGAAATCTTGGCTCTTGGTGCCAATATGGACAAGGTTGAGGCAGCCTTCAACTTCAAACTTGAAAACAATCATGCTTTCCTTGCTGGTGCCGTTTCACGTAAGAAACAAGTGGTACCTCAATTGACTGAAAGCTTTAATGCTTAAGATTTTGAGTGTTAATTCAAATTAGAACAGGCTAGTTTGACTTATATCGAAAGGAGTTTCGGCTCCTTTTTTTCTAGGAGTGAAGCATGTTAGCAAATGGCGATTTGATACTCAATGAAAATCAAAGAGCAAACTAGGAAGCTAGCCGCAAGCTGTACTTGAGTACGGTAAGGCGACGCTGACGTGGTTTGAATTTGATTTTCGAAAAGTATGATTTTTGTGAGAGATGAGTCAGATATGGGACAGGCCATCCAGACTTCCACAGGTAACTATAACCATGTTGCCATTTATGTGGATGGGATGATTTACCATGCTAGTGGACAGGCTGGTGTTGTTTGTCAGGAACCAGCAAACTTCTTTGAGTCCAATCACTTGTACGACCTATATGTTTACCCAGAAATGGATATCCAGTCTGTGAAGGAAAAAGCTTGCAAACATCTTGGAGCTCCTTATAATGCTTCTTTCTATCCAGATGGACATGGTTTTTACTGTTCCCAGTACATGGCAGAAATTCTCCCCATTTTTGAAACTATTCCCATGAAATTTGGAGATGGGGAGCAGGAGATTAGTGATTTTTGGAGAGAGTATTATAGAGAACTAGGTTTGCCTGTTCCTCTGAACCAAGCTGGGACCAATCCCAGTCAGTTGGCAGCATCGCCTCTGTTAGAATGTAAAGAAAGGAATCTTCATGATTCAGATTTTTAATCCATCTCGTTTGACGAGACAACCATTTTTTGGAGAATTGATCCGCTATCTGGACCAGCATGAGGATGTGATTTTACGGGAAATTAAGGCCAAGTTTCCAGATGTAGCAGTTGATAAACTCATGGAAGAGTATATAAAGGCAGGTTTGATTCTACGAGAAAATAAGCGTTATTACCTTAATCTTCCTATACTTGAATCACTTGATAGTCTCGAACTGGATCAAGAGATTTTTGTCAGAGAAGATAGTCCAGTCTATCCAGTCTTGTCGGAGAAAACTTTTGAGACGGAGTTGCGCAATCAAACCAATGCAGCTATTTTAGTTGAAAAAACAGATTTTGCGCGCACTAAAATGACCCTGTCTAATTATTTCTACAAGGTCAAACATCAGTATCCTTTGACAGAAAAACAGCAGGAACTTTATGACATTTTAGGAGATGTCAATCCTGAGTATGCCCTCAAGTATATGACGACTTTTTTGTTGAAATTTCTCAAAAAAGACCAGCTTATGCAGAAACGCCGTGATATCTTTGTGGATAGTTTAGTCGTCCTAGGCTATATTGTCCAAAATGAAGACGGAAAGTATGAGTTGGCTATCGATTTTGATAAGGAGAGATTAACTTTCTATTTAGCGTGATTTCTTTTTCTGAGCACATTGTTTGACTTTCCTTAGTATTCGGTATAAACTATATGTAATCGGTAACACATATCGGAATAAACTAAAGGAGACAATCATATGTCACTTGAAAACAAATTGGAACAAGCAACAGGCGCTATCAAAGAAGGATTTGGTAAAGTTACTGGGGATAGCAAGACTGAAGCAGAAGGCGCTGTAGAAAAGACAGTTGCTAAGGCAAAAGAAGTAGTTGAAGATGCGAAAGGTGCTGTAGAAGGTGCCGTTGAAGGTTTGAAAAACGCTTTTAAATAAAGATAGAAAAAATCAAGGGTTTCATTTCCCTTGATTTTTTTACTATCTTATAAATAATTTTCTGCTACGGCGGCATCTCCAGGATAGGCTTCTTTCTTGCCTTGGACGATTTGGTAGCAATCTGCTCCCTTACCAGCAATAATAACTGCATCTAATTCGTGATTTGTGATAGCCATAGCTGCCCTGATGGCCTCTTGGCGATCCACAATTTTTTCAACAGGATGATCGATATAGCTACTAATTTCATCCGCAATAGCCATTGGGTTTTCGTAGTTGGGGTCATCAGCAGTCAGAAAGACTTGAATCTCAGGATGTTGATTAAGGAGGAGGCCAAAGTCCTTACGACGGCTTTCTCCTTTATTTCCTGTCGAACCCAGAACCAGAGCAATCTTTCCAGTTTGATGAGTTTCAACCACATTGATGAGTTTTTTTAGACTATCACCATTGTGGGCATAGTCGATGAAGACCTTGGCTCCATTTTTCTGAGTAAGGACTTCCATACGACCAGGAACGCGGGTTGCAGCAATTCCTTTTTTGATGTTCTCAAGACTGGCTCCGAGACGAAGGCAAGCAAGCCCAGCAGCGACTGCATTTTCTTGGTTGAAGTGACCAATCAGTTGGATATTATAATCACCAGCGAGTTTACCCGTAGCTGAAAAGCTAAAGGCTTTGGAATTCTCGATTTGATTATTTGATTGGCTACCATAGAAATCATGGTCTTGATCTGCCACTTGTTCTTTCAAGACAGAAAAGTGATCCATGTCACTGTTAATGATGACTGCTCGGCTATTTTCCATCAAGAGACGCTTATGGTAGAAGTAGTCTTCAAAGCTAGGGTGTTCAATCGGGCCGATATGGTCTGGGCTGATATTGAGGAAAACTCCCACATCAAAGGTTAGACCATAGACACGTTTGACCAGATAGGCTTGACTGGAGACTTCCATGATGAGGTGGGAACGGTCATTTTGCACAGCTTGATGCATCATATCAAAGAGGTCAATACTCTCAGGGGTTGTCAATGCAGACTTAAAGAAAGTTTTACCATCTAGAGTTGTATTCATAGTCGAGAGCATAGCCGGTCGATGCCCTTGAGATAAGATGTTATAGGCGAAATAGGCTGCTGTTGTCTTCCCCTTAGTACCAGTAAAGGCAAGGAGTTTGAGTTTTTTCTGTGGATTGACATAAAATTCCATAGCAATCAAACTCATGGCTTTCTTGATATCGCTAACGATAATGGCAGGAATACTAACCTCATAGTCTTTTTCAGCCACATACCAACCGAGTCCTTGAGAGATTGCTGAAAGAAGAAATTCCTTCTTAAAGGCAGCACCCTTGACGAAAAAGAGGCTCTTTTCTTTAGCCTTGCGACTGTCATAGCAGATGGTGTCAAACACGACATGGCTGTAGTTGTAGTGATAGTGTCCTTGGTCGATAATCTCACGGAAGAGACCATCTTTCTTTAAAATATCTAATACGGTTTCAATCTTAATCATACTTTCTATTGTAAACCGAAAGTCGCAAATTTACAAGTAACAAGGAAAAGTTTATAATGGAAGATAAGGAGTTTTTCCTAGTTATCAAAATTGAATGAGGAATCTATGTCGCACGAAAACAATCACCAGCAGGCCCAGATGTTACGGGGGACTGCTTGGTTAACGGCTAGTAACTTTATTAGTCGCCTACTCGGGGCTATTTATATTATTCCATGGTACATCTGGATGGGGTCTTATGCGGCTACGGCCAATGGTCTCTTTACCATGGGTTATAATATCTATGCCTGGTTCTTGCTGGTTTCAACAGCAGGTATTCCAGTTGCGGTGGCCAAGCAAGTTGCCAAGTATAATACCATGCGAGAAGAGGAGCATAGCTTTGCCCTGATTAGAAGCTTTCTAGGATTTATGACAGGACTAGGCCTCGTTTTTGCTCTAATCTTGTATGTCTTTGCTCCTTGGCTAGCAGACTTGTCTGGCGTGGGCAAAGACTTGATCCCAATCATGCAAAGCTTGGCTTGGGGAGTCTTGATTTTCCCGTCTATGAGTGTTATCCGAGGATTTTTCCAAGGGATGAATAACCTCAAACCTTATGCCATGAGCCAAATCGCTGAGCAGGTCATTCGTGTTATCTGGATGCTCTTAGCAACCTTTATCATTATGAAGCTCGGTTCAGGAGATTACCTAGCAGCGGTTACCCAATCGACCTTTGCGGCCTTTGTCGGCATGGTAGCTAGTTTTGCAGTTTTGGTCTATTTCCTTGCTCAAGAAGGTTTACTCAAAAGAGTCTTTGAAACAGGAGATAAGATTAACAGCAAGCGTCTTTTGGTTGATACCATTAAGGAAGCTATTCCTTTTATCTTGACTGGTTCGGCTATTCAGCTTTTCCAAATCTTGGACCAAAATACCTTTATCAATAGCATGAAGTGGTTTAGCAACTACAGTAATGAAGACTTAATTGTCATGTTTTCTTATTTTTCTGCCAATCCAAATAAAATTACTATGATTTTGATTTCTGTTGGGGTTTCAATTGGGAGCGTCGGTTTGCCACTTTTGACTGAAAACTATGTCAAGGGGGACTTGAAGGCGGCTTCTCGTCTAGTTCAGGACAGTATTACCATGCTTTTCCTATTCTTGCTACCAGCAACGGTTGGAGTGGTTATGGTAGGAGAACCTCTTTATACAGTCTTCTATGGCAAGCCAGATAGTTTGGCCATGGGCTTGTTTGTCTTTGCAGTTTTGCAGTCTACTATTTTAGGCTTGTACATGGTCTTGTCTCCAATGCTTCAAGCCATGTTCCGAAATCGCAAGGCAGTTCTTTATTTTATCTATGGTTCTATTGCCAAGCTAGTCTTGCAACTTCCAACCATCGCTCTCTTCCACAGTTATGGTCCTTTAATTTCCACAACCATCGGTCTTATCATTCCTAACGTCTTGATGTATCGGGATATTTGTCAAGTAACTGGTGTTAAGCGCAAGGTGATTTTGAAGCGAACCATTTTAATCAGTTTGTTGACCCTTGTTATGTTCATCGGTGTAGGTGCCATCCAGTGGATTTTAGGATTTGTATTCCAACCAAGTGGACGTTTGTGGAGCTTCCTTTATGTAGCTCTTGTCGGTGCCATGGGTGGAGGAGTATACGGGGTCATGAGTCTCCGTACCCGTTTGTTGGATAAGGTGATTGGAAAAGCCCAAGCAGATCGCCTGCGAGCAAAATTAAAAATTTCTTAAAAAATAATTTATAAATAAAATGAATAAGTTGAGTTTTTTAAAAACCAAAACACTCTCTTATTCATTTTTTATTGTTAGAATTGGATATAAAATGTAAAACAGAGAATAAATAACGAAAGTAATTGAATTTTATGTCAAAAAACACTTGACTAAAAAGTAGTTAGTCTGTATAATAAAACAAATATTTAAATCAGGAGGTTCTGGAAATGAAAAAGTCTAAGGCCAAGTATGCAACGCTTGCAGGTGTCGTGTTAAGTGCAGGTATTTTGTTAAGTGCCTGTGGAAATTCTAGCACAGGGTCAAAAACATATAACTATGTTTACGTAAGTGACCCATCAAGTTTGAACTATCTAGCAGAAAACCGTGCAACAACCAATGATATCGTGGTTAATTTGGTAGATGGGCTCATGGAAAATGACCAGTATGGGAACTATATCCCATCCTTGGCAGAGGATTGGAGTGTTTCTAAGGACGGTTTGACCTATACCTACAAACTGCGGAAAGATGCTAAATGGTATACTGCAGATGGAGAGGAATATGCTCCTGTAACTGCCCAAGATTTTGTAACTGGTTTGAAATATGCGGCTGATAAAAAATCAGAAGCCTTGTACTTAGTGCAAGAATCCGTTGCAGGTTTAGATGACTATATCACTGGTAAAACAACAGACTTTTCAACTGTCGGAGTTAAGGCTCTAGATGACCAAACCGTTCAATATACCTTGACACGACCAGAACCTTACTGGAACTCAAAAACAACTTCAACCATTCTCTTCCCAGTCAACGCTGATTTCTTGAAATCAAAAGGGGATGATTTTGGGAAGGTAGATCCATCTAGCATTTTGTACAATGGACCTTTCTTGATGAAATCCTTTGTTTCAAAATCGGTCATCGAATACAAGAAAAATCCTAACTACTGGGATGCTAAAAATGTCTTTGTAGATGATGTGAAATTGGCCTATTATGATGGTAGTGACCAAGATGCACTGGCTCGTAACTATGTAGAGGGAGCCTATAGCTATGCTCGTCTTTATCCAAATAGTTCAAGCTTCGAAGGAATCAAAGAGAAGAATAAAGACAATATCATCTATAGTCTGCAAGATGCTACATCTTACTTCTTAAACTTCAACTTAGATAGAAAATCTTATAAATTCACTTCAAAAACAAGTGATGCTGAGAAGAAATCTACACAAGAAGCGGTTCTTAACAAAAACTTCCGTCAAGCCATTAATTTTGCCTATGATCGTACAGCCTACGGGGCTCAATCTCAAGGAGAAGAGGGGGCAACTAAGATTTTGCGTAACCTTGTCGTTCCTCCAACATTTGTAAGTATCAATGGAAAAGACTTTGGTGAAGTAGTAGCTTCTAAGATGGTGAATTATGGTAAGGAATGGCAAGGAATCAACTTTGCAGATGCCCAGGATCCATACTACAATGCTGAAAAAGCCAAGGCTAAATTTGCAGAGGCTAAGAAAGAACTCCAAGCCAAAGGAGTCCAATTCCCTATCCACTTGGACATGACAGTTGACCAAGCTGATAAAAAGGGTGTCCAAGAGGCAAACTCTATGAAGCAATCTATTGAAGCAGCTTTAGGTGCAGAAAATGTTGTAATTGATATTCAACAACTCACTACTGAAGATTTTGACAATACAAGCTATTTGGCTCAAACTGCTGCTCAGAAAGATTATGATCTTTACAATGGCGGTTGGAGTGCAGACTATCAAGACCCTTCAACCTATCTTGACGTCTTTAATGTTAATTCTGGTGGTTTGATGCAAAATCTAGGTATAGAGCCAGGTGAAGCCAATGACAAGGCCAAGGCTGTTGGATTGGATATCTACACTCAAATGTTGGAAGATGCTAATAAGGAACAAGATATTACAAAACGCTATGAAAAGTATGCAGATGCCCAAGCCTGGTTGGTAGATAGCTCTCTAGCAATTCCAAATGTTTCACGGGGTGGAACACCAACATTGAGAAAAACAGTTCCTTTCTCTTCACCGTATTCATTAGCTGGTAATAAAGGGGTCGAATCATATAAATACCTCAAAGTACAAGATAAGACAGTTACGAAAGACGAATATGAAAAAGCCAAAGAAAAATGGTTGAAAGAAAAAGAAGAATCCAATAAAAAAGCCCAAGAAGAATTGGCAAAACATGTCAAATAAGGATTTTTCAAGAAAAACGATGGTTTCGAAAGAAGCTGTCGTTTTTATATAGAATGATGGAAAAATTGGAAGAAAAGTGCTTACATTTTTTAATTGCTTTATTAAATTTATGTTATAATGAATATAAGAAACTACGTTCGAAAATTTACCCAATGTTGATTTAAGTATGCACATGCTAGGGTAATGTTATAGGAGGGGTGCAATCTACTGGAAAAGTAAGATAAAATGCAACAAATGATAAGTTCTTCTTTAAGTGAAGAGTTCTTATCTGCCTATTTACTAATCATTATGGAGGTAACATCATGGGCGCTATTATGGAGTTTGCGACAGAAAAACAGATTGCATCATTTCTGTCAACTTGTCGCATTGAAGGGCAAAAGAATTTTCTGATGGCTTTTAAGAAAAAGACATTGCTGAAATCCTTTATTGATTTTTTCATTATAGGTGGTTCCTACTATGTTCAGTCGAGTGTGAAGCCTAAGATTCTAGCATTCACATCTAAGGGAATCTACTTGATGGACATCAGTGATATAACTGAAAATCGCTCTAATCAAGTCCTTGAGATGCCCTGGAATCAAGTTCAAGATTTTACTTATAAGACCGTCTTGAATACAGTTAGACTTAATTGGCATTATCAAAATGAAGACTATATTTTTTCCGTGGATGTCGGTCAGATTAGTCAGCATGTGGGCCAATATCAATTTAACAAAGACCATTATGACTATTTAGCCCAACAGGATTTCTTTCAGTCTAAGTAAGCCCTAGCAATCATTTTCACAAAAGAATCTGGAAGCTTTTCTGGATTCTTTTTAGCTTTACTAGCTAATACTCAATGAACATCAAAGAGCAAACTAGGAAGCTAGCCGCAGGTTGCTCAAAACATTATTTTGAGGTTGTGGATAGAACTGACGAAGTCAGTAACATACCTACGACAAGGCGACGCTGACGTGGTTTGAAGAGATTTTCGAAGAGTATAAGTCTATAGTTTGAAACTATAACTAGCTCTTGAAAAGAAGAAAATGAGTTGATGAAAATAAGTGGTACAATAGTTATTATAGATTTGGAGGTATTGTATGAGCAAGGAATTACACATCAACACAATTTTGGCCCAGGCGGGTATCAAATCAGATGAAGCGACAGGAGCTTTGGTGACACCGCTTCATTTTTCAACGACTTATCAGCATCCAGAGTTTGGTCAATCTACTGGATTTGACTATACGCGCACCAAAAACCCAACTCGTAGTAAGGCTGAAGAAGTCTTGGCGGCTATTGAGTCCGCAGACTATGCCCTAGCGACTAGCTCAGGGATGTCAGCTATTGTACTGGCCTTTAGCGTCTTTCCAGTAGGTAGTAAGGTCTTGGCTGTCCGTGACCTTTATGGTGGTTCTTTCCGCTGGTTCAACCAAGTGGAACAGGAAGGTCGTTTCCATTTTACCTATGCCAATACAGAAGAAGAGTTGATTGCCGAGTTAGAAAAGGACGTGGATGTTCTCTATATCGAAACACCAACCAATCCTTTGATGTTGGAATTTGATATCGAAAAACTAGCAAAATTGGCTCATGCTAAGGGTGCCAAAGTGGTGGTGGATAATACCTTCTACAGCCCTATCTACCAACGTCCGATTGAAGATGGAGCTGATATCGTTCTCCATTCAGCGACTAAGTATCTAGCAGGGCACAATGATGTCTTGGCTGGAGTGGTTGTGACCAATAGTTTAGAACTATACGAGAAACTTTTCTACAATCTTAATACGACAGGGGCAGTCTTGTCTCCGTTTGACAGTTATCAATTGATTCGTGGTCTCAAGACCTTGTCTCTTCGTATGGAGCGCTCAACAGCCAATGCCCAAGAAGTGGTTGCCTTTTTGAAGGATTCTCCAGCAGTTAAGGAAGTTCTCTACACTGGGCGTGGAGGCATGATTTCCTTTAAAGTAGCGGATGAAACACGCATTCCTCATATCTTGAATAGTCTCAAGGTCTTCTCTTTTGCGGAAAGTTTAGGTGGGGTGGAAAGTCTTATCACTTACCCAACGACCCAAACCCACGCTGATATTCCAGCAGAAGTGCGCCATTCTTATGGTTTGACAGATGACCTCTTGCGTTTGTCAATTGGGATTGAGGATGCTAGAGATTTGATTGCAGATTTGCGCCAAGCCTTGGAAGGATAAGAAAAAGATGGGGAAATATGATTTTACAAGCCTGCCCAATCGTTTAGGGCACCATACCTATAAATGGAAAGAGGCGGAAACGGATAGCGAAGTCCTACCAGCTTGGATAGCGGATATGGACTTTGTGGTCTTGCCTGAAATCCGCCAAGCTGTGCAGACTTACGCAGACCAATTGGTTTATGGCTATACTTATGCCAGTGATGATTTAATTAAGGAAGTTCAAAAGTGGGAAGCGACACAACACGGCTATCACTTTGACAAAGAAGCTCTTATCTTTATCGAGGGTGTAGTACCAGCTATTTCAACAGCTATTCAAGCCTTTACAAAAGAAGGCGAGGCAGTTCTGATTAACACACCAGTTTACCCACCTTTTGCTCGCAGTGTTAAGTTGAATAACCGCAGATTGATTACCAATTCTTTGGTGGAAAAGGATGGTCTGTTTGAGATTGACTTTGAGAAGTTGGAGAAGGATTTGGTAGAAGAGGATGTCAAACTCTATATCCTCTGCAATCCTCACAATCCTGGTGGACGTGTGTGGGAAAAGGAAGTGTTGGAAAAGATTGGCCAACTCTGTCAAAAACATGGTGTTTTGTTAGTTTCAGATGAGATTCACCAAGATTTGGCTCTCTTTGGTCACAAGCATCATTCTTTCAATACCATTAACCCTGACTTTAAAGAATTTGCGATTGTCTTGACTAGTGCCACTAAAACCTTTAACATTGCTGGGACAAAAAATTCCTATGCAGTCATTGAAAATCCTAAGTTGAGACTGGCTTACCAGAAACGCCAGTTGGCCAATAATCAGCACGAAATTTCAGGCTTGGGTTATTTGGCGACAGAAGCTGCCTATCGCTATGGGAAGGATTGGCTAGAGGAGCTCAAGCAAGTCTTTGAAGAACACATCAACTATGTGGTCGATCTATTTGAAAAAGAAACTAAAATCAAGGTTATGAAACCGCAGGGAACCTACTTGATTTGGCTTGATTTTTCAGCCTATGACCTGACTGATGAAGCATTGCAAGAGCTGTTGAGAAATGAAGCCAAGGTTATCCTTAACCGTGGTTTGGATTTTGGAGAGGAAGGAAGTCTCCATGCCCGTCTCAATGTAGCCATGCCTAAATCCCTGTTGCAAGAAGTTTGTCAGCGGATTGTGACGACTTTTGCCAAACGTTAAAAATCCAGCCTTCTAGGAGAAAAGTCATCCTAGAAGGCTATTTTCATAGGGGAAAATATGGTATAATAAAAAGATAAGGTAAAGGTAAAAATATGGCTAAATTGATTCCGGGGAAAGTCCGTATCGAAGGCGTTGCCCTTTATGAAACTGGTAAGGTTGACATCATCAAGGAAAAGAATAATCGGCTCTACGCTCGCGTGGCAGAAGAAGAACTGCGCTATAGTTTAGAGGATGATTTGGTTTTTTGTGCCTGCGATTTTTTCCAAAAGAGGGGCTACTGTGTGCATTTGGCAGCTCTAGAGCATTTTCTAAAAAATGATGAGCGTGGTCAGGAAATCTTGCAGAGTCTAGAAGAAGGTCATGAAGAAAAAGAGGCCGTTGAAACCAAGGTGACCTTGGGTGGCAAATTTTTGGACCGAATCTTGTCTCCAAAATCAGAACGTGCCTATGAATTATCGGCTGTGGGGCAAGTGGAAGCAGGAACCAATCATATCTTGTGGACCCTGAGAATCGGCCAAATCAATAGCCAAAAATACTATGTTATTCGGGATATTCCACTTTTTTTAAGGATTGTCGAGCAGAGAAAGTCTTATATGATTGGCAAGATTTATGAGGAGTCTCTTTCTTGGGAAGCCTTTGATGAGGCCAGCCAAGAACTTCTGACTTTCTTGCGGGGACTGATGGAGGAAGGACAGGCTCCAGACCTCTTTTTCCAAAATCAAGGTCGGCATCTCTTTTTCCCTCTGACCTTTTTTGAGCAGGGGGTGAATTTACTGATGGCCTTACCCCATTTTCAATTTGACCACCAAGTGAATAGCTACCAGACCTTGCTTTTTCAGGATTTACATGTTGGTGCCAATCTCTTTGCATTTACAGTAACAGAATACTCGGATTATTTTGAAATGGAAATCAGTGAGAGTCCAAGGGTCAATGTCTTTTATCAGGGAGCTGTGCTTTTCCATAAAGGACAGGTTTATTTTCTAACAGACCAGCAGATGCGTCTTCTTAAGGAAATCAAAGCTCTGCCTTTGGATCAACATGGAAAGAAATTCCTGCAATTTGATAGCAGTGACCGCGATAAATTGGCTTCCAGTTTGACACTCTTTAGCCAGATGGGGACCGTCTCAGCTCCAGAACGGTTACAAATCAAAACTTTTTCTCCATCGTTTTATTTTGACAGGGAAGAGGATAATCGGATTCGTTTAGAAATCCAGTTTGATTATGGGGATAGACAGGTATCTAGCCGACAAGAGCTAGAAGAATTGCCATTTTCGAGTGATGCTGACTTAGAAGAAAGAATTTTCCAAGTCTGTTTGGCAGCGGGTTTTGAAGCCGATTTTCAATCTTGGCGTCAGGCCTTAAAAGCCGAGTCTGTCTATCATTTCTTCCATGACATCATTCCAGTCTTTGAAAAACTCGGGGATGTTGACCTATCAGACAAGTTAGAAGAACTCTATAACCTAGCGAGCCCTCAAGTGCAGATTGCTTCCAAGGGAGGTCTCTTGGAAATCCAGTTTGATTTTCAAGATATTGCTCAGGAGGAAATTGACCAAGCCATGCAGGCCTTGGTTGACAATCAAGATTTTTATATTGATTCGTCCAATCAAGTCTACTTTTTCGATGAAGAAACCAAGAAAATTAGCCAAAATTTGCGGGAATTGGGGCAATTTGAATTAAAAGATGGGACATTGCAGACTCGAAAATCTTTGGCTTACAGTTTAGCCCATCTCTTTGAAGGACGTGACCGTGTTTCTTTTTCACAGGAATTCCAGAATCTGGCTCACGATTTGACGCATCCAGAGGACTTTCCTCGACAAACAACTCAAGTTCAGGCTGACTTGCGAGATTATCAGGAAAAGGGAATCGGCTGGCTGCAAATGCTCCATCATTATGGTTTTGGTGGGATTTTGGCTGATGATATGGGATTGGGGAAAACACTCCAGACCATTGCATTTTTGACCAGCCAAGTGACAAAAGAAAGTCGAGTCTTGATTCTCGCTCCGTCAGGTTTGATTTACAACTGGGCAGATGAGTTTCAAAAATTTGCCCCACAGTTAGATGTGGCTGTTGTTCATGGTTTGAAAGCTAGTCGTGAAGAGATTCTTGCTGAGAGCCATCAAATCTATGTGACAAGCTATGCTATCTTCCGTCAGGACAGTGAGCTTTATCAGGGGATGGCCTTTGATTTCCTTTTCTTAGATGAAGCTCAGGTTATGAAAAATGCCCAGACCAAGATTGCCCAGACCTTGAGACAATTTGTGGTGCCGTCAGTCTTTGCCTTGTCAGGGACTCCTATTGAAAATCATCTGGGTGAGTTGTGGTCTATTTTCCAAATAGTCATGCCAGGATTTTTGCCAAGTAAGAAAGAATTTATGAAATTGCCAGCCGAGCGCGTGGCTCAGTTTATCAAGCCCTTCGTTATGCGGCGCAAGAAAGAAGAAGTTCTGACTGAATTGCCAGACTTGATTGAAGTGGTTTATAAAAATGAACTGGAAGACCAGCAAAAGGCTATCTACCTAGCCCAGTTGCAACAGATGCGAGAGCGTCTGGCTCAAGTGTCAGATCAGGAATTTCAGCGAAGTCGTGTGGAAATCTTATCTGGTCTGATGCGCTTGCGCCAAATCTGTGATACGCCTGCCCTCTTTATGGAGGATTATCAGGGAGCTAGTGGCAAACTGGATAGTCTCCGAGACCTGCTGGTACAGGTGGCAGACGGCGGACACCGTGTCTTGATTTTTTCTCAGTTCAAGGGAATGTTGGAAAAAATTGAGCAAGAACTGCCAGACTTGGGCTTGACTTCCTTTAAAATTACAGGTTCAACCCCAGCCAAGGAAAGACAGGACATGACCAAGGCCTTTAACCAAGGGGAAAGGGACGCCTTTCTAATTTCCCTCAAGGCTGGTGGGGTCGGTCTGAACCTGACAGGTGCTGATACGGTTATCTTGGTTGACCTTTGGTGGAATCCTGCGGTGGAAGCGCAAGCCATTGGCCGTGCCCATCGGATGGGGCAGGAAGAAACGGTTGAGGTCTATCGCTTGGTAACCAAGGGAACCATTGAAGAAAAAATTCAGGAACTCCAAGAACAGAAGAAACATCTGGTGTCACAAGTATTGGACGGCACAGAGTCACGTGGCAGTCTCACCCTAGCAGAAATTAGAGAAATTTTGGGAATTTCTGAAGCCAGCACTTGAAAAATCAAGACAATACGCTATAATGAAGTGTTGAAAGGAAATAGAAAATGAAACAAGAACGATTTCCATTGGTGTCAGATGACGAGGTCATGTTGACTGAAATGCCAGTCATGAACTTGTACGATGAGTCTGATCTGATCAGTAATATCAAGGGTGAGTATCGAGATAAAAATTATTTAGAATGGGCTCCTATTGCTGAAGAAACACCAGTCAAACCGATTGAAAAGCAAGTCGAGAAACCTAAAAAAGCTCCTTTAGGGGTTAAAAAAGAAGGAAAGAGTTATGCAGAGGTGGCGCGTGAAGAAGCGCGTGCAGACTTGAAAAAGAAACGCTCTGCTAACTATCTAACTCAGGATTTCAGCCGTGCGAGACGTCATTCTAAATCAGGCCTTCTTAGACAGGGCAACCAACCGACAGCTCCTTTCCAAAAGGAAAATCCTGGTGAATTTGTCAAATATAGCCAAAAATTGACCCAGTCTCATTATATCTTGGCGGAAGAAGTTCATTCTATCCCTACCAAGAATGAAGAAGTGTCAGCACCTGCTCCAAAGAAAAACAACTATGATTTTCTAAAGAAGAGCCAAATCTACAATAAAAAAAGTAAACAAACAGAACAAGAACGTCGGGTTGCCCAAGAGTTGAATCTGACCAGAATTACAGAATAGGGGAGAAAACATGCCAAAGACATATCATTTTATCGGAATTAAGGGATCAGGGATGAGTGCCTTGGCCTTGATGTTGCACCAAATGGGGCACAAGGTTCAAGGATCAGATGTTGAAAAATACTACTTTACTCAACGTGGTCTTGAGCAGGCAGGAATTACTATTCTTCCTTTTGATGAAAAGAATCTAGACGGTGATATGGAAATTATCGCTGGAAATGCCTTTCGTCCAGATAACAACGTCGAAATTGCCTATGCAGACCAAAATGGTATCAGCTACAAACGTTACCATGAGTTCCTAGGTAGCTTTATGCGTGACTTTGTTAGCATGGGAGTAGCAGGAGCGCATGGAAAAACTTCAACGACGGGTATGTTGTCTCATGTCTTGTCTCACATCACAGACACTAGCTTCTTGATTGGGGATGGGACAGGTCGTGGTTCGGCCAATGCCAAATATTTTGTCTTTGAATCTGACGAATATGAACGCCACTTTATGCCTTATCACCCAGAATACTCTATTATCACCAACATTGACTTTGACCATCCAGACTATTTCACAAGTCTAGAGGATGTTTTCAATGCTTTTAACGACTATGCTAAACAAATTACCAAGGGTCTTTTTGTCTATGGTGAAGATGCAGAATTGCGTAAGATTACGTCTGATGCACCAATTTATTATTATGGTTTTGAAGCAGAAGGTAATGACTTTGTAGCTAGTGAGCTTCTTCGTTCAACAACTGGTTCAACCTTCACAGTTCACTTCCGTGGACAAGACTTGGGGCAATTCCACATCCCAACCTTTGGTCGTCACAATATCATGAATGCAACGGCCGTTATTGGTCTTCTTTACACAGCAGGATTTGATTTGAACTTGGTGCGTGAGCACTTGAAAACATTTGCTGGTGTTAAGCGTCGTTTCACTGAGAAAATTGTCAATGACACAGTGATTATCGATGACTTTGCCCACCATCCAACAGAAATTATTGCGACCTTGGATGCGGCTCGTCAGAAATACCCAAGCAAGGAAATTGTAGCAGTCTTCCAACCGCATACCTTTACAAGAACCATTGCCTTGTTGGACGAATTTGCTCACGCTTTGAACCAAGCAGATGCTGTTTACCTAGCACAAATCTATGGTTCTGCTCGTGAGGTGGACCATGGTGACGTTAAGGTAGAAGACCTAGCCCAAAAAATCAACAAAAAACACCAAGTCATTACTGTTGAAAATGTTTCACCACTCCTTGACCATGACAATGCTGTCTATGTCTTTATGGGAGCAGGAGACATCCAAACCTATGAATACTCATTTGAGCGTCTCTTGTCTAACTTGACAAGCAATGTTCAGTAGGATTTTCCCATGGAAATTCCAATTAAAATCATTCAGGCAAGTAAGTCTGATTTGGCTGATATAGAGGAACTTCAGGCCTCAGTGTTTTCAGCTGAAAAGCAGCAACCTTCCCATATTTTAGAAGAAAGTATCCGTAAGTCTGCGGATACCTTTCTTCTAGCTAGGGATGAAAATCAGCTTTTGGGCTATGTTCTAGGTGGTCCTCAGCCCCACAATCCGCAATGTCTAGAAATACATTCTTTAGTCATTGATACTGACCATCAGAGACAGGGATTGGGCATGCTTCTTCTTGCGGCTTTGAAAGAGGTGGCGGTAGAGCTGGATTACAAGGCTATTCGTTTGAAGAGTCCTGATGAGTTGCTATCCTATTTTGAAATGAACGGTTTTATTGATGAAGAAACTTCGCTTTATACAACTAGCCAGGGTTTTAGTATGATTTGGTTTAATCCCTTTTATCTGGAGGCACAATGAAAATCAGACAAGTAAGATTAGAAGATTTGGATCGTATCGTTGAGATTGAACTAGAAAATTTCTCGATTGAAGAAGCCATTCCTCGCTCTGTTTTTGAGGCGCATTTGCGAGAAATTCAGACCTCGTTTCTGGTTGCAGAAAAAGAAGGCAGAATCATGGGGTATATAGAAGGGCCAGTTGGCCCACAACGCCATCTGCAAGACCAGTCTTTTACAGAGGAGATAGAAGACTATAGTCATGAGCCTGGTGGCTATATCTCTGTGACCTGTCTGTCTATTGCCAAGGAGGCACAGGGCCTCGGACTAGGTCAGAAATTGCTAGCAGCTTTGAAAGAACTGGCTCTTGAACACGAAAGAGAAGGCATTAACCTAACCTGTCATGACTATCTCATTACTTACTACGAAAAACATGGATTTACCAATGAAGGCCTGTCCCAGTCAACCTTTGCAGGGGAAACCTGGTATGATATGGTCTGGGAAACGAAAAAATAAGCTAGGAAAAGTATCATAGGTTGCTTTTCTTGGACTTTTAAGATATAATATTATGGATTGTCAACAAGGAGGAAAAACTTTTGAGTGAAAAGTCAAGAGAAGAAGAGAAATTAAGCTTTAAAGAGCAGATTCTGAGAGATTTAGAAAAAGTAAAAGGCTATGATGAAGTTCTGAAAGAAGATGAGGCAGTAGTTCCCACTCCTGCAAATGAACCTTCAGCTGAAGAACTCATGGCTGATTCCTTGTCAACGGTAGAGGAGATTATGAGAAAAGCTCCTGCTGCGCCTACTCACCCAAGTCAAGATGTACTAGCTTCTCCAGCAGATGACCTTCAAAGAGAAACTCCTGCCGTCCCAACCCATCCAAGTCAAGATGTGCCTTCTTCTCCAGCAGAAGAAAGTGGCTCAAGACCAGGACCAGGACCTGTTAGACCTAGCAAAGTTGAAAGAGAATACAATGAAACCCCAACAAGGGTAGCTGTTTCCTATAAGACAGCAGAGAAAAAAGAAGAACAAGCACGTCCAGAAACACCGACGCCTGCTAAAGAAACAGTGGATATCATTAGCGATACACCACGTCGTAGCCGTAGAGAAGGAGCAAAACCCGTTAAGCCGCAGAAAGAGAAAAAATCTGGCTTCAAGGCCTTCTTCATTTCTCTACTGATTTTCCTTGCCTTGATTTCAGCAGGTGCTTACTTCGGTTATCAGTATGTTCAGTCATCTTTACAGCCTGTTGACGCTGATTCTAAGCAATATGTAACGGTTCAAATCCCAGAAGGCTCTAATGTTCAAGAAATCGGTAAGACACTTGAAGATGCCGGCTTGATTAAACACGGTCTAGTTTTTAGCTTGTATGCTAAGTACAAAAATTATGCTGATTTGAAATCAGGTTACTATAATTTGCAAAAGAGCATGAGTACAGAAGATATCATCCACGAACTACAAAAAGGTGGAACAGCTGAAGCTCAAGAACCTGTCCTTGCGACTTTGACAATTCCAGAAGGTTATACGATTGATCAAATGGCACAAGCTGTAGGTCAATTGCAAGGTGACTTCAAAGAGCCATTGACAGCGGATGCTTTCCTAGCAAAAGTTCAAGATGAGAGCTTTATCAGTCAAGAAGTTGCCAAATATCCGAGTCTACTTGAAAGCTTGCCTACAAAGGAAAGTGGCGTTCGTTACCGTTTGGAAGGATTCCTCTTCCCAGCTACATATTCTATCAAGGAAAGCACAACTGTTGAAAGCTTGATTGATGAGATGTTGGCAGCTATGGACAAGACTTTGGCACCTCATTACAGTACGATTAAGTCTAAGAATTTGACGGTCAATGAATTGCTGACCATTGCTTCTCTTGTCGAAAAAGAAGGAGCTAAGACGGAAGACCGTAAGTTGATTGCAGGTGTATTCTACAATCGCTTGAATCTTGGTATGCCACTTCAAAGCAATATTGCCATCTTGTATGCCCAAGGAAAACTTGGTCAGAAGATTAGTCTTGCCGACGATGCTGGAATTGATACATCGATTAATTCACCATACAATGTTTATACAAATCTAGGCCTCATGCCTGGTCCGGTAGATAGTCCAAGCTTGGATGCTATCGAGTCAAGTATCAATCAGACTAAGAGTGAAAACCTTTACTTTGTTGCAGATGTGACAGATGGTAAGGTCTACTATGCTAGCAATAAAGAAGAACATGATCGGAATGTTGCCGACCATGTCAACAGCAAATTAAACCAAACAAACTAAAATTATGTGATGCTTCACATAATTTTCTTTAGAAAATATCATCAGAAGAAAGTTGAGAAAAATGGCAGAAAAAACATATCCTATGACCCTTGCGGAAAAGGAAAAACTTGAAAAAGAATTAGAAGAATTGAAATTGGTCCGCCGACCAGAAGTGGTAGAGCGCATTAAGATTGCTCGTTCATACGGTGACCTTTCAGAAAACAGTGAATACGAAGCAGCTAAGGATGAACAAGCCTTTGTCGAAGGACAAATCTCTAGCTTGGAAACAAAAATTCGCTATGCTGAAATCGTCAATAGCGACTCAGTTGCCCAAGACGAAGTAGCGATTGGGAAAACAGTCACTATCCAAGAAATTGGTGAGGACGAGGAAGAAGTTTATATTATCGTAGGTTCAGCCGGTGCGGATGCCTTTGCAGGTAAAGTTTCAAATGAAAGCCCAATTGGACAAGCCTTGATTGGTAAGAAAACAGGTGACACAGCAACCATTGAAACACCTGTTGGTAGCTATGATGTAAAAATCTTGAAGGTTGAAAAAACAGCCTAAAAACAAAAAAAAGGAGTGGGGAGGCTGTGCGCTTCACTCACTCCTTTTTCCATTTTAAATTGAATTGGAGACGATATGAGTTCAAAGAAGAAAAAAAATAAGATGGAGCGTGGTCTGACCAATCGTCACGTGCAGGTTATGGCCATTGCGGGAACAATTGGAACAGGACTCTTTTTGGGAGCAGGTCGCTCTATCAGCTTAACAGGTCCTTCCATTGTGCTGATTTATATGATTACAGGGGCCTTTATGTTCCTCATGATGCGTGCGGTTGGGGAAATGCTTTATCAAGATCCTGAGCAACATACCTTTATCAACTTTATCACGCGTCATTTGGGTAAGGGCTGGGGTTATTTCTCAGTTTGGTCTTACTGGCTATCTGTTGTCTTTATCGGTATGGCAGAAATCACAGCCATCTCTCATTATGTTCAGTTTTGGTTCCCTAGCTGGCCAAGTTGGATGATTGAGATTGGATTTTTGACCATTCTAGCCTTGGTCAATCTGATCGCGGTTAAGCTCTTTGGGGAAGTTGAGTTTTGGTTTGCTATGGTCAAGATTGTGGCTATTTTAGCTATGATTGCCACAGGGGTCTTTATGGTCTTGACAGGCTTTAAGACACCTCATGGAGTAGCAAGTTTGGCCAATATCACCGACAATTTCTCCCTCTTCCCTAATGGTGGAGTGAACTTTGTCATGGCCTTTCAGATGGTTTTCTTTGCTTACCTCATGATTGAATTTATCGGGGTAACAACTTCTGAAACCAAAAATCCACGTCAGGTCTTGCCAAAAGCCGTTAAGGAAATTCCTTTGCGTATCGCCTTTTTCTACGGTGGTGCCCTCTTAGCCATCATGGCTATCATTCCGTGGCGTGAACTTGCTTCGGCTGATTCTCCCTTTGTTACGGTATTTGAATTGGCAGGTATCAAGTGGGCAGCGGCCTTGATTAACTTTGTCGTCTTGACGTCAGCAGCATCTGCTCTTAACTCAACCCTTTATTCAACAGGTCGTCATTTGTACCAGATTGCCCATGATTCGCCAAATCCATTCTTAAAGGCTATTAAGGCAGATACCCTTTCTCGTCATAACGTGCCACAAAATGCGATCATTGCTTCAGCGGTTTTGATTGCCCTAGCAGCCTTTATCAACGTCTTGCCAGGTGTTTCCGATGCCTTTGCCTTGATTACAGCATCATCATCAGGTGTCTATATCGCCATTTATATCTTGATTATGGTGGCTCACCTTAAATACCGCAAGTCACCAGACTTTATGGCGGATGGCTATCTCATGCCCCATTATCGTTTCCTAAATCCTTTAACCATGCTCTTCTTTGCCTTTGTCTTTGTAACCCTCTTTTTACAAGAGTCTACATTTGTAGGAGCAATCGGCTCAGCTATCTGGATTATCGGTTTCGGGATTTACAGCCAGTGGAAATTTAGAAAATAGATTTGAAACTCATCAACTTAGGTTGGTGGGTTTTTGCTAGTTTGACAGTCCATTGAAATAAGACTATAATCAAGCTGTATCAGTTTTCAAGGAGGTTTGGATGTACTTTAGATTGGAAAATAAGGAATCCCATAAATCACAAGAAATAGGGAATCTGATTCGTGCTTATAATCGTTCAAAAAGAGAAAAAGCTGAAAGTGAGCCACTTAATTTTTATGTAGAAGATGAAAAGGGCAATCTCCTGGCAGGTTTGATAGCAGAGACTTTTGGAAATTGGCTAGAAATCGAGTATTTATTTGTAAAAGAGGAACTGCGAGGGCAAGGAATCGGTTCAAAACTATTGCAGCAAGCAGAAACTGAAGCTAAGAATCGAAACTGTCGTTTTGCTTTTGTCAATACTTACCAGTTTCAGGCGCCAGATTTTTATAAAAGGCATGGCTACAAGAAAGTCTTTACCTTACAAGACTATCCCTACATTGGGCAAAGACATTATTACCAAAAGGATTTGTAAGGAGAATAAAGCAAAGAGGGGCTTTATAAAAGTATGGAGGTATGATAGTGGCTATGGGTAACGTTTAAGTAGATTCTTGATAAATACCAGTTAAATCCTACAAATTGTGTCTTTCTAGACGATATTGAGGACAATCCAATCGCAGCTGAGAAATTGGGAATCAAGGTCTATAAGGTTAAGAAAAGAAGTGATGTCGTCGATATTTTGAAATCTTATATTTAAACTTAACACTCTCTATTTTTTATGGTAGAGAGTTTTTTGTTAATAAAATTTTACAAAATGACATTTATATATTGCATTGGGTTATGGAGAATGGGTCCAGAAAAAATTTGAGCAAGACATGGATGAACTGGAGAGTGGAGAATAGCTTGTTACTCTTTTCTCAATCCAGCTAAAATGTGATATAATAGTACTAATTTATTGGAATACATGAAAGTTTTTGAAAATTTTCATGTATTTCTAGCTAAGGAAGTAGGAAAAGTATGTATCCAGATGATAGTTTGACATTGCACACAGACTTGTACCAGATCAACATGATGCAGGTTTACTTTGACCAAGGGATTCACAATAAGAAAGCGGTTTTTGAGGTGTATTTCCGCCAACAGCCTTTTAAGAATGGCTATGCAGTTTTTGCAGGTTTGGAAAGAATTGTGAGTTATCTTGAAGACCTGCGTTTTTCAGATAGTGATATTGCCTATTTGGAGTCGCTAGGCTATCATGGGGCATTCTTGGACTATCTCCGCAATTTCAAGTTGGAGTTGACCGTTCGTTCTGCCCAAGAAGGGGATTTGGTTTTTGCTAATGAACCGATTGTGCAGGTGGAAGGCCCTCTAGCCCAATGTCAGTTGGTCGAAACAGCCCTTTTGAACATCGTTAACTACCAGACCTTGGTGGCTACTAAGGCAGCTCGTATTCGTTCGGTCATCGAAGATGAACCTTTGATGGAGTTTGGAACACGTCGGGCGCAAGAAATGGATGCGGCTATCTGGGGGACACGCGCAGCGGTGATTGGTGGCGCTAATGGAACTAGCAATGTGCGTGCGGGTAAGCTCTTTGACATTCCTGTCTTGGGGACTCACGCCCATGCCTTGGTACAGGTTTATGGTAACGACTATGAGGCCTTTAAGGCTTACGCTGCGACCCACAAAAACTGTGTCTTTCTTGTGGACACCTATGACACCCTTCGCATTGGGGTACCCGCTGCCATTCAGGTAGCGCGTGAGCTGGGGGACCAGATTAACTTTATGGGTGTGCGGATTGACTCTGGGGATATTGCCTACATTTCCAAGAAAGTTCGTCAGCAACTGGACGAGGCTGGATTTACAGAGGCTAAGATTTATGCTTCTAATGATTTGGATGAAAATACCATCCTCAACCTTAAGATGCAAAAGGCCAAGATTGATGTCTGGGGCGTGGGAACCAAGCTGATTACAGCCTATGATCAGCCAGCTCTTGGAGCAGTTTACAAGATTGTTGCCATCGAAGATGAAAATGGCCAGATGCGCAACACCATCAAGTTGTCTAATAATGCGGAAAAGGTGTCTACGCCAGGTAAGAAGCAGGTGTGGCGCATTACCAGTCGTGAAAAAGGTAAGTCAGAGGGCGACTACATCACTTATGACGGTGTGGATGTGAGCGACATGACTGAAATCAAGATGTTCCATCCGACTTATACTTACATCAAGAAGACCGTTCGTAATTTTGACGCTGTCCCTCTCTTGGTGGATATCTTCAAAGACGGAAAATTGATTTACAACCTGCCTAGCTTGACTGAGATTCAGGCTTATGCCCGTAAGGAATTTGACAAGCTTTGGGATGAGTACAAGCGCGTGCTCAATCCGCAGCACTATCCAGTCGATTTGGCGCGTGATGTATGGCAAGATAAGATGGACTTGATTGATAAGATGCGCAAGGAAGCCCTTGGTGAAGGAGAAGAAGAATGAGTTTGCAAGAAACGATTATCCAAGAACTGGGCGTGAAACCAGTGATTGATGCTCAGGAAGAAATCCGTCGTTCGATTGATTTCTTAAAGAGATACCTGAAAAAACATCCCTTCCTAAAAACCTTTGTATTAGGGATTTCTGGAGGTCAGGACTCAACCTTGGCAGGTCGCTTGGCCCAATTAGCTATGGAAGAACTGCGCGCAGAGACAGGAGATGACAGCTACAAATTTATCGCTGTCCGCCTGCCATACGGAGTACAAGCTGATGAAGCAGATGCTCAAAAAGCCCTAGCCTTTATCCAACCAGATGTCAGCTTGGTAGTTAATATCAAGGAATCAGCTGACGCCATGACAGCAGCAGTTGAAGCGACAGGAAGCCCTGTTTCAGATTTCAACAAGGGAAATATCAAGGCTCGTTGCCGTATGATTGCTCAGTATGCCCTGGCAGGTGCCCATAGCGGAGCGGTCATTGGAACAGACCATGCTGCGGAAAATATCACAGGTTTCTTTACCAAGTTTGGTGATGGTGGTGCAGATATTTTACCACTGTTCCGTCTCAATAAACGCCAAGGAAAACAACTATTGAAGGAACTAGGTGCAGACCCGGCCCTTTATGAAAAGATCCCAACAGCAGACCTAGAAGAAGACAAACCAGGCCTAGCTGATGAAGTAGCCCTCGGGGTTACTTATGAAGAGATTGACGACTACCTAGAAGGCAAACAAGTTAGTCCAGAAGCTCAAGCGACTATTGAAAACTGGTGGCATAAAGGCCAACACAAACGCCACCTACCAATCACCGTATTTGATGACTTTTGGGAGTAAAAAGGTCCGGGGGACCTTTTTAGCTTCTTGCCTTGAAACTCGAGAGCAAGAATAACCTCCAGTGGAGGTTTTCAGCCTCTCACCTTGAAATAAGAAAGTGAGAGTAGGTCTGGTAACTCACAGAGTTCGATTTCGTCGTCTCACTCCCGCAACGATGACTAGGTTTGAAAAAGCTTGGTAAAGTACATTTCAAACCAGACAGCGACTGCGTCAAGGAACTAGATGAAAAACTTGTTTTTTAGTTGTTACTGAGTTTAGTCTTTTTACCTTGAGCCTATAAATAAGAAAGCGAGGAAGGTCCGGTGGACCTTTTTAGCTTCTTGCCTTGAAACTGGGAAGCAAGAATAACCTCCAGTGGAGGTTTTCAGCCCGAGCACGGAAATAAATAAGCGAGGAGGTGCAGGGGACCTTTTTAGCTTGAGCCTTGAAATTCAAAAGCAAAACAAATATAAATAGAGATTAGGCAGAGAATCATCTATCAGAAAGCGAGGTAGCGTCATGAAATCTATTGGTACGCAAATGTTACAGACAGAACGTTTGATCTTGCGAAGATTTGTGGAGAGTGATGCGGAAGCCATGTTTCAAAATTGGGCTTCGTCTACTGAGAATCTAACCTACGTCACTTGGGATCCCCATCCTGATGTCGAAATCACTCGAAACTCGATTCGCAATTGGGTTGCTTCCTATACTAATCTCAACTATTACAAATGGGCCATTTGTCTCAAAGAAAATCCGGAGAAAGTTATAGGAGATATCAGCATCGTTACAATAGATGAGAACGATTCTTCTTGTGAAATTGGCTATGTGCTAGGAAAGGTTTACTGGGGAAATGGTATAATGACGGAGGCCGTGAAAGCTGTCTTGGACTTCTGTTTTATTCAAGCAGGTTTTCAAAAGGTCAGAGCTCGTTACGCCAATCTTAATCCAGCTTCAGGTCGTGTTATGGAGAAGGCTGGAATGACCTATCTAAAGACTATTACCAATGCTGTAGAGAGAAAAGGCTACCTTGCGGACCTTATTTATTATCAGATAAGTAAGAAGGATAGATAAGCTTAACCTTTATTGCTTATCCGCTGTTCTTATTTTTTTCATTTATCCTTTCTTTTCCGAATAAATAGATAGTAGCAGTGAATCTAGTAAACCTAGATTAAAAAATGTGCTATAATGAAAGGAGAAGAAATATGACTGTACGTCATCCGGGCATCAGCCCAACTAACGATTTGGTTGCTAAGAAGATTTTTAGCAATCCGGAAATCACTTGTCAATTTATTCGCGATATGTTGGATTTACCTGCAAAAAATGTAACTATTTTGGAGGGAAGTAACATTCACGTCTTGCCTTCCCTGCCTTATTCAGCACAAGATTTCTATACCAGTATAGATGTTTTGGCGGAGTTGGACAATGGAACGCAAGTAATTATTGAAATCCAAGTTCATCATCAGAATTTTTTTATTAATCGTTTGTGGGCTTATCTATGTAGTCAGGTCAATCAAAACCTAGAAAAAATTCGTCAGCGAGAAGGTGATACTCATCAGAGTTACAAATATATCTCACCCGTTTATGCTATCGCAATTGTAGATAGCAACTACTTTCAAGATGACTTGGCTTTTCACAGCTTTAGTATGCGCGAGGACACGACAGGTGAGGTCTTAACTATCACAAATAATGGTCAAGAACACCATCTGGTCAAGATGGCATTCTTGGAACTAAAAAAATACAGAGAAACCAGCAAAGACGAGGTTCGTAAGCCGTGGTTAGAGTTTTTTGGGAATAAACCCTTTACCCAGCAACCCGAGCGAGCTATCAGCCAGGCAGACCAACTGCTGGACTATAAAAGCTGGTCCGAGGAGGACAGGAAAATGTTTAGTGAACAGCGCAGACGCGAAGAACAAGCCTTGTTAGCACACGACTATGCCTTGGAAACTGCTAGGGAGGAAGGGAAATTTTTTGCCTTCCTAGATATGGTCCACCAAGGTCTTCTGACTTCTGAGGTTGCCAGCCAGCAGTTAGGTATGACTGTCTCTGAGTTTGAAGAACTATTGAAAGAGCATCGCAAATAAGAATTAAAAAAATATAGAGAAACCAGCAAAGACAAGGTTCGCAAGCCATGGTTGGAGTTTTTCGGGAATAAGCCCTTTACCCAGCAACCCGAGCGAGCCATCATCCAAGCAGATCAACTGCTAGACTATAAGAGCTGGTCCGAGGAGGACAGGAAAATGTTTAGTCAACTACGTATGCGTGAAGAACAAGCCTTGTTAGCACAGGACTATGCCTTGGAACAAGCT
The DNA here is from genome assembly GCF_946190275.1 of Streptococcus mitis. Taxonomy (GTDB): domain Bacteria; phylum Bacillota; class Bacilli; order Lactobacillales; family Streptococcaceae; genus Streptococcus; species Streptococcus mitis_DC. Next base: position 13,686 of record NZ_CAMHZQ010000014.1, on the reverse strand, counting down.
GAAGAAAAAGGCTTAGAACGTGGTCGTGCAGAGGGTATTGAACAAGGTTTAGAGCGTGGTCGAGCAGAAGGTATTGAACAAGGGTTAGAACGTGGCCTTGCAGAGGGCATTGAACAGGGACTAGAGCGTGGGAAAGTTGAAGGAAGTTTGTCTATGCTACTAAATCTAGTCCATCAAGGTCTTCTGACTGCCGAGATAGCAAGTCAGCAATTAGGTATGTCAGTCGCTGAGTTTGAGGCGTTGTTGTAAGACCATTACCAATACTAGTCAAGATGGCGTTCTTAGAACTAAAAAAATATAGAGAAACCAGCAAAGATAGCGTTCGCAAACCGTGGTTGGAGTTTTTCGGGAATAAGCCCTTTACCCAAGAACCCGAGCGAGCCATCAGCCAAGCAGACCAACTGCTAGATTACAAGAGCTGGTCCGAGGAGGACAGGAAAATGTTTAGTCAACTACGTATGCGAGAAGAGCAAGCCTTATTGGCTCATGACTATGCCTTGGAGCAAGCTGAAGAAAAAGGCTTAGAACGTGGTCGAGCAGAAGGTATTGAACAGGGGCTGGAGTGTGGTTTAGAGCGTGGGAAAATTTTTACCTTTCTAGATTTAGTACGCCAACATGTTCTAACTTCTGAATTTGCGAGTGAACAATTGGGAATGACCGTCGCTGAGTTTGAGGCCTTGTTGTAAGACCATTACCAATACTAGTCAAGATGGCATTCTTGGAATTAAAAAAATACAGAGAAACCAGCAAAGACAAGGTTCGTAAGCCATGGTTGGAGTTTTTCGGGAATAAGCCCTTTACTCAAGAACCCGAGCGAGCTATTAGCCAGGCAGACCAACTGCTGGACTACAAGAGCTGGTCTGAGGAGGACAGGAAAATGTTTAGTCAACTACGTATGCGTGAAGAACAAGCATTATTGGCTCATGATTATGCCTTGGAACAAGCTGAAGAAAAAGGATTAGAGCGTGGTCTTGAACGTGGTCGTGCAGAAGGTATTGAACAGGGGCTGGAGCGTGGTTTAGAGCGTGGGAAAATTTTTACCTTTCTAGATTTAGTACGCCAACATGTTCTAACTTCTGAATTTGCGAGTGAACAATTGGGAATGACCGTCGCTTAGTTTGAGGCGCTGTTGTAAAGGATAGATGCTAGAGAGTTGTAGTAATATGAAATAAGAACTGGACGAATCTGTTTTGGAATTCAAATCAATTTATAACAATGTTCTAGAATAAATATTGTACTATTCCAGGTTCAGTTTGTCATATAAACATTCTGTATGTAACAGAGAAATAAAAAATAAAGGATAGGAAAATCTCTTGAAGTGAAAGGGATTAGCCGTCCTTTTTTACTTATTTTTAACTGTAGCGAATGAAAAATACCTACCTAGAAACTATATATTATGAATCTATAATAGTACACAATAACTGCTAAAACATTTCTATAAATTAATTTGGCTTTTTTAATCGATTTGTTCATATCTTATTTCAGTTTATTATATATGTTCTGGAAGATAACAAATATGCATGTCTGACTTAATAGATTACTCAAGAGATATTGTAGTTCAGGTATTTGTTGGGATAAGAACCTTTAATATATATGTCAAGGGTTTAGAAATCCATCTCCTCTTTAAATGAATCTTGAGACAGTGATGTGTTTTTAGTAGATGAGAATCAGATAGAAAACTAGGGGCTAGCTACAGGTATTCCCTAGTGAGCTACAAATCAGCTTAAAGGGATTTTTGCAGATTGCAAATAGAACACAAGCATATATGTCATTGTTATACTCAATGAAAATCAAAGAGCAAACTAGGAAACTAGCCGCAGGCTGCTCAAAACACTGTTTTGAGGTTGTAAATAGGACTGACGAAGTCAGCTCAAAACACTGTTTTGAGGTTGCAGATAGAACTGACGAAGTCAGCTCAAAACACTGTTTTGAGGTTGCAGATAGAACTGACGAAGTCAGTCACATATATACGGCAAGGCGACGCTGACGTAGTTTGAAGAGATTTTCGAAGAGTATTAGCTTGTAAAAATACGACAAAATATATATCAGGATGAATTAAAACCCAACAAATTGATTAAGGGATTCAAAACAATTTCTAAAGGTAGTTCAGGAAGTATAGTGTACTACTCTAGGTTCAATATAATATACTTTAGTGAAATAGGCTACTTAGTGCAAGGAGGTGGATTTTTACATTTATCAGGTAAGTCAGGTTTGCATGCTGATTCTTCCTTTGAACTCTACAAATCAAGCTAGCTTTCAATCCATGTCTCTTTCTTTATGTTTTATAAAAAATAAAAAAATTAGCATAGATTAATAATATTTCTAAATATATAAAACACATATTTACATAAGAAAATATCAATGTAAAGCACTATTTATAAATAAAACATAAAACAAGTATAGCTTAAAATAACCATTAATATTTACAATATGTTAATTGTTTAGTCAAAAAATGTGGTATATATCAATCTTTTTTTATGATTTTATGGCAAAATCGGGGGGGGGGTATGGTATAATTATAGTAGACTGCATAAAGTGTGTAGTCGTTTAGATGAGGTATATAGTCCTTTATCTAAATGTGAAAAAATGTATCTGTAAAGACATCGAGATGGATTCTTAAGAATTTGATGTTTTTAGGATCCATCATCATAATAAAAAAGGAGAACATTTCATGAAATTCGGAAAACATCCCGGAGAGAAATTAACACGCTTTTCTATTAGAAAGTACCATTTTGGCGCAGCTAGTGTTGCGGTAGCATCCTTGCTGTTTTTTGGTGCTAATAGCGTTAAAGCAGAGGAAGCTTTAGTTGCACGCCAAGATGGAGTAGCATCTTCAAGCAACCCTAATTCAGGGGAAGGTGACCCTGACCAAGCCACTCTTGCAAAGCCAGAGGGCTCTGTATATCAAGCACCAGAAGCAGGGACTAACGCCACAATTGGCTCAACTACTACACCTGTAGGTGGGGCGACAAAAATCAATGATGAGGGGACGTCGAAACCTCAACTTGATAAAAAATCATTGCCAACAGAAATTGCCAAGTCTCAAGTTGACAAATCTGAACTGTCATCAGTGGTGAATCAAGTTTCAGCTACTATCAGCTCACTTCAGTCATCTAGTCTTGCAGAAAATGTCAAAACAGCTCTCGCGCAAGTAGAGAGCGCTGTAGCAAATGCTAAGCAAGTTTTGGCTAATCCTGATGCCAGCAAGGCAGATGTAGAACAAGCGCTTAGCTCTCTTCAACAAGCAGTGTCTAGCCTTGAAGCTGCTAAACGACCAGAAGTAGCACCGAAACCAGCACAGCCTGAACAACCGGCTGAAGGCAATAGCGGAGAGGAAGCTTCTCTTCCTAAAAAACGTGGCAAAAAATCATTGCCAGTAGCAAATCCTATCGCTGATGGAAAAGAAGAAACAGCGACATTGGAAGTTGCCAATCCAGCGCCAGCAACTCTAGAACCAGTAACTCTAGCTGGAGAATCTGGTGGAAAGAGAAGAAGAGGTAGAGTTGTTCAACCAGAATCTGCTGGTGGTTCAAATCCAGAAGCAGAAGTTGCACCAAAAGCATTACCAACGTACACAAACGGTACGGACAATTATGCATTAGCAGATGAAATGCGTAATATCGTTAAGTACTTAAAAGATAATGGAGCAGACGCTGCTAAAGTAGCTGCGTTCAAAGCTAACTACGACAAGTTAAACGAAAAACTTGGACTTGCTGATGAAAACGCAGTATTGTCTGAAGAAGACTTTAAAAAAGCATTAGCGGACTTAAAACAAGCTCGTGACTATACTGAAGGATTCCTTAACAACCAACCTAGTGCTCAACCTGAAGCAGTACTGCCGGGCAATCGTTTAAACCGTCAAGCACGTGAAGCAGGGAAGAATTTTTATAACTCCTTAGAGTACTACTATGACAATGGTACAGAACCTACACCTTATAAAAAATATACGTATATTTTCCATAGTATCAGACAAGATGGTGCTATTGATGGACGTAATGAAAAAGTAGAGAATGCACAAAAATTTGCATATATGAGAACAGTACCTACTGCTGATGGATTTACGTGGGAATTCGTAGCGAATAAAGGCGGATATAATAATTATTATTCAAATAGTTTCTTCTTTACAGTTCCAAATGGACAAGCGGTCAAAGCGAATACTGCAAGAGTAACGAAACTTTCTACTGGAGAAGTGTTCACAGCTCCGTCTATTGAACTTGCACTGCAAGCAGCAGGATTAAAACGTGTAACAAGAGGAACAATGGATAATGTAATTTTCCGTCAAGGTATGGGAGCTGGTGCTGAAGCTTATGCAACAGGTAGCTTGAATGATTTAGCTAGAGAAGAAACCGGGGTAGGAAGTATTAATAGAGGATTTTATAAGGCGGTTCTTGAATCAGCAGAATCAAGGAAAAAAGCTAATGAAAAATTTGATATTATCAAAAATTCTGGAGGAAGTGTTTATTACTTTGAAATTCCTGAACGTACAGGAGATTCTTATCGTATTTCTTTCCAAACAAATGGAACTAATAATCCGAAAAAATTAGCTTATGCAGCGGGGCTTAAAGCCGTTCAAAATGAAGGAGTTAAAGTCCGTACTCAGGTTGACCAATTCTATGCGCAAACAAATTCGGAAAGAGATGCAACAGACCGTTTCGTTATGAAATTGAAAGGGAATGGGACATTCCTAATTGATCAAGATCACTTTTACAATAAGGGGTGGCCATCAAATGCTGCTACTTTGAAAAGAGATGCTAATGGAAATCCACAAGGTACTGTACTAGGAAATGTATCAGGAACAGGTGGCGTTAATATTGATAATATTGAGTCGCATAGAGGACTTGTTACTTATGGAGGAGCAGGAAGTTTGCATGCAATTGACTTCACTTCATATGTAATGTATGAGGGGTATGAAAATAACTTCGAAGCAGGTAAACAAAAAGCTAATAACGAATATGGACAAAATTTCTATTTCTTCAATGAAGAAGGAAACGAGTTATCAAAAGAAGCGTTAGGTAGAGACGCTGGTGAGACTCCAGGCCTTCATAAATATAAGTATAAACGTACATTCCGTGATGGAAGTGCTGATGATGGATACTTCAACATTGCTACAAGACCTAAGAATCCTACAATAGTAAAACCACAGAAATTCTTCGTAGGTTCAGCTGCAACAGTGACAGTAAAAGATGGAAATAATGGAAAATCAATCACATTATTCCGTGAGTATGTAGAAAATGGTGTTGCAAAAACAGAAGAAATAGGGGTGACTAATGCTAACTCAAGTGGTGTAGCAACATTTAATCTTCCATCTGTAAAAGAAGGGAAATATTATGCACGTTCTATTATTAAAACTGATACTTATCTTGATTACGCAGGAAGTGAAAAACGTACTGTTGAATCAGATTTAGTAACTTCAGATAATCAAAAAATTCAAGCGATTGTTCCGCCGAAGGTACGTGTTCAAGGTCAAGAAGTTTCAGAAACACGCGAAGGAGCAAGTGTCCTTTACGAAGTGATTCAAGGAGAACGCTTCCAACCAAGGGTGGAGGCATGGGATGATAAAGGAAATTTAACAAAATTTAATATCGATAACTTGCGTCCAGGTATTACATCTCCGAATACAGGATCTAACTTTAGAACGATAAATAGTGCAACAATCAAAAATACTTCTGAAGCTCGATTTGCAGGTAATGTTTCTCTAACAGAAACACCGGGTGAATATACATCTAAAATTACAGTAGCTGATGAATCAGGTGAAGAAAAAGATTATTTCTATAAATATAGAATTATTCAACGAGATACAGAAGCTCCTACGGTATCGATGAATGGTAAAACATTGACTGAAAATGCTTCTGCTAACCGTTTTGTTATCTACCGTGGAGCAACATTCAACCCAACATTTGTTGTGAATGATAACTCTGGAACAGTTTCAAGCTTTAAAATAAACAATGTTCCAGAAGGAGTATGGTTTAATAAAAATGGTGGTTCTGATAGTCCTAAAGAAAATCTTCAAAGTGGAACGTCTTACCAATTAGCAATAAACAATACAGTTTCAAATACAGCAAATCTAGGAACGCATGATGCCAATGTTGTAGTAAGAGATGCGCAAGGAAATGAGAAAACTTATAAATTCCAATATACAGTAGTCGATGTACAACCTAAAAACACACCAAAAACTGTAGAAATCAATTCACAATTAGGAGACGCAAGAGATTATCTAAAAGCAGTTGATAGTAATTCAGGTACAGATGTATCTAAATATCTTCCAGATAATGCTACTTATTCTTGGAAGGAGGGTCAAACAACTAGAGGAAATGATACGAAATTAGATACTGTAGGAAGTGTTACGAAGTATAAAGCGACTGTTACATTCCCTAACAATACAGCGTCAGTTGTGAAGAGAATTGATGGTCACGATTATACAATTTATCGTCCAGCATCAATTGAAAGAGATGTTAGATTTGATGTACGAGATACAGTAGCTCCAACTGTTAAATTAAATGGAACTGAATTAACAAATAATGTATCAAATTCACCAACAATTGATATTTATCGTGGTGCAAACCTTGAATTACCTCTTACATTCTTTGATAATGCAAAAACAGGTAATGTTAATATTAGCTATGTGAATAATGCTGGTCTTCCTAGGGGAGTGTGGTTCAATGAAAGTGCAACAGCTAATAGTAATGTTATTATTAACCAAAATGGTAGAACTGAAAATGCACCTGGTTCATACACAGTAAGAGGGAAAGTAGCGCCGAACGCAACACTTGGAATTAGTGAAGTTACACTGAAAGTGTCTGATGATGCTACAGGAAGTGTTGATAAAGGAAATAAAAAAGAAGTTAAATTCCGTGTTCGTGTATTAGATATTGACTTTGAAAGAGGTCGCTCAGAAACTGCTGGAGTATCTAAGGTTTCGGATGAATTAGAGTTAAATCAACTATCTCCAGATCCAAATGATTACTTAACTGTAAATAATGGTGCAGACAGAAATGATAATATGTTCCCACAAGGAATGGCATTCCGATTCATTACTGGGGCAAATAATAAAGAATTTAGAAGAAAACTAAGTTTTAATACTCCAGGGGTGCATGTTGTAAAAGCTGGGGCATTCTATCCAACAAATAATGCATCAACAAACGGAGAACCAACTCCTCCAACAGATGCAACGGGTGATGACGTAACTGAAATTAGAGGTCGCGCTTATCTAACTCGTGAGGTTGAATTCCGTGTTAAACCTACAGCACCAACAGTAACAGTTACAAATGGAGATGTTGTAGTTGCGCATACAAACCAAACGAATGTAAATACATTAAGCTTTACTTATACGGATAAAGACAACAGACAAAAAACAGTAACAGCTACGAAAACAAATGGAACTTGGGCGTTAGCAAGCGATGCTCCTGCAGATGGAGTAGCGATTAATCCTCAAAGTGGAGCGGTTACGATTAAAGACCGTGAAGTGAAAGATGGTCAAGCAGTAACAGCTAAGGTAGCTGCTTCGGGTGTGAACAGTAATGAAACGACAGCAAATGCAACTGCGGGGGAACGTGTAGCTCCGACATTTACATTCAATTCAAATACAACTAGAGTTGAAAATGGAGAGCGTGTAGTTTATGTAACACCTACAGAAACAACGTCATTTACATTAGGAACAGTAAGCGATAATTCTAATAAATTAATAGAAACTAGATTATCAACACAAGATAATAGACAATTTAATTTAGATTATGGTTTGAACTATAATGAATTGACAAAACAAAATAATAATGAAGTTGTAGCACCAAGAGACATTACAGTTTCTGGTAAACTTGATCCAACAAACAAATCAAATCATAATAATCCATGGACAGATGGAGATTTAGTAACACGTTATGTTGTGGCGACTGACGCTGCGGGTAACGAGATGAGAGATTTGAACTCATCTATTTCAAACTCAACTCGTGTTAAATTTAAAGTGTTGACACAAGCAACTAAATATACTCCGACAGCAACAGCACAAACTATTGCTAAAGATATTACAGCAAATGGTGCAACGGTAACAGAAACTGAATTTAACACACTTAAACAAGGAATTACTTTTGCTCTATCAGAAACTGCGAAAGCAAAAGGTAAAGATCAAACAGAGTTAAAAGTTAATAGAGATACTGATAATCTGACGATTTCTATGAAAGATAGCGGAAGAATCCAACGTAAATCAGATGGAACTTATTTTGTAGGAGCAACAGTGACTTATCCTGACCGTTCTACAGATACTGTTGAAATTCCGGTAGCTAAATCGGATACACAACCTCCAGAAGTTTGGGTTGAGGGTAGAAAATTAACAGAAAATGCGAATGATACTCACTTTATTATTTATCGCGGAGCTGCATTTAATCCTACATTTAGAGTAAATGATAACTCGGGAACTACTGCTTACTTAAAAGCTTCTGGTATTCCTGAAGGTGTTTGGTTCAATAAACAAAACGGTCGTGATGTAGAAAAAACAAATCTTCAAAATAGTACTAATCCGCAATATCAAATTACTACAAATAATGTAGTAGAAAATATAAACAGATTAGGAGATTATACTGCTAATGTAACAGTAAAAGATGCCTTAAATAATGAAAAAACATATAAGTTTAAGTATACAATTGCAGATGTTGAATTAAAAACTACAACAAAAAGGGTTCAAGCTGGGACTGCATTAGGTGATCCGCATAATTTTGTAGGTGGAATTACTTCTAATGGTGGAACGATTGACGATACTTATTTACCATCACCAGATATGAGATTTGAATGGTATAAAGGTAATGCTAGTGTTAATGATAATACAACGCTAACTAGCGGAACACATACAGAGTATAAAGTTAGAACAACGTTCCCAGGAGGAAATGGTGGAAAACATAGCCGTACAATTAATGGTGAGGACGTAATAATTTATACGCCAGCTTATGTGGAAAAAACACCGACAATTATTGCAACAGAGGAAACCCCGCCAACAGTTAAATTGAAGAATTTAACAGACAATAATACTGTAACTGCATTAGATGATAGTGAAAACTCTTCACCAATTATAACAGTATTCCGCGGAGCAAAATTAAATGTTCCATTAACGGTTTATGATAATGATGCAGCAGGACGAGTTAACTTGCGATATGTTTCTGGATTACCTGACGGCGTATCATTTAATGGAACAAACAATAATGATGTTAACCTGACAGGAAAAACTGTTCAAAACTCAGAAAACCGAGTTGACCACACTATTTCAGGAGTAGTTGCTGCAAATGCACCATTAGGATTAAGAACAGTAACATTGAAAGCATCAGATGGGGTTAATGGTGTAGAATCAGGAAACCAAACTGATGTTAAATTCCGTGTGAATGTAGTGGATGTAGCCTTCAAGAAAGACAAAACAACAGATGAAACGGCTAATAAGATTATCTCTCCAGTACCTGTTGGAACATCTACTCAAACGGCAAGAGAATATTTAAGAGTGAATGATGGAACGAGCCAAGGTGAACCGGCATTCCCAGAAGGAACGAAGTTTGCTTTTGTGGACGGAAATAATCCTCCTAACTTCTCTGAAACGTTGAGATTTACTACTCCAGGGAAATTTACTCGAAAAGTAAGAGCGTACTTCCCAAGAGATTATGCAGGAATAACTGACTTTGGAAGTACAAGAAACGATTTGTCGGGAAGTAGCGCAGAATATAATGGACTACGTTATAAGGAAAAAGAAATTGAATTCCAAGTACAACCATCAACACCAGTTATTACTTCAAAGGATAATGGGGATGTTGTGATTACGAGTGGAAATGAGCCATATGTAAAATTCATTGACGTAACATATACTCCACAAACAGGAGAAAATCCTCAACCAGTAACGGTTAGAGCTACGAAAGAATGGGGAGTTGATAATTGGAGTTTCCCAGCAGACTCACCGTTGAAAATCGATAAGAAAAATGCAACAATTACGATTAAAGACCGTTTTGTAAAAGATGGTTCTGATGTAACTGTAAAAGTATTAACAAGTGACGGTATCGAAAGTAATGTACCGACAGGAGTAGCTGGACAAGGAGATCATGAATATCCAACAGTTGACTTCCAAAATACTGAAACAGATGGACAAGGAAACCGTGTAGTTTACATTACACCAACTGAAACTACAAATGTGAATGTAGCAACATTACGTGATAATTCTGGAAAATTATTAGAAGCTGGATTCTATAACCGTGAAGGAAATAGCGTAGATTTAGGAAATGGATTAACGAATACTAAACTTGCTAGAAATGGGGAAACAGAAACTTCAGGCGAGCAAACATTAAGAGTTTCAGGTACATTGAATAAATTCAAAGAAGGAACAACGCCTTGGGTTAATGGAGATATCATTGGAGGAGAAGCGCGTTATGCTTCTGCAACTGACCCAGCAGAAAATAAACTGCTTGAAAAACAAGGTGTAGCTGTAGATAATTCATCTAGTGAAGCTCGAGTATTGTTCAAAGTATTAACACAAGCTGCGAAATATACTCCAACAGTATCTAAAGTTAAGATTGAACGTGATATTACTGCGCCAAATACGAATTTAAGTACTGAGGAGTTTAATAGAGTTAAAGCAACATTAGGATTTACAACTGATAGAGGTTCTGTAAATGTAACAAGAACGACAAATGATTTGGCGTTTGAAATGAAAGATAATGGACGTGTGAATACAAAAGCTGATGGTTCGCTATATATCAATGCAACAGTAACATATCCAGATAAATCTACAGAAATAATTGAAGTACCGTTAGATACTACTGATGCAAATAAATCTAAACCAACAGCCACAGAAGCATCTGTTCGAGCTGAAAAAGATACAACAGCACAAGGACGTGTGGACGCTTCTCAATATGAACGTGTATTAAGTAAGATTTCAGTACCAGAAAATCAACCAAAACCAACTTCAAAAGCTGTTAAAAACAATGGAGCTATTACAAATGGTAAAGTTACGGTAGAGTTAACTTATGCTGATAATACTCGTAAAGATATTGAAGTACCTGTTTTAGAAGTAAAACCAGTAGAGATTACGTCAGTATTTAAAGAAAAAGATAATACAGTAACGATTAAACCGAATACTGCTGTGGAAAATGGAGATATCATACATGTCGCAGTTCGTGGAGTAGGTATGCAACTTACTAAAACAGAACACGGATATGAAAGTGATAGAACGGATCGTACATTCACAGTTGCTCAAGATGGAAGTATTACTCTAACGTTAACAGGTGAGGAGAAATTCCAAGCAGGAGATCGCGTAGTAACACGTCACGAAAGTAATAAGAATGGTAAAGTGGACTCATATGAAAATGAGGCATTTGCAGGATTGTTACCAGTAGAGAAAGTTCCAACATCGAATCCAGCTGCTCTTAATGATAAAGAAAAAACAGCAGTAAAAGAAGCAGTTAAGAAAGCTAACCCTTCAGTAAATATCGCCGAACTTGTAGTTGCTCCAAATGGAGATGTTACATATCGTCATGCAGGAGCTGGAGTGAATGATGCTACTCAAGTACAACCAATTACACTTTCAGAAACTGTTCGTGAGAAAAATAATGCTGAAACTTACGAGCCTATTGCTAAAGAACAAGTTGTAAATATCGGAGATGAACCACAAGCGTCAAATGGTATTGAAAATGTAACTGCATTACCAACGAATACTACTTTCACATGGAAACAAAGTGATAAACCAGATACTAGAACTTCTGGTGTGAAACAAGGAACAGTAGTAGTTCATTACCCTGATACGACTGAAGAAGAAATAACAGTTTCGGTTGTAGTTAAAGAAGCTAAACCAACAGCACCAGAAATTTCTCAATGGCAAAATGGTAATGTAAAAGTAACGCCTGCTGAAACGAATAGTGGAGATAAAATTACTGTACCTGTGAATGGTAGTGAAGTAGTTTTACGAAACTATGAAACAGGATGGCAAATTGAAGGAACTGCTCCAGAAGGTGTAACACTTCGTGATAATAGTCTTGAAATCCCTCGTAACCTTGTAAGTGATACAGCAACAGCAATTGCAACTAAGGGTGAGGATAAAGTTGCCACAGATTCTGATCAAGCAAGTTACACACTGTTAGCACATACTGTAAAACTTACAGATGTTGTTAAGAAAGCTGACTCAGTATTGAAAACAGATGATTTATCATGGAATGCAGGTGTAACAGCTGTTACTGATGGCGATGAAACAAAAGAATTCAGACGTGCTAAGATTTTAGAAGTAAGGGAAACAGCACCATTACCAGATATCGAAAACGATCACCAATACACAATTCCAGTTGTCATTTCTTATGCAGATGGAACGACAGAAAATGCTGAAGTTGTTGTAAAAGTAAGACCAGCAACACCAGAAGTTTCACCAAAAGAAGATGCAACAGTTGATATCACACCGAACTTAACGGCTAAAGGAACAGCTACAATTACTTATACTGCCGAAGATGAAACTGCTAAAACAGTAACATTAACAAGAGCAGAAGACGGAACTTGGTCAAGTTCAGATCCAGAAGTACCAGTAGATGCTACGACAGGAAAAGTAACATTAAAAGCAGCCCAAGTAAAAGACCGTTCAGTAGTTACAGTTCAAACAACTAGTGGAACAACTGGTCTAACAAGTAAAAGTGATGTAGGTGTAGCAGGAAGCCTAGAAGTTCTCAAAGCACAAGCTAAAGATGCTATTGAAGAAGCAGCGAAAAATGAAAAAGCAGAGATTGAAGCAGATGGAAGCTTAACGAAAGAACAAAAAGCTGAAAAAGTTTCAAGAGTTGATACTGTTAAAGAAGCTGAAAAAGTGAAGGTTGATGCAGCAACAGATGCAGATGGAGTGAAAACTGCTCAAGATAATGGAGTCTTCGAAGTAGAGAAAATCCATACACCGGGAACATTAGATGAAGCTAAGAGAGTTGCAAAAGCATCCTTAGATGTAGCGGCAGAAAATGAAAAACAAGCAATTACAGATGATTCAAGCTTGACAGCTACTGAAAAACAAGCTAAGAAAGAAGAAGTAGATCGAGTTAAAGAAGCTGAACAAGCAAAAGTTGACGCAGCGAAAACGATCGAAGTAGTAGATGTCGTTAAGAGAACTGGTGAAACTGCAATCGCAGAAGTTCACACACCAGGTAACTTAGAAGCAGCGAAAGAAAAAGCGAAATCTCAATTAGAAGCAATCGCAGCTGTAGAAAAATCTAAGATTGAAAATGACGGAACTCTAACTTCAGCAGAAAGAGAAACACAACTTCAAAAATTAAAAGATGAAGTAACGAAACAAAAAGGTCTGATTGATGCAGCAAACACAGCAGAAACATTAGCTACTACGAAAGAAGCAGCTGATGCAGCTGTTAAAGGAGTACATCAACCTGGAAACTTAGAAGCAGCTAAGACAGCAGCGAAAGCAGCATTAGAAGATGCAGCAACAGCAGAAAAAGAAGCAATCAAAGCAGACAATAGTTTGACAGAAACTGAAAAACAAACTAAAGCAGCAGAAGTAGATAAAGTTAAAGCAGCCGAACAAGCTAAAGTAGACGCAGCGAAAACTATCGAAGTTGTTGAAGTTGCTAAGGAAACAGGTAAAACTGCAATCGCAGAAGTTCATACACCAGGAAACTTAGATACAGCGAAAGCGAAAGCAAAAGCAGCCTTAGACGAAGCAGCAGCGACAGAAAAAGCAGCAATCGA
>NZ_CAMHZQ010000013.1 GCF_946190275.1 Streptococcus mitis | reverse complement strand
GGACTTTTTTTCTACACAAAAATAGGCTCCATAAGATCCATAGGGGATTTACCCACTACAAATATTATAGAGCCAATAAAACTTATCATCTGGGAATGTTGCTATCAAAAGACATTACAGATCAGTTGAAATAAACCTAACTATATTATAACGAATATCAAAACCGAGACTATGAGTTTAATACTTAGCCTCGGTTTTTATGTATTTTTCAAGCAACAAAGCCATCACTACCCCAGCAATGAAAGTGCAAAATCCCCTAGAATGTGATAAAATAAAAAGAGAACTCTATCAAGGAGGAAAACATGGAAAAACAAACCGTCGCCGTCTTGGGGCCTGGTTCTTGGGGAACTGCCCTTTCACAAGTCTTAAATGACAATGGACACGAGGTACGTATTTGGGGAAATCTGCCTGAGCAAATCAATGAAATTAATACACACCATACTAATAAACAATACTTTAAAGATGTCGTTCTAGATGAAAATATCATTGCCTACACCGACTTATCAGAGGCACTGAAAGATGTAGATGCGATTTTGTTTGTTGTCCCAACAAAAGTGACACGACTTGTTGCCCAACAAGTTGCAAAAACCTTGGATCATAAGGCCATCATCATGCACGCTTCAAAGGGATTAGAGCCTGATAGCCATAAACGATTATCAACCATCCTTGAAGAAGAAATTCCTGAACATCTCCGCAGTGATATTGTCGTTGTTTCAGGTCCTAGTCATGCGGAAGAGACCATTGTGCGTGACCTAACTTTAATCACTGCTGCTTCTAAAGATTTACAAACAGCTCAATACGTTCAGGAGCTCTTTAGTAATCACTACTTCCGACTTTATACCAATACGGATGTTATTGGAGTTGAAACTGCTGGTGCTCTTAAAAATATTATTGCTGTCGGTGCCGGAGCTTTACATGGTTTGGGATTTGGTGACAATGCCAAGGCAGCCATCATCGCTCGAGGCTTGGCAGAAATTACCCGCCTAGGAGTAGCACTCGGGGCCAGTCCATTGACCTATAGTGGCTTGTCTGGTGTAGGAGACTTGATCGTAACGGGAACCTCCATCCACTCTCGTAACTGGAGAGCCGGAGATGCTCTTGGTCGTGGAGAGTCTCTAGCTGATATCGAAGCCAATATGGGCATGGTGATCGAAGGAATTTCAACGACTCGAGCAGCCTATGAACTAGCGCAAGAACTTGGAGTCTATATGCCCATTACACAAGCCATTTACCAAGTTATCTACCACAGAACCAATATCAAAGATGCCATTTATGACATCATGAACAATGAATTTAAAGCAGAAAATGAGTGGTCTTAACCCTCTAAAGAAAGGATTCTTATGACATCAAAAGTTAGAAAGGCAGTCATCCCTGCTGCTGGACTAGGAACTCGTTTTTTACCAGCAACCAAGGCCCTTGCCAAAGAAATGTTGCCAATTGTAGACAAACCAACTATCCAGTTTATCGTGGAAGAAGCTCTCAAATCAGGTATTGAAGATATTCTAGTTGTCACTGGTAAATCAAAACGTTCTATTGAGGACCACTTTGACTCGAACTTTGAGCTTGAATACAATCTTAAGGAAAAAGGCAAAACAGATTTGTTAAAATTGGTAGATGAAGCAACTGGTATGCGCCTCCATTTCATTCGCCAAACTCACCCTCGTGGTCTTGGAGACGCTGTCCTACAAGCCAAAGCTTTTGTGGGGAATGAACCCTTCGTTGTTATGCTGGGTGATGACCTTATGGACATCACAGATGAGAATGCCGTTCCTTTGACAAAACAATTGATGAATGATTACGAAAAGACACACGCATCAACCATTGCTGTCATGCCCGTACCACACGAAGACGTTTCATCATATGGGGTTATCGCTCCTCAAGGTGAAGGGATTAATGGTCTCTATAGCGTTGAAACTTTTGTCGAAAAACCAGCTCCCGAAGATGCACCAAGTGATTTAGCAATTATCGGTCGCTATCTTCTGACACCAGAAATTTTTGATATCCTCGAAAAGCAAGCTCCTGGTGCTGGAAATGAAATCCAGCTTACCGATGCTATCGATACTCTTAATAAAACACAGCGTGTTTTTGCCCGTGAATTTACAGGAGCTCGTTACGACGTTGGGGATAAGTTCGGCTTTATGAAAACATCTATTGACTACGCCCTCAAACATCCACAAGTCAAAGATGACTTGAAAGATTACCTCATCCAACTGGGAAAAGAATTGGCTGAGAAGGAATAACATAAAAAGATAAGGTTCGAAAAATTCCTTATCTTTTTTCATTACACAAATTTTCATCCCATCCCCTTGTAGAGAAGTAAGACTGTGAGTCCTACGAACAAGACTACCGCTACCAGTCTCTGACTAGCACTATACATCCGCCTTTCTCCTCGGACAGGAAATATGACTGCTAGAAATGCGCCCCCAACTGCACCTCCAATATGACCTGCTAGACTGATTCCTGGAATCAGAACACTTCCAATAATGTTAACCACAAAAAGTGTCAGATAGGATTGCCCCAACTGCTGGATATAGGGGTTGCGAGTTGCATAGCGAAGAATGATAATTGCAGCAAATAGCCCATAAAGAGAGGTAGAGGCGCCTGCTGCTAAGGATTTAGGACTAAATACAAAAACAAAGAGATTCCCCATCATTCCTGATAAGAGATAGAGAAAGAAAAACTGCTTAGAACCGAAAATCTCCTCTACCTGCCTACCAAGATAATAAAGCGAAAGCATATTAACTATGAAATGCTCCCACCCAATATGAACAAAAATAGCCGAAAAGAGACGCCAAACCTGCTCTGGAAAGAGGCGAATGGCAGGTCCGTACATGGCTCCAAATCGAAATAAGGTATCTGCCCTGTAAAAGTTTCCTCCTGTGGTCACCAACATTAGTAGAAATACCAAGGCCGTC
Source organism: Streptococcus mitis (assembly GCF_946190275.1). Taxonomy (GTDB): domain Bacteria; phylum Bacillota; class Bacilli; order Lactobacillales; family Streptococcaceae; genus Streptococcus; species Streptococcus mitis_DC. The sequence continues at coordinate 62,978 of NZ_CAMHZQ010000013.1, read as the reverse complement.
ACTAAGAGGAAGAAACTCGTCACAGGGTAACGCCTATCAAAGATTTCTTTCATCAATCAGTACCTCCTGAACAGGAATATCATGATTTTCAGGGCTAAAATCCCGAATTTGACAAGGATAAACCGTACTCAAAGTATAACCAGTAAAATGTTCCAGATAGCGGTCATAATAACCTCCACCATAGCCAATCCGATAGCCCTCTCTCGTAAAAGCCAGCCCTGGAACATGAATCAAATCAATCTGAGAGGCATCCACCACTTCCAAATCTCCCTGTGGTTCCAGTAAGCCAAAGGAAGTTTTGACCAACTGCTGCGGATTATAGACTACAAAGTCCATGCGCCCCTTGGGATAGGTTTTTGGTATTAGAACCTTCTTGCCATCCTTCAGCGCCTGCTCAATCAGTTCCCGCGTTTGAAACTCATGAGGAAAAGAGAGATAGGTTGCGATGGTCTTGGCTTCTTGGTAGAAGGGGTGATGTAAGAAATGCTCCGTTAAAACTTGATCCATAGCCTGTTTTTGCTCTCGAGGGATAGCCTTCATTTCCTGCAAGACTTGCTTGCGTAGTTCTGCTTTCATAGACAAATCCTCTACTCTGCTGCCTTCTTTTTCAGGAAACTAGAGACTGCATCAACCCCAATAGCTAAGGCTTCTTCCTTAGGACTCATCTGAGGGTGATGAAGGGCGTAGGGACTATCAATACCCAGCCAGAACATAACGCCATCAACCTTTGAAAGGAGATAACCAAAATCCTCACCTGTCATAGCAGGCTCGATATCAATCAACTCAATCCCCTCTTTTTCTTCAAAGAAGTCCATCAGTTCACGCGCCAAAACTGGATTGTTCTCCACAGGAAGGTAGCCCCCTTGTTTGAGTTCGACTTCGACTTCCATATCAAAGGCAGCTGCAACTCCTTCTGCAACTGTTTTGACCCTTTTTTGCACCAAAAGGCTCATGTCCTGTGTCAAGGCACGAATGGTCCCATGCAAAAAGGCTGTGTCTGTGATGACATTGTTGGTTGTTCCAGCTTGGAAAAGACCAAAGGTCACCACTGCTCCCTCGATTGGGTTGACATTGCGGCTGACAACTGACTGCACCTGGGTCACAAAGTAACTAGCCGCCACCAAGGCGTCATTGGCTTCATGCGGAAAAGCTGCATGTCCTCCTTTTCCTTTGAAACGAATCTTCACCTCGCAAGTCCCTGCAAAGAGTGTATGAGTATTGGTCGCGATCTGGCCAACTTTCAAATCTGGACGGACATGGAGACCATAAAATTGGTCTGGCAACCAGTCTCCAAAAGCACCATCCTCATACATGAGCATGCCTCCAGCTTCATTTTCTTCAGCAGGCTGAAAAAGAAAGAGCAGATTATTTTTGGGTTGCTCCTCAAGGGCGCGCTCAAGACAGCCCAAGGCAATGGTCATATGAAAATCATGTCCACAAGCGTGCATACGATCTTGGTGTTGAGAGGCAAAAGGAAGGCCTGTTTGTTCAACGATAGGCAAACCGTCAATATCTGTTCTCCAACCAATGGTTCGCTCTGGCTTACTTCCCTGCAAATAAACCAAAATACCTGTCCGCCAAGTACGAACTTGGACAAAATCCTTGCCCGCAGTCAATTTCTCAATCACATCCAGCAAATAAGCCTGAGTCTTGAACTCCTCCAAGCCAATCTCTGGAATCTGGTGCAAATCTCGTCTAGTCTGAATCAAATCTAACATCTATCTATCCTCCTATATAGCAGAAAGAGGCTGGAAAAAGGGTCCCGCCTCTATTTTTCTTTTACAAATCACAAGGTACGAAGCGCATCCTCTAGCGCTGTTTTTTGTTGGGTTTGGGCATCAATCTCTTTGATAATACGAGCTGGAACACCTGCTACTACCACATTTTCTGGGACATCTTGTGTAACAATAGCTCCCGCTGCCACAACTGAACCACTACCAATTTGGACCCCTTCGATAACCACTGCGTTGGCACCGATAAGAACATTGTCTCCTACACGGACTGGTTCTGCGCTAGCTGGCTCAATCACACCTGCAAGAACGGCACCTGCACCAACGTGACTGTTTTTCCCCACGATAGCACGGCCACCAAGGATAGCCCCCATGTCAATCATAGTTCCTGCACCAATTTCAGCACCGATATTGATAACCGCTCCCATCATGATAACAGCATTGTCACCAATTTCAACCTGATCACGGATAATAGCACCTGGCTCGATACGAGCATTGATAGCACGTTTATCTAGTAAAGGAACTGCTGAATTACGAGCATCTTGCTCAACAACATAGTCTTGATTTTCTACCAAACCATCGAGAAGCGGAGCCACATCCTTCCAGTCTCCAAATAGTACATTCCCTAGTTTGACAACAGATCCAGGTACAGCAGTTGCGAGTTGTCCCTCAAAGGTTACTTTAACACTGGTTTTCTTTTCAGCATTGGCGATAAATTGGATAATTTCTTGTGCGTTCATTTTTGTAGCAGTCATAGGCGCCTCCTAGTTCATTTTAATGATACCTATTCTACCAAAAAAGGCCTCAAATTTGAAGCCTTTTTGTTTGTTTTTAGGTATGATTTTTAGGGATGTGAGATAAAACGTGCTGTCGGTAAAAGCAAGCCCCTACCGATACAACCTAAAAACACTCTTCACAACTATCTCCCCGTGTTTTATTGACTATTCTAGTATAGCACACTTTTAGAATTAAGAAAAGACTTTTTATTTACTTTCTTTCGCTTCTTCTATCGATAGGAAAATCATAGGCAAAATAATCAAGGCCATAGCCAGAAGAAGGGACCAATCCACTACCAATCCTAAAAACAAAACACTCAAAAGGGCAGAAGATAGAGGTTCACTGGCACTGATAACGGAAACCACCAAGGGAGAAACCAAGGACACCGCCTTCATGGAAATAAAAAAAGCAAAAGCTGTACCAAAGAAAGCGATAATAAGGCAAATCAAGATACTCCAAATATCCAGAGTAAAGGAAAGCTGATAAACCGGCGAAAGGACATTGCTAAACAAACCTGCCAAAATCATCCCCCACCCAACCGTGGGTACAAAACCATAGCGCTTCGCGAAAGGTTGGGGCAAGATAACATTAAACATGACCCCCATGGCACTCAACAGACCTGTTATAAGGGCTAGTGGCGTCATGGATAACTGAGAGAGATCGCCTTTTGTCGCCATCAAGCACACGCCCAGCATGGCAATCAAAACATAGAAAATAGCACTTTTTGAGGCTCGTTTTTGATAAACCAAGCGATTGTAAAAGAGGATAAAGACAGGGCTAATAAACTGTAAAATAGTTGCTGTAGCTGCATTTGAGTATTCTACACAGAGATAGAAAAAATACTGAACTGAAAAAATCCCTAAAATAGCATATGCTAGAAAGGGAAGGTAATTTTTCTTGTCTCGCCAGATATCTAACACTTGCGATTTTAATTGCATTGCTGACCAAATGAGCACAAGACTCCCTGCCAGTGTCAAACGCATAGAGGTAATCCAGCCAGAGGACACTTGATAATGAGTAAAGAAATATTCTCCTAAAATTCCACAGATTCCCCATATTAAGCCGGATAGAAGCGAATAAATGGTTCCTTTAATAATCTTTTTCTGATACTGATTCATACCTTTATTGTAACACGAAAGGAAAAAAGAAAAAAGTGGCAATCCATTGATTCGCCACTTCATTTAGCACAGTTTATAGAACTTATCGTCTCGTCCTTGAAGAAGAAGGTCGTGTAGCACTTGAGTTACTGCTATCGCTAGAACTACCACTTGAACTGCTGGAGCTTGATGAAGTTGGTAGACTCCCCACGATGCTAGACCAAGCATTCTGATAATCCGCATCACTTCCACCAATAGCAAAGCGATAACTGGTCGTTGGCGCCCCTGCCTTATTAGCCCAATAGCTGGTAACAGTCGAACCTGTAACATCTACCTCTTTTCCTTCAACAGAAACCTTCCCTGGTTTTTGACCTGTTGATTTCAAGACTTCGGATTTTACTACACTAGGATCTAAAGCGAAGTGCTCGTTCCCCCAAATGCTTGGGGAGGCTTGCTGAATCGCATTTACCAGATGAGCCATGTAATTAGAGTTATTGGAATAACCTGCTCTACGTGACAGTGAATGATTATCATCATGCCCAATCCAGCCACCTAGGGTTAATCTAGGTGTCGAAAGCATGAGCCACATATTTTCGTCTTGGTTGGTTGTACCAGTCTTCCCAATCCAATCTGCATTAGCCAGAGTAGGATTTAAAGAAGTCAGGTTAGTCTTGAAGGTTGTTGTCACACGAGAGGATAGAACTTCTCGCAACAAGCCCTGCATAATTGTCGCAGTAGCTTTTGAATAGACTTGAACCGGTTTATCCTGATACTCATAAACCACTCTACCATCTGCTGCTTCAATTTTAGAAATTACATGTTTCTGATGATAAATTCCGTTATTGGCCAGGGTCTGATAGCCATTGGTATGCTGGGCAACTGTGACTTCAATACCACCACCCATCGGCAGGCTCTCAATACCGTACTCTGGAATCTCGTAGCCCATCTTTTCCATATAACCCTTGACATCAACCCCCTTTTCACGGAGCATGCGATAGGTCCAGTAAGCCGGAATATTCCATGAATAGTTCAAGGCTTCTCCCAAGGTCATCATTCCTGTTCCCTTGCTATTAGCATACATAATCGGATTGCCATTAGCAAAGTTTGTTGGATAGTTAGATAGAATCGTTTCGCTTCCCATCAAGCCCTGGTCAATAGCAATACCGTAGGCCAGCAAAGGCTTGGTAGTAGAAGCTGGCGAACGTTTGGTATCAAAGGCATGATTATTTTGATTTTCTTGATAATTACGACCACCTACAAAGCCTAGAATAGCACCTGTTTGGTTGTCCATCAGGACATTCCCTACTTCTACACGACCTGTTCCATCGTCTAAAAGATAGCCATAGTCAGCAACCGCACTTTGCATAGCAGAATGAATTTTCTGGTCTATGGTAGTAGTAATTTTATAACCACCATTTTCAATTTCCTTGGATGCCAAATCGCGATAAAACTTCTGAGTTGCCTCATTTTTCAACTCCTTAGCGGAGACATTGTCTCTCTGAGTTAGATAGTCATACATACGTTCCTGAGCTTCTGCCAAGGCTGTAAAGTATAAATAGCCTCGTGACACACCTGTGACTGTAGCTGAAGGGAGAAAGTCCTGTTTAAGATTGTAATCCTTATATTGAGAATACTCGTCTTTGCTTAAGGCACCTGTACGATACATACTGTAAAGAACTGCCTTAGCCCGTCTCAAGCCTATTTCTAAGTCTTCATCACTCTTCAACTCCCCAGTATTTTCATAAGGAGAATAGGTAATGGGACTCTGTGGAAGTCCTGCTAAAAATGCTGCTTGAGGAACAGTCAACTGACTGGCATCTACACCGAAAATCCCCTCAGCTGCCTGCTGAGCTCCTGCAATATTCTGCCCCTTATTATTTCGGCCAAACGGAGCCACATTGAGATAGGTCGTTAAAATCTCATCCTTATTCATGGCACGTTCCAAGGCAAGAGCATCCACAATCTCTGTCGCCTTACGAGCCAATGTCGGCGCATCCCCAACCACCTGCTGTTTAATCAGTTGCTGGGTCAAAGTTGACCCCCCACTTGAGGAACCCAAACCTACAAATTTCCCCAAGGTCGCACGAATCACCGCCTTGGGCACTACACCCTTATGTTCTTTAAAGTGTTCGTCTTCCGTCGCAATAATAGCCTTCTTCAGATTTTCCGAAATTTGTTCAGATGAGATAGAAGTGCGCAACAAATCACTCTCTATGGAAGCAATCACCGTCCCATCCGCATAGGTAATCTCTGAAATAGAAGAAATGTCCTTGACCTGATGTACCAATTCTTCTGTCTGAGGCACCCGTACCTTGTCAAATAAGGCCACCCCGTACCCCAAAGCAATCCCAGCTCCCAACATTCCTCCTAGAAAACCGAGCACAAAGAGTAAGTTAAATAGGGCTTTTATACTCAGTAAAATAGCTGGAAAAATGGCTGGCCTATCTAGGGATTTAGATTTTTGGGCACTTGAACCTTTCTTGCCAGGGCTAGCTGATTTTTTATTTTTTTGTTTTTGCTGGAAAAATTCCAGCATTTTTCGTTTTAATTCATTTAATTGATTTTGCATGGATTTCCTCACTCTATCTATTATACCACAAAAGGGAAACTTTCAATAAAATAGCCACTTTCTTCCCTATTCTGCTAGGCTATTGCCCAAGTTTGTGATACAATAGTTAGAAACAATAATTTTAAAAAGGAGAAAAGACACATGCACATTTTTGATGAGCTAAAAGAGCGTGGTTTGATATTTCAAACGACTGATGAAGAAGCTTTGCGTAAAGCCCTAGAAGAAGGTCAAGTTTCTTATTATACTGGCTACGATCCAACTGCTGACAGCCTTCACCTAGGCCACCTTGTCGCAATCTTGACAAGTCGTCGCTTGCAGCTAGCAGGTCACAAACCCTATGCGCTCGTTGGCGGTGCTACAGGTCTCATCGGAGATCCGTCCTTCAAAGATGCTGAACGTAGTCTCCAAACAAAAGACACAGTAGATGGCTGGGTCAAGTCTATCCAAGGACAACTTTCTCGTTTTCTTGACTTTGAAAATGGGGAAAATAAAGCTGTCATGGTCAACAACTACGACTGGTTTGGCAGCATCAGCTTCATTGACTTCCTCCGTGATATCGGAAAATACTTCACTGTCAACTACATGATGAGTAAAGAGTCTGTGAAAAAACGGATCGAAACAGGGATTTCTTACACTGAGTTTGCTTACCAAATCATGCAAGGTTACGACTTCTTCGTCCTTAACCAAGACCATAATGTCACTCTTCAAATTGGTGGTTCTGACCAGTGGGGAAATATGACAGCTGGTACTGAATTGCTTCGTCGTAAGGCTGACAAGATTGGCCACGTAATCACTGTTCCACTGATTACCGATGCAACTGGTAAGAAATTTGGTAAATCAGAAGGAAACGCAGTCTGGCTCAATCCTGAAAAGACTTCTCCATACGAAATGTACCAATTTTGGATGAACGTTATGGACGCTGACGCTGTTCGCTTCTTGAAGATCTTTACTTTCTTGTCACTTGATGAGATTGAAGACATCCGCAAACAGTTCGAAGCAGCGCCACACGAACGTTTGGCACAAAAAGTCTTGGCTCGTGAAGTCGTAACACTTGTTCACGGCGAAGAAGCCTACAAAGAAGCCCTCAACATCACTGAGCAGCTCTTTGCAGGAAACATCAAAAACCTTTCTGTTAAAGAACTTAAACAAGGACTTCGTGGTGTGCCAAACTACCAAGTACAAGAAGACGAAAATCACAATATCGTGGAACTGCTCGTTTCGTCTGGTGTGGTTAACTCAAAACGCCAAGCCCGTGAAGATGTCCAAAACGGAGCTATCTACGTCAACGGCGACCGCATCCAAGACCTTGACTATGTCTTGAGTGACGCAGATAAGTTAGAGAACGAACTGACTGTTATCCGTCGTGGAAAGAAAAAATATTTTGTATTGACTTACTAAATTGTTCAACATTTACCTATAAAAAAAGGAGTTAACCTCGAGAAAGGTAACTCCTTTTTTCTGTTAATAACTCTCAGCTATCTATTTTTAATAGACAGACTACGCAGTACAATGCGTAAGGTTGTTAGATTATGTAAGATAGAAAGATTTGAAGGACTGAGCCAATTAAATAAGCCAAAGCCAATCAAACTACTATTTACGACAACGGTATCTTGAATATTCTTCTTGATGAGTGTTTGCAAAGATGATGATAGCCAATCCAACTCTTGGAAGAAATCCAAACGATTATCTAACAATAAGATATCACTCATCTGCTTAGAAATATCTGCACTCTCATTCATCACCACACCGATATCTGATAGGGTTAGAGCAGCTGAGTCATTCAACCCATCCCCAACCATCAAAATAGTGTGACCTGCTTTCTGTAGTTCCTCTACTAACTCAAATTTCCCATCAGGTTTCAAGTCTGTATAGACCTGATCAAAGGGCAAATCTTTGACTAATTCCTCTGTCCTAACCAGGGTGTCCCCTGTTGCCAGAATCAATTTTTTCCCTTGTGCCTTAAGTTTATCCAAGGCTGTTTTTGCTTCTTTTCTCAAAGGAGTATGAATGCAGAACATTCCAATCAATTCATTCTGATAAGCCAAGAATAAGAGATTGTAGTGACTCTTGTGCTCTTCAATTAAAGCATTTTGTTCCGAACTGATATGAATCTGCTCATCCTGCATCAAGACATAATTACCAATCAGAACTGGTTGGCCATCTATATGAGATTTGATCCCCTTACTTGCGATATATTGGAGTTTCCCATGCATTTCCTCATGTTCAATCCCCTCTATCTCAGCTTGCTTGACGATGGCATTAGCAATAGGATGATAAATGTGTTCCTCAAGACAGGCACTGATTCTGAGAATATCTTCCTCACTATAGTCTCCAAAAGGTAACACCTTCTCAACTATCGGATAGCTAGTTGTGATTGTTCCCGTCTTATCAAACAAGAAGGTATCAACTTCCAGATATTTCTCCAGAACATCTCCATCCTTAATCACCATTTCACGGTTCAACCCCTCCTTGATAGCTGCCAAATAAGCTACAGGAGTAGAGATTTTCAAAGCGCAGGAGAAATCGACCAATAGGAAAGAAATAGCCTTAGAAAAAGAACCTGTTAATAGGTAAGTCAGCCCAGCCCCCAAGAAATTATATTTGACGACCTTGTCCGCCATCTTGATGAAATAGCGTTGTTTCGTTTTCTTGTTTTCTTCAGATTTCTTCATCAACTCAATCAGTTGTAAAATCCGGCTGTTCATCTGATTATCGGTTACACGAATGCGTAACTCTCCAGTTTCTAATACTGTATTTGCACAAACCAAATCAGACTCTCTTTTTTCAACTGGAAAACTCTCTCCCGTCAAGGAACTTTCGTTGACCATACCTAAACCTGAAACTACTTGTCCATCAAACAGAATTTCATTTCCTTGAGATAGTACCAAGACATCTCCTATTTGAACATCAGAACTCTTGATACTAACAACCGTATCGCCCTGTACTAGGAATACATCGCTCTCTTTTGCAAGAAGGCTTTGTTCTAAATCTGTTGCAGTTTTTTTCAAGGACCACTGATCTAAATGATTCCCCAAATCAAGCATAAACATGATATTGCTAGCTGTCTTGGATTGGTTCATAAACAAGGACAATAAAATCGCCGAACAGTCCAAGACCTCCATCGTTAGTTCCTTACGCGCTAGTGTTTGATAGGCTTCTCTAATATAGCCAAAAGCCTGATAACAAGTCCATATATAGCGAATAGGATACGGCACAAAACTACGAAAAAGTATACGCTTAATCGCTGCACCTGAAACAATAGAATAAGCACTCTCTTCTCTACGAATGGGAAGAGTCATCAACTCAGAAACTTTCCCTTTATCAATTCTTTTTAAAAAGGCTTCTGCATTATCTAATACAGAAAAGCCTTCTTTTATACGCAGAGTAAAGTGCTGTTGATCCATGTAAAACTGGATAGACTCAATCCCCTTTTCATCTCTCGCCAAGGAACGAAGATAGTCTTGAATATCCAAGGTGAGTGAAAAAGAAGATGATAGTCGGATATGTTGGTATCCTCTATGTAGCACTTTAAAAGACATATTATTCTCCTATAAGGCTATCTAATTGCTCTTCTTTTTTCTCTTGCTCGTACAAATATTTGGCATCTTGTAAGACATCGTCTCCATGTTGCTTCACAACAGAAACAGATGCATCTAGCCCGTCTTTCAACTTGTAAGCCTTAGCCAAAGCTTTAGAATAACCTTTCTTAGCTTCCTTACTTGCTAAGATTTTCAAACCAAGGGTACCAAATGCGACACCACCCAAAAAGAGTGATGATTTTTTCGCAACTTTTGCAACGGTTAGTACTTCTTTTAACATACTTATTTCCTCCTTATCATTATTATATAGCAATTTAGATATAAAAGCAATTTAATTTTGGTACTTTGAAAAGTAATTATACTACTATTTAATTCTATTACAAATCATCCTAAAGTTGCTTTCATTTGCCTCTTTTGATACACTTAAACTATGAATACAAATCTCAAACCTAAACTTCAGCGTTTTGCTTCTGCTACTGCCTTTGCCTGTCCTATCTGTCAAGAAAATCTGACTCTGGTAGAGACTAGTCTCAAATGTAACAATCGCCATTCTTTTGACCTGGCGAAATTTGGCTATGTCAATCTAGCACCTCAAATCAAGCAATCTACTAACTATGACAAGGAAAATTTTCAAAACCGCCAACAAATCCTAGAAGCCGGCTTTTATCAAGCTATTTTAGATGCTGTATCTGACTTGCTTGCAAGCTCAAAAACTACCACAACAATTTTGGATATCGGTTGTGGTGAAGGATTCTATTCTCGCAAACTCCAAGAAAGTCACTCTGAAAAAACTTTCTATGCCTTTGATATTTCCAAAGATTCCGTCCAAATCGCTGCCAAGAGTGAACCAAACTGGGCAGTCAATTGGTTCGTTGGTGACTTGGCACGACTTCCAATAAAAGACGCTAGCATGGATATCCTGCTTGATATCTTTTCCCCTGCCAACTATGGAGAATTTCGTCGCGTTTTATCCAAAGACGGCATCTTGATAAAGGTTATTCCAACTGAAAATCACCTCAAGGAAATCCGTCAGAAGGTACAAAACCAGCTGACAAACAAGGACTATTCCAACCAAGATATCAAAAATCATTTCCAAGAATACTTTACCATCCTATCTAACCAAACGGTCTCTCTGACTAAGACTATCACAACAGAGCATCTTCAAGCCCTACTCAGCATGACTCCTCTCCTCTTTCACATCGACCAGACTAAGATTGACTGGAGCCAACTGACAGAGATTACCATTGAAGCAGAGATTCTGGTCGGGAAAGCATTCTAAACTAGACTCCCAAAAGGTATAAAACTTACCGAAAATCTTCAATATTACGAAAACGCATAAGAACAGGCGCTTAAACCTTAATCTTATGCGTTTTGTTATAGTTTCCATACATATTAAGTGGAAATCTTTGAAATCAGTTCTCTTAATAACCATTGAATACCATATAGTACATTTACCCCAAATATGATATAGGCCGTATAAATCACATACTTCGATTTCTCCCGCCTCAAAGAATAGATCTTGTACAAGATGAACAAATTTAAAATAATAAATAATAGAGACAAAATCTTCCCTCCAAAAATCAATCCTAAAGGTACACAGCTAAGCATAGCCCTAAACTTTATTTTCGATTCGAGATAACAAACTTATCAATAAATAGCAAGTGAAATAAGGCGAGTGTAATTCCCAATAAGCAACCATGATAAGAGATTTCTTGATGGGTAAGGGGGAAAAGAGTATTATTACCCGCCAAGAGGCATGTCAAAATCACAAATAGTATCCAAAATAAATCAGTCCATTTATATTTTGAAAAATATTTTTTCCACATAAAAACACCTTCTTTCCTACAATTATATTATAACACTCGATGTAAGCGTATGCAAGAAATATGAGGTGATCAACTACGAAGAAACATGAGGATAAAAGACAGTAAAAACCAGCATTTCTAAACCTTCACTGTATCTAGGATTTATCTGTTTTTAGACAAGATTGACCCAAATCCACAGCATTTAAAAAAGCGAATTTCAACCGAAACTCGCTTTTTTACAAGATGTATTAGTATAAACTTGTATCTTAGTTCAAGTGCCAGATATCTTCGTTATACTGAGCGATTGTACGGTCAGATGAGAAGAATCCTGCTTTAGAAATGTTAACGATAACTTTATCCAACCATGCGTCACGGTCTTCGTAGTCAGCAAGCATTTGCTCTTTGACTTTGATGTAGTCTTCCAAGTCAAGAAGAGTCATGAACCAGTCTTTGTTGATCAATTCATTGTAAAGACGTTCCAAGCGCTCTTTGTTTCCAGCTGCAAGAACTGCATCGCTAACGATGAAGTCAACCAATGGTTTGATAGCTTTACGAGCGTAGAATTCGCTTGATTTGTAAGCTGCTTTTGCGTAAAGGTCGATAACAGTTTCTGAATCTTCACCAAAGATGTAGATGTTTTCGTCGCCAACCAACTCAGCGATTTCCACGTTAGCACCGTCCATAGTACCAAGAGTCAAAGCTCCGTTCAACATGAATTTCATGTTACCAGTACCTGAAGCTTCTTTAGAAGCAAGTGAGATTTGTTCTGAGATATCACATGCTGGGATAAGGAAGCTTGCTGCAGTAACGTTGTAGTTTTCAACCATAACAACTTGCAAGTGTGGAGCAACTGCTGGATCGTTAGCAATAACTTCTGACATGCAAAGGATCAAGTGGATAATGTCTTGAGCGATTGTGTAGGCTGGAGCTGCTTTACCACCAAAGAAGATTGTAATTGGGCGAGCAGGGATGTTACCAGCTTTGATGTCAAGGTATTTGTAGATCACGTACAAAGCGTTCATTTGTTGGCGTTTGTACTCGTGAAGACGTTTGATTTGGATATCAAAGATAGAGTTTGGATTGATTTCTACACCTTGGTGTTCTTTCAAGTGACGAGCCAATTTACGTTTGTTGTGAGCCTTGATGCTTTCCAATTTTTCTTTGACAGCTGCTTTGTCTTCATAAGACAAGAGTTTTTCAAGCTCATCTGCTTCATGGTGCCAACCTTCTCCAAGAATCTCATCCAAGTAGTGAGACAATCTTGGGTTAGCATGCATGAGCCAACGACGGAAAGTAATACCGTTTGTTTTGTTGTTGAATTTTTCTGGGTAAAGGTCGTAGAAGGCTTTCAACTCAGAGTTCTTCAAGATTTCAGTATGAAGTGCCGCTACCCCGTTAACGCTGTATCCATAGTGGATATCCATGTGAGCCATGTGAACACGTCCGCTCTCGTCGATGATTTGAACAGCTGGATCTTTGTATTCTGCTTTCACGCGACGGTCCAATTCTTCGATGATTGGTACCAAGTGAGGAACCACTTCTTGCAAGAATTCAAGAGGCCATTTTTCAAGAGCTTCAGCAAGGATTGTGTGGTTAGTGTAGGCAGTCATGCTACGAACGATTGAGATTGCTTCGTCAAGCTCGATACCACGTGCAGTCAAAAGACGGATCAATTCAGGGATAACCATTGATGGGTGAGTATCGTTGATTTGTACAACTGCGTAGTCAGCAAGGTCATGCAAGTTGCTTCCTTTTTCGATTGCTTCGTCGATGATCAATTGCGCACCGTTTGAAACCATGAAGTATTGTTGGAAGATACGGAGCAATTCACCTTGACGGTCACTATCATCTGGGTAAAGGAAAAGAGTCAAGTTGCGAGCGATATCTGTCTTGTCAAAGTTGATACCATCTTTAATAATAGAAGAATCAACTGAATCCAAGTCAAACAAACGCAAGCGGTTTTTAGTTGCTGTTTCATAACCAGTAACATCAATATCGTAAAGAGTTGATGTCAAAGTAAAGTCTGCAAATGGTACTTGGTAGCTACGGCTTGAGCGAACCAACCAGTTTTGCTCTGTCAACCATGCATTTGGAATTGTTTCTTGTTGGTTGTTTTTAAGAACTTGTTGGAAAAGACCAAAGTGGTAGTTAAGACCAACACCGTCACCGTTCAAACCAAGAGTAGCAATTGAGTCGATAAAGCAGGCAGCCAAACGTCCCAAACCACCATTACCAAGAGATGGTTCCAATTCAACTTCTTCAACTTCGATCAAGTCTTTACCTGCAGCAGCAAGTTCTTTTTTGACATCGTCGTAAAGACCAAGGTTGATCAAGTTGTTTGACAAGAGTTTACCAATCAAGAACTCAGCTGAGATATAGTAAACTTTCTTTTTACCAGTGTTGACTGGTTTTTGGCTGCTTGCAAGCTTGCTGTAGTTAAGAAGAGCAAGGTAAAGCTCTTCATTGCTACATTCTGCAATGGTTTTATTGTAACGATTTTGTACAAATTCTTGTAGTGATAACATGTTTAAGGTGTCTCCTGATATTGTATTATTTCTTTAATTCTACCAAATTTTCATTAATTCGTCGATAGATTGTTGTCAAGTCAAGCAAACCTTCCTCGACAGCTGGTGTCAATTGATCTTCAGTCATACGCCAAGACCAGTTTCCACCGAGGGTAGATGGGAAGTTCATACGAGCTGTCTCATCCAATTCTAGCAAATCTTGCATAGTTGCAATTGCCATGAAGCTAACTGATGAAAAGACTGTACGAAGCATAGCGTGTGGCACTGTTTCGTATTCTTTACGGTTAGTATAGCGAGCCATGTACTCACGAGTCGCATCATCGATCTCGTTACGGTACCAACCAAGGACCGTGTTGTTATCGTGTGTTCCTGTGTACATAACTGAGTTAGCAGGTGCCAAGTGTGGGCTATCGATACTTTCATCTTCTGGGTTGAAAGCAAATTGAAGAATCTTCATTCCTGGGAAGCCAGTACGTTCACGCAACTCGATAACTTCATCTGTCATGAAACCAAGGTCTTCAGCGATGATGTTTAGCTCACCAAGTTCTTCCTTAACGGCTGCAAAAAGCTTGTAGCCCGGACCTTTGACCCACTCACCAGGTGCTGCTGTATCGGAACCAGCAGGGATTTCCCAGTAAGATTCGAAACCACGGAAGTGGTCGATACGAACGATATCGTAGATTTTGAAGCTTTCACGCAAGCGTTCAATCCACCATTTGTAACCATCTTTGTCCATTGCTTCCCAGTCATAGATTGGGTTACCCCAAAGCTGACCAGTTGCAGAAAACTCATCGGGTGGGCATCCTGCGATACAAGTAGCCTTACCATTGACATCTGTCTTAAAGAGATGTGGATTTGCCCACATATCGCTTGAATCTTCCGCTACATAGATTGGCATGTCTCCAACGATTTCGATGTGGTTGTCGTTAGCGTAAGCTTTCAATTTCAACCATTGTTGGAAGAAGAAGTATTGAGTCACACGGTGGTAAACCAACTTGTCTGCCAATTGCTCACGGTAGCTTTCAAGCGCTGAAGCTTTACGAGCACGAGCATCAGCATCTGGCCATTCAGTCCAAGCAAGATTTTCAAAATGCTCTTTGATAGCCATATACTCAGCAAAGAGTTCAAGCCATGATTGGTTGTCTTGAGCAAATTTCTCAAAATCTTTAACATCTCCGACTTCAAAGAAACGTTTCACCGCTTTTTCTAAAAGAGGACGACGTGCATAGTAAATCTTAGCATAGTCAACTTCAGACGCATCGCTACCAAAGTCAACTCCTTCAAGGTCACTTGCTTGCAACAAGCCTTGCTCAACCAAGATATCTAAATCGATAAAATGAGTGTTCCCTGCGAAGGCTGAGAAAGATTGGTAAGGAGAATCTCCGTAACTAGTTGTTCCTAATGGAAGGATTTGCCAGTAACGTTGTTTTGTACGAACCAAGAAATCAACGAAGTCGTAAGCACTTTGACCAAATGATCCGATTCCGTAGGCTCCTGGAAGAGAAGAGATGTGCATCAACACACCACTTTGACGTTTTTTCATAAACAACACCTCGTGTATTTGTAGTTTAAATTTTCATTTTTGGGCGCAAACGTTTGCGTTAATATAAGTATACTTCATTTTCGGAAGAATTGCAAGCGGTTTTAAAAAAACTTTTTGATTATTTTTTAAAAAAACTTGTCCTTATTTATGTATACATATACATTTTTTCTTTTCTATTTACAAAATCTTCTTCAACTACAAATAGAAGGGGCAAGTTAGTCTACTTTTGGTCTAGAGCAATTTATTTTTTGTTCAAATTTAGGCAATCGTTTCCCTAAATAATTTCAGTAAAATCGTGAAAATATATTTTCTGACTTTTCTTCTATTATAAACAAATAAAACGCTTACCATTTCCGTGAAATTTTTTTAAAATTTTTACAAAAAACACTTGCAACCGTTTTCTATTTGTGCTATACTAGTCCCATAAAGGAAAACGTTTGCGTTTCCTCATTATAAAATTTGTTATTCTTTAGGAGGAATACACTATGTCATCTAAATTCATGAAGAGCACTGCTGTGCTTGGAACTGTTACACTTGCTAGCTTGCTTTTGGTGGCTTGCGGAAGCAAAACTGCTGATAAGCCTGCTGATTCTGGTTCATCTGAAGCAAAAGAACTCACTGTATATGTAGACGAGGGATATAAGAGCTATATTGAAGAGGTTGCTAAAGCTTATGAAAAAGAAGCTGGAGTAAAAATCACTCTTAAAACTGGTGATGCTCTAGGAGGTCTTGATAAACTTTCTCTTGACAACCAATCTGGTAATGTCCCTGATATTATGATGGCTCCATACGACCGTGTAGGTAGCCTTGGTTCTGACGGACAACTTTCAGAAGTGAAATTGAGCGATGGTGCTAAAACAGACGACACAACTAAATCTCTTGTAACAGCTGCTAATGGTAAAGTTTACGGTGCTCCTGCCGTTATCGAGTCACTTGTTATGTACTACAACAAAGACTTGATAAAAGAAGCTCCAAAAACTTTTGCTGACTTAGAAAACCTTGCTAAAGATAGCAAATATGCCTTCGCTGGAGAAGATGGAAAAACTTCTGCTTTCCTAGCTGACTGGACAAACTTCTACTATGCATACGGACTTCTTGCTGGTAACGGCGCTTACGTATTCGGTCAAAACGGTAAAGACGCTAAAGACATCGGTCTTGCCAACGACGGCGCTATCAAAGGTATAGAGTACGCTAAATCTTGGTATGAAAAATGGCCTAAAGGTATGCAAGATACTGAAGGTGCTGGTAACTTAATCCAAACTCATTTCCAAGAAGGTAAAACAGCCGCTATCATCGACGGACCTTGGAAAGCTCAAGCCTTCAAAGATGCTAAAGTAAACTACGGTGTTGCGACTATCCCAACTCTTCCAAACGGAAAAGAATATGCTGCATTTGGTGGTGGTAAAGCTTGGGTCATCCCTCAAGCCACTAAGAACCTTGAAGCTTCTCAAAAATTTGTAGACTTCCTTGTTTCAACTGAACAACAAAAAGTATTATACGATAAGACTAACGAAATCCCAGCTAACACTGAGGCTCGTTCATACGCTGAAGGTAAAAACGATGAGTTGACAACTGCTGTTATCAAACAGTTCAAGAACGCTCAACCAATGCCAAACATCTCTCAAATGTCTGCAGTTTGGGATCCAGCGAAAAATATGCTCTTTGATGCTGTAAGTGGCAAGAAAGATGCTAAAACAGCAGCTAACGATGCTGTAACATTGATCAAAGAAACAATCAAACAAAAATTTGGTGAATAAGAAATTTGTTCAAGGGGGGTGGAAATCAAATCCCCCTTTGAATTTATCAACGAAAACACAAATAGTTTAGGTTTTATCTAGAAACCAGTATCCTATGAAAGGAGTTATTATGGAAAAGCAACAACCTAGTAAAGCAGCCCTGCTGTCTATCATTCCTGGGTTAGGACAGATTTACAATAAACAAAAAGCCAAAGGTTTTATCTTCCTTGGTGTAACCCTTGTATTTGTCCTCTACTTCCTAGCACTTGCAGCCCCTGAATTGAGCAATCTCATCACTCTTGGTGACAAACCAGGTCGTGACAATTCCCTCTTTATGTTGATTCGCGGTGCCTTCCATTTAATCTTTGTAGTTGTTTATGTACTCTTTTATTTCGCAAATATCAAAGATGCACATACAACTGCCAAACACATTAACAATGGCATACCAGTAGCACTTACCTTTAAAGAAATGGTCAAAGGAATCTATGAAAATGGCTTCCCTTACCTCTTGATCATTCCATCTTATGTTGCCATGACTTTTTCGATTATCTTCCCAGTTATCGTAACCTTGATGATCGCCTTTACCAACTACGACTTCCAACACTTGCCACCAAACAAATTGTTGGACTGGGTTGGTTTGACGAACTTTACGAACATCTGGAGTTTGAGTACCTTCCGTTCTGCCTTCGGTTCCGTTCTTTCTTGGACTATCATCTGGGCTTTGGCTGCCTCAACTTTACAAATCGTCATCGGTATCTTCACAGCTATCATTGCTAACCAACCATTTATCAAAGGAAAACGTATCTTTGGTGTTATTTTCCTTCTTCCTTGGGCTGTCCCAGCCTTCATCACTATCTTGACATTCTCAAATATGTTTAATGATAGTGTCGGTGCTATCAACACTCAAGTCTTGCCAATCTTTGCTAAATTCCTTCCTTTCCTTGATGGTGCTCTTATTCCTTGGAAAACAGATCCAACTTGGACAAAAATTGCCTTGATTATGATGCAAGGTTGGCTTGGATTCCCATACATCTACGTTTTGACTTTAGGTATCTTACAATCTATCCCTAACGACCTTTACGAAGCAGCTTATATTGACGGTGCCAATGCTTGGCAAAAATTCCGCAACATCACTTTCCCAATGATCTTGGCCGTTGCGGCACCTACTTTGATCAGCCAATACACCTTCAACTTTAACAACTTCTCTATCATGTACCTCTTCAATGGTGGAGGACCTGGTAGTGTCGGAGGTGGAGCTGGTTCAACCGATATCTTGATCTCATGGATCTACCGTTTGACAACAGGTACATCTCCTCAATACTCAATGGCGGCAGCTGTTACCTTGATTATCTCTATCATTGTCATCTCAATCTCTATGATCGCATTCAAGAAACTACACGCATTTGATATGGAGGACGTCTAAGATGAATAACTCAATTAAACTCAAACGTAGACTGACTCAAACCCTTACTTACCTCTACTTAATTGGCCTATCAATCGTGATTATCTATCCACTTTTGATTACCATCATGTCAGCCTTTAAAGCAGGTAACGTCTCAGCCTTTAAACTAGATACTAATATCGACCTCAATTTTGATAACTTTAAAGGCCTCTTCACTGAAACCTTGTACGGTACTTGGTACCTCAACACTTTGATTATCGCCTTGATTACCATGGTTGTTCAAACAAGTATTATCGTACTTGCTGGTTATGCTTACAGCCGTTACAACTTCTTGGCTCGTAAACAAAGTTTGGTCTTCTTCTTGATTATCCAAATGGTGCCAACCATGGCCGCTTTGACAGCCTTCTTCGTTATGGCACTTATGTTGAACGCCCTTAACCACAGCTGGTTCCTCATCTTCCTCTACGTTGGTGGTGGTATCCCGATGAATGCTTGGCTCATGAAGGGCTACTTCGATACAGTGCCAATGTCTCTAGACGAATCTGCAAAACTAGACGGTGCAGGACACTTCCGCCGCTTCTGGCAAATTGTTCTTCCACTTGTTCGCCCAATGGTTGCCGTACAAGCTCTCTGGGCCTTCATGGGACCTTTTGGAGACTATATCCTCTCTAGTTTCTTGCTTCGTGAGAAAGAATACTTTACTGTTGCCGTAGGTCTCCAAACCTTCGTTAGCAATGTGAAAAACTTGAAGATTGCCTACTTCTCAGCAGGTGCTATCCTCATTGCCCTTCCAATCTGTATTCTCTTCTTCTTCCTACAAAAGAACTTTGTTTCAGGACTTACAAGTGGTGGCGACAAGGGATAATATATCCCCGCCACCCTTTTTCATTTTATACTCTTCGAAAACCTCTTCAAACCACGTCAGCTTCCATCTGCAACCTCAAAACAGTGTTTTGAGCTGACTTCGTCAGTTCTATCCACAACCTCAAAGCAATGCTTTGAGCAACCTGCGGCTAGCTTCCTAGTTTGCTCTTTGATTTTCATTGAGTATTAGCGATTGTTACTGTAAATAACATCCTTGTAACAAGCAATTTTTCTCCTAGACTTGAAATAAAGCGCATTTCTCTATATAATAATACTCATATAGAAAACACCTTTTAGAAAGATACCTATGCTTCCATATCCATTTTCTTATTTTTCAAGTATTTGGGGATTTCGTAAGCCCCTATCCAAACGTTTCGGGCTCAACTGGTTTCAACTACTCTTTACCAGTATCTTCCTTATCAGCTTGTCTATGGTACCCATTGCCATTCAAAACAGCTCACAGGAGACTTATCCGCTAGAAACCTTTATCGATAATGTCTATGAACCTCTGACAGATGAGGTTGTACAGGATCTCTCTGAACATGCTACAATTGTTGATGGTAAATTAACTTATACAGGAACAGCTAGTCAAGCCCCTTCTCTTTTAATCGGTCCAAGTCAAAGTAAGGAGTTACCTAAGGACTTGCAACTGCATTTCGATACGAATGAGCTCGTCATCAGCAAGGAAAGTAAGGAACTGACTCGTATCTCTTACCGAGCGATTCAAACTGAAAGTTTCAAAAACAAAGACAGCTTGACCCAAGCGATTTCTAAAGACTGGTACCAACAAAATCGTGTCTATATCAGTCTCTTCCTAGTTCTCGGTGCTAGCTTCCTCTTTGGTTTGAATTTCTTTATCGTCTCTCTAGGAGCTAGTCTTCTCCTTTATATCACTAAGAAATCACGCCTCTTTTCATTTAGAACCTTTAAAGAGTGCTACCATTTTATCTTGAACTGTTTAGGATTGCCGACTCTGATTACGCTTATTTTGGGATTGTTTGGCCAAAATATGTCAAACCTCATCACTATACAAAACATTCTTTTTGTCCTTTATCTGGTCACTATCTTTTATAAAACGCATTTCCGTGATCCAGATTACCATAAATAGGAGATTTTTATGCCCGTTACGATTAAAGACGTGGCCAAGGCTGCTGGTGTTTCGCCTTCAACCGTAACCCGTGTTATTCAAAACAAATCAACCATTAGCGACGAAACAAAAAAACGCGTTCGCAAGGCTATGAAGGAACTCAATTACCACCCCAACCTCAATGCTCGCAGTTTGGTAAGCAGTTATACGCAAGTTATCGGCTTAGTTCTTCCTGATGACTCAGATGCCTTCTATCAAAATCCTTTCTTTCCATCAGTCCTACGTGGCATCTCTCAAGTCGCATCTGAAAACCACTATGCCATTCAGATAGCAACAGGGAAAGATGAGAAGGAGCGTCTTACTGCCATCTCACAAATGGTCTATGGTAAACGTGTAGACGGTTTAATTTTCCTTTATGCCGAAGAGGAAGATCCTTTAGTAAAACTGGTGGCTGATGAGCAGTTCCCCTTCCTCATCCTCGGAAAATCTCTGTCCCCCTTCATTCCACTTGTCGATAATGACAATGTTCAAGCTGGCTTTGATGCGACTGAATATTTCATCAAAAAAGGCTGCAAACGAATTGCCTTTATTGGAGGGACTAAGAGACTCTTCGTAACACAAGACCGTCTAACAGGCTATGAGTCAGCACTCAAACAGTACCAACTGCCTATTGATAGTAACTTGACCTATTTTGCGAACGAATTTCTAGAAGAAAAAGGGTATCAATTCAGTAAGCGTTTGTTTAAACACGATCCTATGATTGATGCTATTATCACAACTGATAGCCTCCTAGCCGAAGGGGTCTGTGATTACATCGCAAAACACCAACTGGATGTCCCTGTTCTCAGCTTCGACTCAGTCAATCCCAAGCTCAACTTGGCAGCCTATATAGATATTAATAGCCTAGAACTTGGTCGAACATCATTTGAAACCATTCTTCAGATTATCAACGATGCTAAAAGCAATAAACAAATTTGCTACCGCCAATTGATCGCCCACAAAATTATCGAAATATAAAAACCAGCTCGCGCTGGTTTTTTTGGTCACTAATTTTCGGTTTCAACGAACCGTCCCAAAATATGGACATTCTCAGATACAGAGACAAAGGCGCTTGGATCCACCTGTTTCATAATCTGTTTAAATTCATTAAACTCTGCACGTGTAATGACAGTGATTAAAACTGCCTTTCTCTCGTGATTATAGGTTCCTTCTGCATCGTGAATCATTGTTGCTCCGCGGTGCAATTTTTTATGGATTTTTTCAATTACCTTGTCTGGATGATTGGTCACAATCATGGCCTGCATGCGTTTTTGCTTAGTAAAAACAGCGTCTGTCACACGGCTAGAGACAAAGATGGTAATCATAGAGTAGAGAGCGTATTTCCAACCAAAGGTTAAACCAGCTATCAACATGATGGTCCCATTTACCAAGAAAGAAATACTGCCGACATTCTTACCTGTTTTCTTACGAATGGTCAGACTGACGATATCTGTTCCACCACTGGAGATATTGTTTCGAAGAGCAAAACCAATCCCCAAGCCCATGACAACACCCCCAAAAAGGGCATTGATAATAGGATCCTCCGTCAAGGTTGCCACAGGGACAAACTGGATAAAGAAGGAACTCATGGATACCGTGATAAAGGTAAAAATAGTGAACTTATGGCCAATCTGATACCAGGCCAAGACCATCAAAGGAAAATTAATGGCGTAGAAGGTCAGCGAAATCGGAATATGAAACCCAAACCAGTGATTACTCAAGGCAGAGATTATCTGTGCCAAACCTGTTGCACCACTCGAATACACATGCCCTGGTTGGAAAAAGAAATTAACCGCTACTGCTGATAGAAAACCATAGACCAGAGAGGCCGAAATCTTCTCATCATATTTTTCACGAGAGATGCTTTGTAGGACACGTAAAATTTTTATCTGATAAGCAAAGCGGCGCAGATAATAGCGCCACCGCTTAATTCGTTTTGCTTGTTTCATCTTCTTCTACTTGTAAGCTGAGTTCCTCTAGTTGTTTGAGAGCGACTGTTGATGGAGCTTGTGTCATTGGGTCAGTTGCCTTGTTGTTCTTAGGAAAGGCAATAACTTCACGGATATTTTCTTCTCCTGCAAGCAACATAACAAAACGGTCAAGACCGATAGCCAAACCACCGTGTGGTGGGAAACCATAGTCCATGGCTTCAAGAAGGAAACCAAACTGGTCATTTGCTTCTTCAGTTGAGAAACCAAGAGCCTTGAACATGCGTTCTTGAAGATCTTTTTGGTTGATACGGAGGCTACCACCACCAAGCTCATAACCGTTCAAGACGATATCGTAAGCAATGGCACGAACTTTAGCCAAATCACCTTCTAGTTCGTGAGCTGTCTCTTCCTGTGGAAGGGTAAACGGATGGTGGGCGCTCATGTAACGGCCTTCTTCTTCAGACCATTCAAACATTGGCCAGTCAACTACCCAAAGGAAGTTGAATTTATCGTTATCAATCAAGCCAAGCTCTTTAGCAATACGTCCACGAAGGGCACCAAGCGTTGCATTGGCTACCTCAAGCGTATCTGCCACAAAGAGAACCAAGTCCTTATCTTCAAGAGCAAGTGCTGCTGTCAATTCTGCTTGGATGCCTGTCAAGAACTTGGCAACTGGTCCGTTTAATTCTCCATCAACAACCTTGACCCAAGCAAGACCTTTGGCACCGTACTGTTTGGCTACTTCCGTCATCTTGTCAATGTCTTTACGTGAATAGTTGTCCGCAGCGCCTTTGACCACAATGGCTTTAACGGCAGGGGCTTCTGAAAAGACTTTGAAGTCCACACCTTTGACCACTTCTGTCAAGTCCTGAAGCAACATGTCAAAACGCGTATCAGGTTTATCAGAACCGTAAAGAGCCATCGCGTCATCGTATTTCATACGAGGGAATGGGAGCGTCACTTCGATGCCTTTTGTTTCCTTCATCACGCGCGCAATCAATCCTTCTGTGATATCTTGGATTTCTTGCTCCGTAAGGAAAGACGTTTCCAAGTCGACCTGAGTGAACTCAGGCTGGCGGTCTCCACGCAAGTCCTCGTCACGGAAGCATTTAACGATTTGGTAATAACGGTCAAATCCAGCATTCATCAAAAGCTGTTTCGTGATTTGTGGACTTTGAGGAAGGGCGTAAAAATGCCCTTTATTAACACGAGATGGCACCAAATAGTCACGCGCCCCTTCTGGTGTTGACTTAGAAAGGAATGGTGTCTCCACGTCGATAAACTCCAACTCGTCCAAGTAATTACGGATAGAGTGAGTCACCTTAGCACGAAGTTTAAGATTTTCCAACATTTCTGGACGACGAAGGTCAAGGTAACGGTAACGCAAACGTGTATCGTCATTGGCCTCAATGCCATCCTTAATCTCAAATGGGGTTGTCTTAGCTGTATTAAGCACTGTCAGAGCTGTCACGTTTAACTCAACTGCACCAGTTGGCAACTTATCATTGGCTTGCTCACGCGCAACGACATCTCCAGTCACCTCGATAACAAACTCGCTACGAAGGCTTTCAGCTGTTGCCATGACCTCTGCAGATACTTTTTCAGGGTTGATAACCAACTGCATAATTCCTTCACGGTCGCGAAGGTCGATAAAGATCAAACCACCAAGGTCACGACGACGGCCAACCCATCCTTTCAAGGTAATTTCTTGTCCGATGTGTTCCTCACGAACACGACCAGCATACATACTACGTTTCATTGTTTCTCTCCTCTTTTATTCTGTTACTATTTTACCATAAAAGCGCAGGCTCTTCATGAAAATCAGCAGAAAAGTTTGCCAGTCTTTAAAAATCCAGTGACGACCCTAAAAATTAGCGCCAATAAAAAATCCGATGAACTTCACCGGACTCTTTTATTTTGAATTTTTGCCTGCTTTACGCTTTTCAGCGATTTCGGCTGCCTTTCGAGGCAGGACGATTTCCGTTGTGTAGGCTGTCCCAAAACGCCAGATACCGGCAATAGGGGCAAAGACCACTGCGAGATGGCTATAGAAGAAATCACCTTTGAAGGCATAAGCTAATCCCCCAATGATGAAAAATAGAACAACTGCTTGAATCACTGCTAATAAAATTACTCGTTTCATGTGACCTCCTGACTCTATTATAGCATGAGAATCATCAAAAAGCCGACTAAATTATTCAAAGCGTGGAGAGAAATACTGTAGACCAGACCTTTTCTGCTAATATAAGCCAAGCCCAAACTAAAACCAAGGCTAAAATAGACAAAAAATTGTTGCACATCACCTGGGAAATGAATCAAGGTAAACAGAACACTGGATACCAGAAGAAAAATCAGAGTTTGTTTACTATTGTCCTGCTTAGGAAATAGATAGCGCGCTAACATCCCTCTAAAGATAAGTTCTTCCGTCAGAGGAGCAAAAATAACGACCGCAAAGAATGAGAAAAGTGGTTGAGACAAGGTCAAGTCTATCGCTATTTGCTGATTTACTGAAGGATCATTTGGCAAGAAAAACTGGACAACCAGAGATAAGAACCAAACCAAGGCAGGAAGCCAAATAAATCGGTTGAAGCCACTCTTCTCAATACGAACAGGACCTTTCTGATACCATTTGTAAATGCCGTACACATAAACTCCAGCCAAGGCCACATAGAGCAAGGTCACAGCATAGGGTGAAGCGCCTAAGGCAAGCGACGTAGTCGCGAGCACCTGAATGAAGCCATAGATGAATAAAAAGGATAGAATGGCTAGAAGAAACCAGCCAAGGTTTTTAAGTAATTTCATAAAGTTCTCCTATCTTGCTTTATAGCTGTTTTTCAATACAAAGAGGTTTGCTATCCCTAACACAAGTACCCAGGCAAGTAACATACCGATGTTAGAAAAAGATATTTCTCCACCTTTTTTATTTAAAAGATTTACAATAGGACCAACGAACGAGTAATCCAACACTTTTTGAACCGTATCATTTTGAGAAGCAATCATAGGTAAAAAAGAGACAATTAACATAGGGAAGATACTATAGACTTGCGCTTTAGACTGAGTATCTGATACCGCACCGATTAGAAGGTTGAGAAAAATAATACTAATAGTTGCTAGGAGCAAATAGATAACGTAGGCAAATAAATAACCTGATAGATCTACTTTAAGATAGATGGGAAGCACAATCATAGCAAGTAACATTATCAGAATAGGGAGAACGAGCATACTGAAAGTATATTCTGTTGCTGTCACACCACTTAGGAGGAGTGATTTAAGATTTCGTTTTTCCTTATCTTCTGCCATCATAATCGATACCATATAACCACTTCCCATGCTCAAGACCATCGTCAAGCTAGCAGATAGAAAAAATAGGCTCAATTGTCCATTATTATTTAAAAATTCATTATATAAAACAGTCAGTCCAAAAGGCAACAATAGAGTCGCCAACAAAGATGAATTGCTAATAAGGACTTGTAATCTTAACCATAGTAGGGCATTTAATTTTCTAAACATCTAACTTTTCTCCTGTCAATCTGATAAAGATTTCTTCTAAAGTTGGCTCACAAGAGTGAACCACCATCAAATCTGTCGTATCTAAATGTGGTAATTCTTCAAATGGAACTATCTGTTCTCGTCCATCATTATAAACCACACATACTTTCTTATCCACATGGTACTTCTGGATGATATCTTGCGGACTTCCATACTCTATTAAGTTCCCCTTATTCAAAAGAGATAAGCGATCACAAAGCAGAGTTGCTTCATTCATATCATGCGTTGTAAGAAAGATAGTTGTCCCCGCCTGCTTTAATTCTTGAAGTAGAGTATGAATCATCTTAGATGTTGTAGGGTCTAAGCCACTGGTTGGCTCATCTAGAAAGAGAATCTTAGGAGCATTAAGAAGGGCACGAGCCAAGAACATTCGTTGTTTCATTCCAGTAGATAACTTTTCTGCGATAATATCTTTAGCATCTGCCAATCCAACCTGTTGGAGCACCTGAACTACTCTATCTGACTTGAGACCATATAACTTAGCATAGATGAGCAGATTTTTGTAAAGACTCATCTTTTCATAAAAACCACTGCCATCACTAACAATACCAATTTGTTCCAAATCATTTGAGGTTAAATCTTGAGAATTCTTGCCTAACAAAACTGTTTTACCTTGATCTGCAGCCAACTGACCTGTTAAGACATTGATCATGGTTGTTTTACCTGAGCCAGAAGGGCCAAGAAAACCAAAGATTTCACCTTCCTTAATCTCAAAAGAAATCTGATGAAGAGCTTTTTTGCTCCCAAAACTTTTACTTACATTTTCAACACGAATCATAGAAACTCCTTTATTTGAAATAGCGTTTTACCATAGGTAACTGCATCACATTGATATAAATATGGATAGCTCCGACAAACAAGAAGGCTAGTAACTGAATCTCTCCTGTCAGTAAAGAAAAGAGAGCAATCAGAAAGTACAAAGCTGGCAAGACATACTGATGTAATTGGAATAAAATCCGAAAACTCTGTTCCAAATTAGCCTGGCGCTCCCCTTCATCGCAAGAATTGACATAACCTAAGATATCCTTTGGCATAGAGAAAAATACCATATCAAACTGGCGAACAATCTCAATGGTTTTATAAAAATATTTTTGAGCATTAAAAGTCAACACTAATCCCAAAAAAGAAAGAGATAAGGTTAGATTGCTTCTATTTAGTATAACCACTTCACTTGCTGAAATGAAGAGAGCCAATAAAATCACTACACTTGCACTATTAAAAGCAATACTTCCAAACTCAAGATTCCGATACATTTGCACATAATAGCTTTCATTCAGATCATCATCCATTTCCTCTTGATACAAGGAATGAAATTTTCTGCTTTTCTTTAAGAAATTGAAAGTCAAAAGAATGCTAATGAAACCTAATACTAAACAAATAGCTGATATCCAAGGTATCAAGACTTTTACATCTAAAATAACTTCGTAGGATTCGGCACGTGCCTTAAACATCCCTACAAACATGCCCAAGAAGCCTCCAAAGACAACAGACATTAAAAATAACAAGACACCTTTCTTATTCTTTTTCATATTCATTCTCCTTTTTCACTTGCTAAATTATTTGCTTTCTTTTCAATCCAGTCAACGACTGGGATAAGAGCAAAATAGGCCCAAATAAATTGGTCACTCTGATAGGGACTAAACCAGCCTAAGTCTATTCCAATCAATAGAAATACGCTGACTAATAGAGCTGCGACAACTACATAATAAACCACTTTATACTTGTTCATTATTTTTCTCCTTTTCCTTCAACCGATTGAAAATGGACAAGAGGACTAAATTAATCCAAAACAAATACTTACTTTCAACAAAATAGAACCAACCCAGTAATGTTCCAATCATAGCCAAGGCATTCACAATAAGGGCAAGAACACTCATATAATAAACCACTCTATACATGTTCATCACTCATCCTCCTCCAAGCGAAATACCGATTCGACTGTTTCGTTGAAAATTTGAGATATTTTCAAGGCAATCACAACGGACGGGGTGTATTCGTCCCGTTCTAATAGGCTGATAGTCTGTCTGGAAACCTCTGCTAGCTTAGCTAGTTCGGTTTGATTGAGACCATCGCGAGCTCTAAGCTCTTTTAGACGATTTTTTAGTTGCATGTTACACACCTACTCTCCGTCAAATTCAACTGTCTGGATATCCTCAATGCGTTGCAACTTGAATTTTTCTTTCCCCTTTTTATCAACGCTACGTAGTTTGACCCATTCCTCGTCAACATCCACAACTTCCCAGTTATCTGGCCCAATATACACTCCCGTTATAATTGGTTTCTTTCCAATCATTTCTTGCAATAATCTTGACATTTCTATATTTCCTTTCTCTTTTCGCTCAAGCTTTTTGATTTTATTCTCTAGTTTCTTGATTTTTTTAGAATTATTAGAATAAAAGAAAATCATAAATAGTATAAATACTACTACCCACATCATAGCTCCTTTCTGCTTCCTATTTCTTAACTTGAATTTATTGTAACACATCTTTTTCTTTTTGACAATCATATTTGTCAAAAAGTTTATTATTTTTGTCATTTTGCAAAAGAAAAAGGTCAGGAGTAAGTTCCTGACCAGTTTATCTATCATTAAAATCCTAGTTTTTCAAAGATTTCTGAGAAGTTTTGGCTGATAGCCTCAAGTGACACTTGCACTTCTTCTCGGGTTTGGTTGTTCTTGACCGTCACTTGTCCGCTTTCGACTTCACTCTCTCCTAGAGTGATGAGGGTCTTAGCAGCAAAGACATCGGCTGACTTGAACTGAGCTTTGAGCTTACGGTTGAGGTAATCACGCTCTGCTTTGAAACCTTGTTGGCGAAGTGCTTGTACCAACTCCAAAGCCTTGACATTTGCTCCTTCTCCCAAGACTGCGATATAAACATCTAGGGCGTTTTCAATAGGGAGGATCACACCTTGCTTTTCAAGGATAAGAAGCAGGCGCTCTACACCAAGTCCAAAACCAAATCCAGCAGTTTCAGGGCCTCCAAAGTAAGAAACCAAACCATCGTAACGACCACCCGCACAGACTGTCAGGTCATTACCCTCGATCTCAGTAATGAACTCGAAAATGGTGTGGTTGTAGTAGTCCAGGCCACGCACCATATTGGTATCGATGATATAGTCTACTCCAAGATTCTCCAACATCTGACGCACAGCATCAAAATGAGCTTGGCTTTCTTCATCAAGGAAGTCCAAGATAGAAGGCGCATTCTCTACTGCTACCTTGTCTTCTTTTTCCTTAGAGTCCAAGACACGGAGAGGGTTTTCCTCCAAGCGACGCTGGCTATCCTTAGATAAGGTCTCCTTGAGCGGTGTCAAATAGTCAATCAAGGCTTGACGATAAGCCGCACGGCTCTCAGGATTTCCAAGCGTATTAAGATGTAATTTGACACCTTGGATACCGATTTCTTTCAAGAAGTGTGCTGCCATAGCAATGGTTTCCACATCGGTAGCTGGATTGCTAGAGCCAAAACACTCAACCCCAATCTGGTGGAACTGGCGCAAACGCCCTGCCTGTGGACGCTCATAGCGGAACATAGGGCCCATGTAGTAGAATTTGCTTGGCTTTTGCACTTCTGGAGCGAAGAGTTTATTTTCCACATAGGAACGGACAACTGGCGCAGTTCCTTCTGGGCGAAGGGTAATATGGCGGTCACCCTTGTCATAGAAATCGTACATTTCCTTGGTTACGATATCCGTTGTGTCTCCGACAGAGCGGCTGATGACCTCGTAGTGCTCAAAAATAGGCGTGCGCACTTCTGCATAGTTATAGCGATTGAAAATTTCACGGGCAAAGCCCTCAACGTACTGCCACTTGGCAGATTCAGCAGGTAAAATATCCTGCGTTCCTTTTGGTTTTTGTAATTTCATAGGGAATCCTCTTTAAACTTAATAGTCTTATTTTACCATAAATAGAGGGATTAAAACAGTAAGAAAAAAATTAGGATTTATACTCAATGAAAATCAAAGAGCAAACTAGGAAACTAGCCGCAGGTTGCTCAAAACAATGTTTTGAGGTTGTGGATAGAACTGACGAAGTCAGCTCAAAACACCGTTTTGAGGTTGCAGATAAGACTGACGAAGTCAGTCACATATATCTACGGCAAGGCGACGTTGACGTGGTTTGAAGAGATTTTCGAAGGGTATTAGATATCATTTTTGAGATTAATAACTGTCAAAAGAATAGCTAGCAAGGAAAGACCAACAAATAGCATCCAAGTCAACTGTATATTCCATACAGCTATAAGTGAAAAACAAGCTGTTCCCACAGGTATGGATAAGGTAAACAATAAACCTAAAAAATTACTGGTACGAGCTAGAACATCTGGAGCTAGATTTTTCATGAGCATGGCACTAATCTTTGGTTGAACTTTACCAGACACATACAGAGTTGAAAAGAGAAATAGTAAACCAAGTACGACTTGATTGAATAAATTAGCTAGACCAATTAGACTGAGTCCTACGGTCACCCACATCATCAATCTAGGCAAGGACTGCTTCCCAAAATAATCATTGCCCGTAAGGCTACTGATGATGATTGCTAACAAAGCACAGAATTGACTGATAAATAATGCCTCTGTGTAAGAAAAGTCCAAAAGAGAATGGCTCAAAAAGAAGATGTTATAGATGCTTCCTAAAGCGCCACCCAAGGCATTGATAAGCAAGACAGCAAAGAGCATAAAGCCAAAGTTTTTCTGTCCACCTTTAAGAAAAACGAGACGTAAATTTCGATAAATCGTTAGGAACTGCTCTTTGATAGAAAGCTTCTCATTTTTTAGTTTTTCACCATCAGGAGATGACATTGACAGGCTTAACTTGCTTCTTCCTAGAAAGAGAATCACGGCTGATACTAGGAAAAAGCAAGCATTGATTCCCGCAACGAGAGAAAAATTATTGACCGATAAACCTAAGAGCCAGACTCCAAAAGCTTGACCACCAATAGCTGAAATATAGGTGATGAACTGGGAAAAAGAATAAGCTTCCATCAGATCCTCTTCAGCTACTTTTTCCTTGACGAGAGGCATGCGCAAACCACCAGCAAAATCACTAATCACATCACTGATGACATTGATCAAACACAGGCTAGAAAAGGCAAAGAGACTAGCTTGCTGAACAACTAGGGCTGCTAGAAAAAATAAAACCGCCTGAAACAAACCACTATAGGTCATCCATTTGACCTTATCCCTCGTGTAATCTGCCCGAATCCCTACAAAAACTGTAAAGAGAGTCGGAAGAATCATGATAATATTTGCCATAGCAACAGCAAAAGAGGCTTGTGGCAAGGTCGATGCATAGACGATAAATACCAGGTTGAAAATCGAAGCACCAAAAGCATTGAAAAAGCGTGACAAAGTCAAGAGTCGATAAGCTTGATTTCTAAACAATAGTTTCATAGGTAATCTCCCTTCTTGTTCAAATACTCAATGAAAATCAAAGAGCAAACTAGGAAGCTAGCCGAAGGCTGTACTTGAGTACGGCAAGGTGAAGCTGACGTGGTTTGAATTTGATTTTCGAAGAGTATAAGTTCTATATGAAGTATGACTACAGTATATCACTTAGAAATTGAAAGGGAAAACTTTTGAATATATGCAACACATAAAATAAGCAAAAAAACGATAGAACTTCTTTGATAACCTGAGAGAGGGCAAGAGTTCTATCGCTTAAAATTTCAAATTATTTTCTTAGTTTGCAGATATTCAACAATCGGTCGTTTTTCGATAGTATTCGGCGGATTTGTTACAACCAAGCATCTCAAAAATATGGACAGCATCTTCCATCTTTTTCTGACCTTCCTTGACTCTGCCTTGCTTGCTATCAAGGAGACCTTCCGCCCACAAATAGACAATTCGGAAATAGGTCTCATTTTCCTTGTAGAAATGCTCTTTGATGACACGTTTAAAATAAGAGGCATTGGTAAATTCTTCACACTCAATACTGGCTAAAAAACCATTCAATAGCATGGTGTGAAAAAGGTTTCGGTTTCCAGACATTTCCATTAGAAAATCAGATTTGCGGACCATTTCTCGTACATATCTAGTAAAGAGAGAAACAGATAAGAACGGCGAACTGACTGAAAACAAATTGAGTTCATAGATTCCCCAAATCTCGGTAGAAAATAAGTAGTCATGAAGGACTTTCCCTTCCTCTGCCGTTAACTCTACTGTTTCATCCATGCTCTTCATATAAGACTTGATAATAATGGCATTTAGAATATGTTTCTGTTTGTTTTGAGAATGGGCATGCTTTTGATATTCCTTGCGATACAGGTCTTCAAGAGGTGCTATATTCTTTATATCCAAGACATCTGTGATTTCTTTTCTCAACTCAGAATCAGTATCATACTGAAAACCTCTAGCTAGAAAGAGGATTTCCTCCACACTGGCAGATATATTTCCCAAGGCAAATAGAAACTTTTCCACCGAAAGCTCACTCTGACCTGTTTCAAATCGGGACAACATGGACGGAGAAAATTGTCCACCAGTTGCCTGTCTCAGCGAGATATTTCTTGACTCTCGTAATTGTCTAAAAACTTTTCCAATCTGCTCCATAGACTTCTCCCTGATTCCGTATTTTCTTCATTTTATCATATTTTTCAGAAAATTCATCAAAAACTTGCCAAATTGTCAGAATTATGAGAAAATAGAGGATATTTATCACGTGGAGGGACTGTAATGAGAGACGATATCAAAATCAATGACCGTGCTTTGGCCTTACAAGACCAAATTATCGAAAAACTAGAGAAGGTTTTTGATACAGATGTGGAATTGGATGTTTACAATCTAGGGCTGATTTATGAAATCAATCTGAACGAAGCAGGCCTCTGTAAGATTGTCATGACCTTCACTGACACAGCCTGCGATTGTGCCGAAAGCCTGCCTATCGAAATCGTGGCAGGTCTGAAACAAATCGAGGGTATTGAAGATGTAAAGGTTGAAGTTACCTGGTCACCTGCTTGGAAAATCACACGAATCAGTCGCTACGGCCGTATTGCCCTTGGATTACCACCTCGTTAATACTCTTCAAAAATCTCTTCAAACCACGTCAGCGTCGGCTTGTCGTAGGTATATGTTACTGACTTCGTCAGTTCTATCTACAACCTCAAAGCAGTGTTTTGAGCAACCTGCGCCTAGCTTTCTAGTTTGCTCTTTGATTTTTATTGAGTATAAGCAGGCAAATCACTTTTGAATATAAAAATAAGCAAGCCGAAGTTGGCTTGCTTTTTGAGTTTATTTTTTACCTGACTTGTCCATATTCCAGAAGTCTGTCACGGCTCCGCGTGAAGCAGATGACACGATGTGAGCATATTTACCGAGGACACCACGGCTGTAAAGTGGTGGCAAGGTCGTTTCTGCCTTGCGTTTTTCAAGTTCTTCTTCGGATACGGCCATGGAAATTTCTTTGGTATC
Organism: Streptococcus mitis; assembly: GCF_946190275.1. Lineage (GTDB taxonomy): Bacteria > Bacillota > Bacilli > Lactobacillales > Streptococcaceae > Streptococcus > Streptococcus mitis_DC. The sequence continues at coordinate 29,382 of NZ_CAMHZQ010000013.1, read as the reverse complement.
TTGGTCAACCGTAACGATATCGCCTGTACGGAGGTAGGCAATCGGTCCACCATCCTGAGCTTCAGGAGCGATATGTCCAACAACCAGACCATAAGTCCCACCAGAGAAACGGCCATCCGTCAAGAGGGCAACCTTATCTCCTTGACCTTTACCAACGATCATTGATGAAAGTGACAGCATCTCAGGCATACCAGGACCACCTTTAGGTCCAACGAAACGAACAACGACTACATCGCCATCAACGATTTCATCTGTCAGAACGGCCTGAATCGCATCTTCTTCTGAGTCAAAGACCTTAGCTGGACCAACGTGACGACGCACTTTAACACCTGATACCTTAGCAACCGCACCGTCAGGGGCAAGGTTCCCGTTCAAGATGATAAGCGGACCGTCCGCACGTTTAGGATTTTCAAGTGGCATGATGACTTTTTGACCTGGAGTGAGGTCTGCAAAGTCAGCTAAGTTCTCAGCAACAGTCTTACCAGTACATGTGATGCGATCTCCATGAAGGAAACCATTTGCCAAGAGGTATCTCATAACCGCAGGCACACCACCGACTTCGTAGAGGTCTTGGAAGACATACTGACCAGATGGTTTCAAGTCAGCCAAGTGAGGCACACGTTCTTGAATCGTATTGAAGTCCTCAAGTGACAAGTCAACATTGGCAGCATGGGCAATGGCAAGCAAGTGAAGAGTGGCATTTGTAGAACCACCGAGAGCCATAGTTACAGTGATGGCATCTTCAAAGGCTTCACGAGTCAAGATATCCGATGGTTTGAGACCAAGCTCCAGCATCTTAACAACAGCTCGTCCTGCTGCTTCGATGTCTTCTTTCTTATCAGCTGATTCAGCTGGGTGAGAGGAAGAGCCTGGCAAACTCATACCCAAAACTTCGATAGCAGTCGCCATGGTATTAGCTGTGTACATACCACCACAGCCACCAGGGCCAGGGCAGGCATTACATTCAAGACGTTTTACGTCCTCAGCTGTCATGTCACCGTGGTTCCATTTTCCGATACCCTCAAAGACAGAAACCAAGTCAATGTCTTTACCATCAAGATTTCCCGGTGCAATGGTTCCACCATAGGCGAAAATAGCTGGGATATCCATATTGGCAATGGCAATCATAGAACCAGGCATGTTCTTATCACAGCCACCGATAGCAACAAAGGCATCCACATTGTGACCACCCATAGCAGCCTCAATGGAGTCCGCGATGATATCACGAGATGTTAGAGAGAAACGCATACCAGGCGTTCCCATGGCAATCCCGTCCGCTACAGTAATAGTCCCAAACTGTACAGGCCAAGCACCTGCGGATTTGACACCTTCTTTCGCCAATTTTCCAAAATCATGCAAGTGAATGTTACATGGCGTATTTTCCGCCCAAGTCGAAATCACTCCCACAATCGGTGTTTCAAAGTCCTTATCTGTCATACCAGTCGCACGAAGCATGGCACGGTTTGGTGATTTAACCATACTATCATAAATGCTACTGCGGTGACGTTTATCTAATTCAGTCATTTGTTCCCTCCCATTTCAGTTTTTACTATTATAGCACATTTTAAAAGCAATGAACAGAAGAAAATTCTTGAATTTTCAGAAAATTCTATACGCATATAAACATTTTAAATTAAAAACAACAAAGCGGATCAGGGCACTTTCTGATTACCAGAATATGCTTTTAATCCGCTTACTTTAAATAACGTAATGTAATTTTTACAAAAGTTCTTTCAGATAAGTGTATTTAACATCTATCTTGCATTATAAAACGCTAAAACTTTCTCTTTTATATTCGATTCACTCAAACCATACTCATTAAGAAGATAATCCATTTTCCCTACTTGACCGAATCTTTCTTGAACACCCATCCGATGAATTTTTGTTATTCCATCATCAGAGAATAATTCACATAAAGCACTGCCAATTCCACCTATCTGATTGTGGTTTTCTACAGTAAATATAGTTTTTCCGCTTAACATTGTTTTTATCTGTTCTGGTATCGGTTTGATTCTAAATAAATCTATCACACCTACTGAATAACCTAATTTAGACAGTTCATCCGCAACTCGAATACTTGGAGCAACCATTATGCCAGAAGCAACTATTACAACATCTTCACCGTGTCTTAACTCAATGTAGCCTTTAGAAAAATCTTCTCCACCTTGATATACAGCCTCTGGAGCTTTTCTAATTGTTCGAATATATTTTAGTCCTTTTAATTCTAATGTCTGGTTCAAGATTTCACGAAATTGGATATCATCAGTTGCTTCAAAAATGATTGATTTAGGAATTAAACGTAACAATCCAATTTCTTCAAATGGCATATGTGTTCCACCATTCATCTCTGCCGTTACTCCTGCATCTGAGCCAATCACAGTGGCATCCAATTGTGCGTACCCAAGAGAAATAAATAATTGATCAAATACTCTTCGTGAAGCAAAAGGGCCAAATGTATGAAGATAAGGTCTAAACCCCTGAATAGATAAACCTGCTGCAAGCCCGACCATTTCTGCTTCCATGATCCCAACATTCACATAACGGTCTCCAAAGTCCTTTTCAAGATTATTAGTAGCCATCGAACTTGACAAGTCTGCTTCTAAAACTACTATATCAGAATAACTTTGGTTAGCTTCTAGAAGGAAATCTCTATACACATGTCGTAATTCTTTCGTACTTCTCATCATTCTGTTTCCTCCAATTCCTGACTTAATCTTTCTACAACTGAAGTTAACATTTGTCTCTCCTCTACAGTAGGGCGAAGATGATGATTGGATTTCATTTCTTCCAGCTCTCGAACTCCTTGACCTTTAATAGTGTCTAATACAATACACTTAGGGGATGAATTATTTGACTGTTTTAATTGGATAATCCCTTCATAAATTTCTCTAATATCTGAACCATTGACCCTAATGGATTCAAACCCAAATGCTGAGAATTTTTCTACAAAATCACCTGGATTACAAATATCCTTTGTAAAACCATCTAATTGTTTTTTGTTATCGTCTACAAATACAATTAAATTAGATAACTGTTGATGAGAAGCAAACTGTATAGCCTCCCAACATTGTCCCTCATTTAACTCACCATCTCCAACAATAGCATAGGTATAAAAGGGACTTTTTCTTATTCTCTGACCATATGCAAGTCCGGTTGCAACACTAATTCCCTGTCCTAAAGAGCCAGTTGTCATATCTATGCCCGGCGTTAGATTTCTATCAGGATGAGACGGTAATTTGGTTCCATTTGTATTTAAAGAATGTAAGAATTCTTTGTCAAAGAAACCATTCAAATAGAGTGTGCTGTACAAAGCTGGTCCAGCATGTCCCTTGGATAAAACAAAATAATCTCTATCTCGTGACGCAAATATTTCTGGAGTCATCGGCATTATTTCACCATAAAGCACTGCTAAAACTTCTACTATAGACAGACTCCCTCCATAATGGCCGAATCCAAGATGATTCAATGTTCTAAGAGTATTTAATCGGATTTTTGTTGCAAATTTTCTTAACTCATCTTCTCTATTTTCACTTAAAATCATCCCTTATTCCTCCTTTGCAGATGGCTTTTTAATAAAGGATACTCCAAACATAACTGCTAGAATAAGAACAAGGCCAATAACAATACCTGCTTGTGAGCCAAATTGATTCAACATTCCTAAAATAATTCCTGATAGACCAAAATCTGCATCTGAGAAAGTTGATCCTTGGAAACCAAGTCCTCCCAAAACTGGCATTAAAAAGACTGGAAGAAAACTGATTAAAATGCCTTGTAAAAATGCTCCAATAGTGGCTCCTCGAACACCACCAGATGCATTCCCAATGACACCTGCGGTCGCTCCACAGAAGAAATGAGGCACAACGCCTGGTAAGATAACAACTGTTCCTGAAGCAATCATAATTGCCATACTTACTAAACCACCAACAAAACTAGAGATAAATCCAATTAGAACTGCATTAGGTGCATAAGTATAAACAATCGGACAATCCAAAGCAGGTTTTGAATTAGGTACAAGACGCTCTGAAATACCTTTAAAGGCTGGAACAATTTCACCCAAAATAAGGCGAACACCTGCTAAAATAACAAATACCCCTGCTGCAAATTGACCTGCTAATTGTAAAGCATAAACTAGACCACTTGTACCACTACTGATTTCTTTTTCTATATATTCTGACCCTGCAAAGATAGCTACAATAATGTAGATAACTGCCATGGATAAAGTAATACTAACAGTACTATCACGTAAAAAAGCTAAACTCTTTGGAAATTTAATGTCCTCTGTTGATTTTGATTTGTCACCGATAAGGCTACCAGTAAAACCACTCAACCAATATCCCAAAGAACTGAAATGACCTAAAGCCACCTTGTCATTTCCAGTTAATTGAACCATATATTTTTGCACAAATGCTGGGGAAATACTCATAATGATACCGAGTGCTAATCCTCCTAGTAAGATAAGAGGCAAACTTGTAAAGCCAGCAACTGATAAAATGACCGCAATCATACACGCCATATATAGAGTGTGGTGCCCTGTTAAAAAGATATATTTGAATCGAGTAAAACGAGCGATTAAGATATTGAATACCATACCTGCAAACATAATCATTGCAGTAGCTGAGCCATATGTCGTTAAAGCTACAGCTACAATTGCTTCATTATTCGGAACAACTCCAGATAAATGAAAAGCATGTTCAAACATGGTACCAAATGGATTCAAAGAATTTTGTACAATTCCTGCACCACCAGATACAACTAAGAACCCAACAAAGGTCTTAATTCCACCTTTAATAATATCAGGTAATTTCTTCTTCTGAAGAACTAATCCTAAGATTGCAATTAAAGCTACTAAAATAGCTGGTGTACTAACAATATCCAATATGAACTTCATCATGACGCTAGCCTCCTATATAAGTCCTTTTTCTTCACAAAGTTTAGTAATTAATTCTCGTAGTTCATCCATATCAATAATACTATTTAAGATACGAACATCTCCAAGATGACTAGCTGAATCAGCTAGATCACGACCAACAATCCAAATATCAGCTGCATTTGGATCTGCTCCACCTAAATCATAGTGTTCAACTTCTACATCTGAAACATTCAAATCACTCAATACAGATTCAATATTCATCTGTACCATAAAACTTGAACCTAATCCTGAACCACAAGCTGTACCAATTTTTAACATTATCTAATCCTCCTGTTTAATTATCATTTCAATGTCATCATAGTTTTTTGATGATATTAAAGTTTGAACATGATTTTTATCTCTTAAAATTGTTGTTAGATGTGACAAAGCCTTTAAATGACTCTCATTATCAATGGCTGCAATACAAATCAACAATCTTACCTCTTGTTCCGGATCATCCAATAAATAAATCGGTTCTTCCAAAACTAACATTGACATTCCTATTTCATTCACACCTTCATCTGGCCGAGCGTGAGGAATTGCTACTCCCTTCCCTAAATTAATAAAAGGCCCAAACTCTTCTACTTTTTGAATCATTGCCTCAGGGTAGTTCTCAGTTATCTTATCTTGATCCAAAAGTGGTTTAGCTGCTAAACGAATTGCCTCCTTCCATCCTAATTTTTCCGAACTAACCTGATAAGTTTCTTTTGTAATTAATTCTTCTAACAATGGTAACACTTCCTTTCTGTTCATTTCTTGATAGAGATACCTCTTTAATGCTAATTTTAACTCTAATTCTTGTGTGATTACACTATATCTTCTTACTATGCTAATTATCTGATTAAGCTCAATATCTCGATAACCTGTATCTGGGAAATCTTTTGATACCAATTCAACTAACTGCGTTGTTTGCTCTTCCGTCATCATAACAGAAACTAGATAATTTGGCTTCTCTGTTTCTACCTTTATAGTAGAAAAAACCATATCATAGTCACTAGTAGTTTTCTTCTGTAAATCATCAATCTTCGAGGTTCCTATAAACTCAATTTGAGGAAATAATGCTAATAGATTCTCTTTTAACATCAATGAAGAACTAATCCCATTAGGACAGATAATTGCTGCTTTATAACATTTTTGAGGCAAAGTATCTGCTTTCTTTAAATAACCTCCAAAATGGATAACAAAATATGCTGTTTCACTATCAGGTATGGGCTTGTCAATAGCGTCCATCAAGGGAGTCAAAGAATCTTTTACTAGTTCAAATAAATCAGGATAATGTTCTTTAACATGCAACACATATTCATTTGAACTAGGTAAGCCGAACTTTAATCTATAGTAAGCCGGTATAAGGTGGCGGCGAAGATTTTCTCTCAATACTTCCCTTTGTTTAAAATGTAACAAAGAAATATCTTCCATTCTACTTATAATAGCCTCTGTTAATTGATTAAAGTAAACCGGAGCAACATCTACTTCCCCTTCAAAGCAACTTGATAATAAAACTGTGATATAGCGATAATCATCCTCTGAAAACACCGTATCTATAATTCCCAAATCAACTACTGTATCCAATAAAATAGTCGTTATATCTTGAATAATAGGAGATACTAATGTCTCTGAAAGATATACTCTTTCAACATCTCTTTGATACCTACATATAATGAATACTAACCCAAAAAGACAAACTTTTAATTGATTAACAATAGGTACTATCTGTAGCTTTTCATAATAATCTTTAACCACCTGATCAATCAAATCATAAGTTAATGAATACCCCCAACTAGATAAAACATAATCCAAACCCCAAATCCCTATGGAGGATTCCAGCAGCTCACTAACCATTTGAAAAGCTAAACGATGCTTATTCCACTCTGAACCGTGTAAAGTATAACCTTTTGCTCTACTGTACCCTAGCTCCAAATCATTATCTAACATAATCTTTCTTAATGATTGAATATCAGATAAGGTTGTATTCTTACTTACTTTCAAAAAGTCTTGATAATGATTATTCGATATAAAATCTAATCGGCAAAAAGTGTAAAGATAGATTAATGCTAAGCGAGTCGATTTTGGTAAAACCAATTCATCCGACTTAATAATATCTGTCAAAGACTGCTTCGTACGATTTGATAAACTATAGCGGCCTTGTTTTTTATCCAGCACTATCCCTTTATTAGCTAGATAAGGCACTAAATAATCTATTCCTTCTTTGACTTCCTTTATAGGTAAGCTCACCTTAACAGATAATTCATATAATGATAGCTCACAATGATCCATCAAAGTCATCAAAATAACTAGTGCTCTATAATCAAACATTTCTCTTCCTTTCTAACTACAATTATAGTGTAAAAGTTATAAGAATAAAAGAGTATTTCAGCACAATATAATCTCACCTCCTACAAGTAATTATTGGGCTGAAACTTTTTAGTGATTATTTTTCAACTTTCTATTGACTTTTAAATACAAAGTGATATCATTTAGATATCAAATAATAGGAGGTCATTCTTATGACTGAAAAACTCATCAATTCAAAACCAAATGGTGTATTCGCATTGATTCTCATTGAGTTGACACTCGTACTTGGTGTCTTTATACTTATAATGGGTGCTGGTTCGGAAAACATTTTTGGAATTATTATCGGACTTTTATTAAGCTTAATTGCAGGCCTAGCTCATGCTGGTTTAAAAGTTGTCAAACCTCAGGAAGCTCTGGTTTTGACCCTTTTTGGTAACTATACAGGTACCATCAAAGAACCTGGTTTTTACTTTGTCAATCCCTTCAGCGTAGCAGTCAACCCTGCAAACCACACTCGACTTGGACAAAGTGGTGACGTTAGCACGAAATCTCCTTTTTCAGGGATGAAATCATCAAATGGCAATGATGTAAATCTTGAAATTGGCAAGAAACAGATTTCCCTCAAGGTTATGACCTTGAGCAATTCTCGCCAAAAAATCAATGATTGTCTAGGAAATCCTGTAGAAATCGGTATCGCGGTAACTTGGAAAGTTGTCGATACCGCTAAGGCAGTCTTCAACGTTGACAACTACAAAGAATATCTTTCATTGCAATGTGATAGCGCTCTCCGTAATATTGTCCGCATCTACCCTTACGATGTGTCTCCTAATGTGGATACTACAGGTGACGGGCAAGCAGATGAAGGTAGTCTCCGTGGCTCTAGCGAAATTGTTGCTAACCGTATTCGTGAGGAAATCCAAAGTCGCGTTGAGGATGCTGGCTTGGAAATCCTTGAAGCACGTATCACTTACCTAGCTTATGCACCAGAAATTGCAGCCGTCATGCTTCAACGCCAACAAGCATCAGCCATTATTGATGCCCGTAAAATGATTGTCGATGGCGCTGTGGGTATGGTTGAAATGGCCCTGGAACGTCTCAATGAAGGAGAATTGGTAGAGCTTGACGAAGAACGAAAAGCTGCCATGGTTTCAAATCTCCTAGTCGTCCTCTGTGGAAATCATGATGCACAACCAATTGTCAACACAGGAAGTCTTTACTAAAGATGGCTGAAGCTAAAAAAAAGCAGATCCCCCTTCGACTCTCAACAAAGTTATACGCTGCACTCGCATCATGGGCAGAAGACGACTTTCGTTCAGTCAATGGGCAAATCGAATATCTCCTCACAGAATGTATCAAACAACGGAAGAAAGACGGAAAATACGTATCAGAAACCATTGACGAACCATTTGAGATTGATATTTAAGACCTTCTCCTGTCTGCTAGGTCGGACAGGAGAATTTTTTCATCTTTTTTTGTCAAGTAACTTTACTTTACAAAAAAAATGTGTTATCCTAGTATGGTTGATGAAAATCAGTAGATTGAATCGAATATAAATACCTAAAGGAGAAATCAAAATGGCAGTACCTGCACGTCGCACTTCAAAAGCGAAGAAAAACAAACGTCGTACACACTACAAAGTAACAGCTCCATCTGTAAACTTTGACGAAACTACTGGAGATTACTCACGTTCTCACCGTGTATCACTTAAAGGATACTACAAAGGACGTAAAATCGCTAAAGCTGCATCAGCTGAATAATAGAAGGGAGATACCATGCGCGTAAATATTACACTTGAACACAAAGAATCTGGTGAACGCTTGTACCTTACTTCTAAAAACAAACGTAACACTCCAGACCGTCTTCAATTGAAGAAATACTCACCAAAACTTCGCAAACACGTTGTGTTTACAGAGGTGAAGTAAGCATTCAATACGAATCAATACAGAAGAAAAACGCATTCAAGCGTTTTTTTCTTTTGTTAATTTCAGTACATTGTAAGAAAAATCATTCGAATGACTACATTTTTGACTATATTTGTTAAGCAATCAAAAGTAATTAACATTTCATAGCGAGTAATTCTATTTAAACTTGTCTCACTATCTATTTTTTCTTATCTCTGTGTTATAATAAAATAGATTTTAAATCCATCTATTTTATTATTGAAAATTCGACATTTTTCAATTGAATTTTGATTACAAATATTCGCGTGATTTTCGCGTGATTTTCGCGTGAATATTTTAAAATATATCTTATAAATACGATGAAATCAACGATTTTAATTATCTATCAAATTTACTTTTTCGCGTGACAATCATTTTAAAAAATAAATTTCAGTAACATTATATTTTAGAAAGGAAAAATATGGACTTAAAATTTGAAGGGGTTGATTTAGAGTACAAAAAAGCTAAAAACAATCTTCCAGAGTCTTTCTGGGAAACCTACTCAGCATTTGCAAATACAAATGGCGGGAAAATAATTCTCGGGATAGACGAAAAAAATATTGACCCCTACCAAGGAGTCAATAATCCTCAAAAAATACGAGACAATTTATTCGCTTTAGTCGCAAACAAACAAAAAGTTAGCTGTAACTTACTTACCGATAATGATATTGAATACATTGACATTCCAGGCAAAAGTAAACAACTCATGGTAATCACTGTAAGAGAAGCGAATCCTCACCAAAAACCCGTCCATCTAAAAAATGATTATCGTGAGTCATATAAAAGATTAGGTGAAGGCGATGTTCGACTTGATAAAGAAGAACTTAAATATCTGATGACTAGTTCTCATGATGATATTGATAGTGAGTTGCTTAATAATTTTGACGAAAATGATTTAAATTTAGATACAATAGAACATTACAAGCAATTATTAATTGAACTTACTGGTAATACAAAATATAATAGCATTTCGTTGAGAAATTTTCTAATCGAAATTGGTGTATTTAAAAAAGACAGGATTGATAATACATATAAATTAACCGCAGGAGGACTAATATTTTTTGGAAAGTACAATTCTATCATTTCTCGTTATCCCAAATTTCAATTAGACTATTTTGAAAAAGATACCTCCCTTTCAACTAGGTGGAACGATAGAATTTCAACAGGGGATATGATGTACCCTGATTTAAACATGTTTGATTTTTTCAATTTAGCATATAAGAAATTAACTACTACAACAAATGATAGATTTGAGTTTAATAACGAATCTGCCCACCGTTTACCATTCAAGAAAGACCTATCTGAATCTATACGTGAAGCTTTGGTAAACTGCTTAATGCATGCTTACTATGACTTTGATTCTCCTATAGTTATTACAGCTTATCAAGACTTCTATGAATTTAAAAATCCAGGTAAGATGAAAATTTCTATTCCCGAATTTATACATGGCGGAACTTCCAAAACGCGAAATAGTACAATCTCTTCATTATTCCGTAGAATTGGGATGTCCGAAAAAGCTGGATCAGGTGGACCAAAAATTTTTGATATTTCCGAAAAATATAAACTAAAAATCCCTGAGGTAAGCACTACCTTTGATAGTACTGTTGTTACAATCTGGAAAGTAGACTTATTGTCTTCTTATGCGGATACATCAGATAATGAAAAGATAATACTTGAATATATCATTAAAAATGGTAGCATTACTAAAAATGATGTCCTCGAAAATTCTCTCATGACTGAGTATAAATTTAGAGAAAATTTGAAATCTCTACAAAATAAAAAGTATATTGAAATAGAAGGTAAGGGACGATCTACAAGATATGTTCTCCCTAAAAGCTCAACTGAACAATACCACATCATTAAACAACAAATCAAAAATCTTGGAGATTTCATGACTAAATATTAAATATTTTATTTTCATTCCTAAAAATTTTTGAAATAATATGGTCTTTCTCAAAATTTGCGGAAACCAAAACGCAGGCTCAAGTGTACTGCACCCCAAAAGTTAGACAGAAAAATCTAACTTTTGGGGTGCAGTACACTTTATAGGCGTTATTTTTTCTTGAACAAGCAGATGTAGTTCTGTTTACAATGAATAATATCTGATACAAAGACTTCTTTTCTATCCTCTAAAATATGATAGAAGGCTAGGTAATCGCCTAAAATAATGCATCGAGTTTTGTGGGGTGGGTATATAATACCTCCTAATCTTTCATCAGCATCAAATCCTGCTTCTGGGAAAACTTCAAGCTGCTTCAAACCATAAAGAATATTCTTAACTGTGTTTGCTCCTGCCTGCTCTAAATCTAACTTGATTTTCTCTAAAACTATTAAATTCAAATAAGTTGAGAAAACATAAAGGGTAACAAAAAAGGACTTAAAATGATGAGTTCAGCAGGCAAGAAACTAGCACGTTCAAACGTGCTTTTTTATTACCTAATAATACTATCATACTACATCTGGAATACACACTCAATTATTAGCAATCCCCCTCGGTTTGCAGTATAATGATGGAAAGGTGGGTTTATGAAGGAGGGATTTATATGGATAAATCAAAAAAGACATGGGAAATTGATGGATATTTATGGTTAAATTGCCCTGTTTGCGGAACTGAAGTTATGGACTATGATATTTGTGACGTTTGTCGTTGGCAAAATACTGGTATTATAAATATTGACGGTGGCCCTAACAAGATTACTCTCGCCGAAGCCAAAGAAGCTTACGCAAGGAGAAAAGTCGTAAAAATTATAGAATTTGATACGGTGTTGTTAAAAAACGGTCAAACGGCGACAATTGTCGAAAAGTTAAGCGAAGATACTTTTATTGCTGATATAGGCGATTCACCCAAAGACTGGGATACCATAACAATTACAATCAACGAAATAGAAAAAGTAGTGTATAGAAATAGCTAATATATTTGTATAGTGTTGGGAGTAACCTTAAATGAATAAGACTGGAAAAGAGAACATAATAATGGTTGATGGATGGGAACATGTGAATTGTCCTGTGTACGGAAATTTAGTAGAAACATATGATATTTGCGATGTTTGCCATTGGCAAAATACAGGAGCATTTAATATCGATGGCGGTCCAAATAAAATGACCCTTGCGGAGGCTAAAGAAGCTTATGTTAATGGAATTCCAATAATATAACAGACTATAGTACTACGAAAGGAGAGACTGATGGATCTTAGAAAATTTAATAATAAGGTTGTCAGAATCACCGATATTGATGGCCAAATATTTAAAGGCGTAGCTCTTTACGAGGACAAAGATGTCTATGATGAAGAACTTGATGGATTATCTGTTAATTCTGGAACCAGATGGATTAAACTCTTTGAAGATGAAATCAAGAAAGTTGAAATTACTTATAAAATCGACCAGTACCTCATATAACTGAAATAGCTTTAATCTATCTATAAATCGTCTTGCGAATATCTCACGTCCTACATCATACAATCACTGATCTTCAAGTCTAAGTTATGAATTGCTTTATCAAGTTTTTAATGCTTTTTAGCTTATTTTCTACTTCGTCAGTGGTCAAGCTGCTACTCCTTTATGATATAATTAGTTTAAAGAGAAGTGAGGTAGAAATAATAGTGTCGCTACGCAACTTCATAGTATGAGATGATGGGACAGGCACACCGTCCACTACTCTTAAGTACTTAGATTATTCTAGGTGCTTTTTTATTTTCTCTTGGTTCACTCTTACTTCAAGACTACTCTCATACCACTAAATAAGCAATTAAGAAGCGTTTTATCTCTCTTATCTCCTTGTCATTCTGAAAGCAACTAAGGCAAGTTGTTCCTTTTCTTATCTGCTAATCATTTTATAAACATCAAATTTAAAATGACAGACGTTTAAACTTCTTTTATTTCCTCAATACCCAAACAATAAAACACTATCAACTCATTTAAACACACGTTTCAAACATGCTGGTGTCCCTAATATTGGATTCCACGGTTTTAGACACACACACGCTAGTCTTTTGCTAAACTCTGGAATACCATATAAAGAAGGCTCTATAATATTTGTAGTGGGTAACCCCCTATGGATATTATGGAGCCTATTTTGTGTAGAAAAAAAGTCCCATAAGACCTATAATGAAAAGCGATCAAACAACTCATTAGAAAGAATCATATGGAACAATTACATTTTATCACAAAACTACTCGATATAAAAGACCCTAATATCCAATTTATGGATATCATCAATATGGATACTCACAAAGAAATCATCGCCAAACTAGACTACGATGCTCCATCTTGTCCTTATTGTGAAAGTCAAATGAAAAAATATGACTTTCAAAAGCCGTCTAAGATTCCTTACCTCAAAACGACTGGTATGCCTACTAGAATTCTTCTGAAAAAGCGTCGTTTCAAGTGCTATCATTGCTCGAAAGTGATGGTCGCCGAGACCTCACTCGTCAAGAAGAATCATCAAATTCCTCGTATTATCAACCAAAAGATTGCGCAAAAGTTAATTGAAAAGACTTCTATGACCGATATTGCCCATCAGCTTTCCATTTCAACTTCAACTGTCATTCGAAAGCTCAATGATTTCCACTTTAAGCATGATTTTTCTCGTCTTCCTGAGATTATGTCCTGGGACGAGTATGCCTTCACTAAGGGCAATATGAGTTTCATTGCACAAGATTTTGATAATCTCAACATCATCACTGTTCTTGAAGGCAGAACACAGGCTATCATCCGAAATCACTTTCTGCGCTACGAGCGAGCTGTTCGTTGTCAGGTGAAAATCATTACGATGGATATGTTTAGCCCCTACTACGATATTGCCAGAAAACTTTTTCCTAACGCTAAAATCGTTCTCGACCGCTTTCACATTGTCCAACATCTCAGCCGTGCTATGAGTCGTGTCCGTGTCCAAATCATGAATCAATTTGAGCGAAAATCCCATGAATACAAGGCCATCAAACGCTACTGGAAACTCATTCAACAGGATAGTCGTAAACTGAGTGATAAACGATTTTATCGCCCTACTTTTCGTATGCACTTAACGAATAAAGAGATTCTAGACAAGCTTTTGAGCTATTCAGAAGAGTTGAAACACCACTACAATCTCTATCAACTCTTGCTTTTTCACTTTCAGAACAAGGAACCTGACAAATTCTTCGGACTTATTGAGGACAATCTAAAGCAGGTTCATCCTCTTTTTCAGACTGTCTTTAAAACCTTTCTAAAGGAAAAAGAGAAAATCGTCAACGCCCTTCAACTCCCCTATTCTAACGCCAAACTGGAAGCGACCAATAATCTCGTTAAACTTATCAAACGAAATGCCTTTGGATTTCGGAACTTTGAAAACTTCAAAAAACGAATTTTTATCGCTCTCAATATCAAAAAAGAAAGGACAAATTTCGTCCTTTCTAGATCTTAGCTTTTCTTCAACCCACTACAGTTGACAAAGAGCCATAAAGAATTACAACACCGTCTAGATCATTCTACACTAGCTATGACTATGGACACTTACAGCCATCTCTCCAAAGAAAAAGCAAAAACAGCCGTCTCATTTTATGAGAAAGCTATAAGTTCTTTGTAAAGGGGGACAAAAATGATGACAAACCCAGAAATCAACATTTTAAGACAAAGCAAAAAGCCCACTGTTGTAGGCTTTCTGTAAGATATATCTTAAAATTAAAGCATTTTGTTGTAGAATTCAACGACAAGTGCTTCATTGATTTCTGGGTTGATTTCGTCGCGTTCTGGCAAGCGAGTCAATGAACCTTCCAATTTTTCAGCGTCGAATGATACGAATGCTGGACGACCAAGAGTAGCTTCTACTGCTTCAAGGATAGCTGGAACTTTCAATGATTTTTCACGAACTGAGATCACTTGACCTGGAGTTACACGGTATGATGGGATATCAACGCGTTTTCCGTCAACAAGGATGTGACCGTGGTTTACGAATTGACGAGCTTGACGACGAGTAGTCGCAAGACCAAGACGGTAAACAACGTTATCCAAACGACGTTCCAAAAGAAGCATGAAGTTGAAACCTAGGATTCCGCCTTTGATTTTTGTAGCTTGTACGAACAAGTTACGGAATTGTTTTTCACCTACACCGTAAGTGAAACGAAGTTTTTGTTTTTCAGCCAATTGCAAACCGTATTCTGACAATTTAGAACGGTTGTTTGGTCCGTGTTGTCCTGGTACGTAGTTACGACGTGCCAATTCTTTACCTGTACCTGTAAGTGAAAGGCCAAGGCGACGAGCTTGTTTCCAAGATGGTCCTGTATAACGTGACATGTGAATGTCCTCCTGATATAAATAATATTTCGGTGGAAATAGTCACTTAGAAAGCCCTGATTCGTGCAGATGCCCTTCGCCTAAACAGCCAAGGTTACTTATCATAAGACACCTGTTGACGAGCTTCATGCTTTCCTGCTGATATTTCACACAAAATCCATTCTACCATGAATGGCTAGATTTGTAAAGGGGTTTTAAGCTTTATTTTCATTGCCAGAGAGATTGAGAAGGAGGGTAAAGGTGCTTCCTAGGCCGTACTGGCTGCTGACTGTAATTTCCCCACCCAATTGATGGGCCAATTCACGCGCAATCGCAAGACCAAGACCATGACCACCCGTTTTCATGTTACGCGAAGTTTCAACACGGTAAAGGCGTTTGAAAATATTCTCCAAGTCCTCTGGAGCAATGCCCTGCCCCTCATCGGTTACACTGATTGAAAGCTGGTTCTTCTCCAGCTTAGCTACCACCTCCAGCTTGGTTCCTGGAGCTGAGTATTTAAAAGCGTTATTGACCAGATTCACCAAGATGCGAGAAAGCTTGGCATAATCTCCTTCAATCCGGGCAGACTCTGGGATTACCTGCAAATGGACATCTCGCTCTTCCTGCTCAATCAAGAATTGAAATTCACTCATGCACTCAATCAAGAGCTGATCCAGAAAAATACTGTCTTTACTAGTCGTCTCCGCCTGATTTCTAGCTGTGTTTAGAGTCAAAAAATTCAACTCCTCAACCAGTTTATTGAGTCTTTCAGTCTGGCGCCCAATAGTTGCTAGATAATGGTCCTGTTCTCCTTCCTTGATAACCCCATCCAAAATCCCTTCTACCGTCGCTTGGATCGAAGTGATGGGGGTCTTGATATCATGCGAAAGTTGAGCAATCATCAAGCCCTTTTCTCGTTCGCTTTCTTCCAAGGAATCAAAGGTAGCCTGCAAATCATGGGACATTTCATTGAAAGCTTGGCCTAATTGTTGAAATTCTACAGGGCCTTGAACCTCCAAATTTGAAGGAAAATCCTTGTCCGCTACCCGCTTGGCATGCTCCTTGAGTTTGCCCAGTGAAGTAAAGACCGGCGATAGGAGAAAGAGACTAATCCCAGCACCGACAAGGCTGGCAACGATGGTCATTCCAAGCAGAAAGTAAATCTCGCTTTTCTCAATCAGCATTTTTTGAACAGCCCAAAAAACCACGATAATCGTTAGGAGTGTTGAAATGACATACCCCACTAAAATATAACTTTTTAATTTCATTGACTACCTCGTGCTTTCTCAATTTTGTAGCCCAAGCCCCAGACGGTTTTGATGGTCGGTGTTTCTGCACTAGCATGTTTAGCCAACTCCTGTCGCAGAGCATGAATATGAACATTCAAGGTATTAGTGTCATCCACATAGTCTTCTTGCCAGACCTTTTCATAGAGGTCTGTCTTGGAGAAAACGCGCTCTGGATTGCTGGCTAAAAGCCATAGAAGTTCGAAGGATTTGACGGTCAAATCAAGCGCCACATCTCCGACTTGGACCTCATGACTACCGTGATTCATCCGTAAATCCCCGAGACTGACGACTTCTGTCTCACCTCCACGATGAAGGCGACGTAAGATATTGTGGACACGCAAAACCAGCTCACGTGGACTAAAGGGCTTGGCAATAAAATCATCTGCCCCTAAGCTCAGACCATAAATCTTGTCCTGCTCACTAGTCTTAGCCGTGATAAAGAGAAAAGGCTGATCTGGAAATTGATACTGGACCTCACTAATCAAATCATAACCATCCATCCGAGGCATCATGATATCTGTAATAATCAAATCAATCGCTTTTCGCTTGAAGATTTCCAAGGCCTCTACTCCATCATGGGCCACCAAAACCTGATATCCCGCCTGAACCAGATAACGTTGATGAATATCTGTGATTTCTACCTCGTCGTCAACGAGTAAAATTGTCTTTCCCATCTGTCTCTCCTTTGAAAAAAACAGTGCTATACCACAATAGTATAACACTATTTTAATCTCTTTACGAACATTCTAAACGATATCTGGATTTTTCATATCCTAGATAGAAAGTCTGTAACTAGACTAGTCATTTTCTTCTTTTTTAGCTTTCAAACCGAGTCCACCTAGCAGGCCGGCCAAGGCTAATCCAAAGAATCCAATAGTAGCCATTGATGTTTGGGCTTCACCAGTATATGGAAGTATGTCTTTTTGGTCTTTCATTTGAGCAGCCATCATCGGACTTGATACCTTGTTATTGGATATCATCTTGCCTTCATCAGACATTTGGCTTGAGGCTGCTGGAGCTTGATCTTGTTTCATGCTTGGTGTTGCCATAGGCTGGCTAGCATTCATGGTTTTGTCCTGCTCTTTGTTAGGCATCATCTTATCCTGACTAGCAGCTGGCATTTTAGATTTCATCTCATCCTGATTGGCACTTGGCATTTGAGCGTTCATCTTAGACGCATCTTGATGACTATTCATCATTGGAGCCGGCATAGCTGAACCATTAGAAGATGGGACGAAACCTGATTGCATCTGAGTAAGAGACTGATGTCCATTCAAGTTCACTGTCAAATCCTTAGTCGCTACGAGATTAGTCAAATCGGCCTTGCCGTCCTTCGCACCATAAACCTTGATAGTTGCCTTGTAGCTGTGAGTTCCATTTTGTTTCAACAAGTCAAGAAGCTCTTTATCTGATTTGCCTTGAGTCCCTGCCAAATCTACTTCGTAGAAGTAGAGACCTTTGCCTAATTTTTCTACTGGTGGGAGAGCGGGATTTTTAGCTGAACCATTGTCTGACCATGGAGCCTTGTCGGATGCTTTCAAGATAAGGCGAGTCAACATACCGTCACCTGCGAAGAATTCATATGGAATGACTTGGTTGACACCGGCTGTGAATGGACCAGGGAAGTTGGCTTTGTCCAAGTATGTAGCTGGAACATCTACTGTATCTTTGGTGTTGTCAGCTACTCCTTTTTGGACTTCAGCTGGAGTGGTTAAGCCATTCAAATTGACATCCAAATTCTTAGTCGCTACAAGATTAGTCAAATCCGCCTTGCCGTCTTTGGCACCGTATACCTTGATAGTGGCTTTATAACTTTGTGTACCATTTTGTTTCAACAAGTCAAGAAGCTCTTTATCTGATTTGCCTTGAGTCCCTGCCAAATCTACTTCGTAGAAGTAGAGGCCTTTGCCTAATTTTTCTACTGGTGGAAGGGCAGGATTTTTAGCTGAGCCGTTGTCTGACCATGGAGCCTTGTCTGAGGCTTTCAAGATAAGGCGAGTTAACATACCGTCACCAGCGAAGAATTCATACGGAATGACTTGGTTGACACCTGCTGTGAATGGGCCTGGGAAATTAGCTTTATCCAAGTAAGTAGCTGGGACGTCTACTGTATCTTTGGTGTTGTCGGCTACACCTTTTTGAACTTCAGCTGGGGTAGTCAAGCCATTCAAATTGATATCCAAATCCTTAGTCGCTACGAGGTTGCTTAAATCGGCCTTACCATCTTTAGCACCGTACACTTTAATAGTAGCTTTATAACTTTGAGTGCCATTTTGTTTCAAGAGATCTAGAAGCTCTTTATCTGACTTACCTTGAGTACCTGCCAAGTCTACTTCATAGAAGTAGAGGCCTTTGCCCAATTTTTCTACTGGTGGAAGGGCCGGATTTTTAGCTGAGCCGTTGTCTGACCATGGAGCCTTGTCTGAGGCTTTCAAGATAAGGCGAGTCAACATACCGTCACCGGCGAAGAATTCATACGGAATGACTTGGTTGACACCTGCTGTGAATGGGCCTGGGAAGTTCGCTTTGTCCAAGTAAGTGGCTGGGACGTCTACTGTATCTTTAGTATTGTCTGCTACACCTTTTTTCACTTCAGCTGGAGTAGTTAAGCCATTCAAATTGACATCCAAATCCTTAGTCGCTACGAGATTGCTCAAATCAGCCTTGCCATCTTTGGCACCGTACACCTTGATAGTTGCCTTGTAACTTTGAGTGCCATTTTGTTTCAAAAGGTCTAGAAGCTCTTTATCTGATTTACCTTGAGTACCAGCCAAATCCACTTCATAGAAGTAAAGACCTTTGCCCAAGTTTTCTACTGGTGGAAGGGCCGGATTTTTAGCTGAACCATTATCTGACCATGGGGCCTTGTCTGAAGCTTTCAAAATCA
Source organism: Streptococcus mitis (assembly GCF_946190275.1). GTDB lineage: Bacteria > Bacillota > Bacilli > Lactobacillales > Streptococcaceae > Streptococcus > Streptococcus mitis_DC. The sequence continues at coordinate 9,819 of NZ_CAMHZQ010000013.1, read as the reverse complement.
GACGAGTTAACATACCGTCTCCCGCGAAGAATTCGTATGGGATGACTTGGTTGACACCTGCTGTGAATGGGCCTGGGAAGTTGGCTTTATCCAAGTAAGTGGCTGGGACATCTACTGTGTCTTTGGTATTGTCGGCTAAACCTTTTTGGACTTCAGCTGGGGTGGTTGCTGGTTGCGCTTCATTTGCTTCACGGTCTTGTCCAGAAACTGTAGGCGCAGGATTTGTCACAGGTTTAAGCGCATCTTCTGTTTCTTTCTTAGATTCTGGTTTTACTTGCACTTCTTCTTTTGGCGCTACCACTTGGTCTTTAGCACCCGTAGCTGCTTTTTCTGGAGAGCTTGTAGTATCCAAGCTTGCTTTAGGTGCTGAGTCTGCCTGTTCTGAATGAAGAGCTGTATCGACTGCTTCTTTGAGAAGTTCTGCTGGCAAGTCGTTCTTTTCACTCACCGAGGCAACGTCTGGTACAACTTGAGCAGGTGTCGGATTGACCACATCGGCACGTACAGAACTTGGTTGACCAACTAGGACAAAGAAGCCACTAGCCACAACAACTGAGGCAACACCGACACTGAGACGGCGAATAGACCAACGAGTGTATCTTTGATTTGGATTGAATTTCATAAGATTCTCCTTAGAGTTTTTCTTTATTTGATGACTCTAGTATAATCTCCTAAAATTAAAAAGGATTAAGAAAAAGTTAAAATTTTTCTTAAATCCCTCTTATAAAATACTTATATTAATTAAATCCATAAACAGATTTGGTGATTTGATAGACGACATTAGAAAGTTTGCGAGCTGGCAAGACTGAATGTTTGGTCAAACGGCTCAACATGGTCTTCCGAATAGCCTGAAAGACCTCTGGATTTTCCTGCTGAATATAGGTCCACAGCTCCCGTTTTTTGGCAAGATGCTCTGCTGTGCCTGATCGGTTGAGCAAGGCACTGGAAATCACCGTCGTGATTTCAATATGATTCAGCAGATATTCTCGCATTTTGGTGTGGCTTACTTGGGATAAATCAAGCTGATCTACTAAAAGACGATTAACCTTGAGTTGCTGGTCAATGCGCTTAATCATCACTTGCTCATTGACAGACTGGTCCTCACGCCCAATCAAATAACGATAGAAATCGACAGGCAGATAGTACATGGTCTTGACCTGCTGAAGGGGGGTAAAGACAAAGAGATTATCGACATAAAAAGTATGCTCAGGCAATTGGAACTGGCTCGCTCGCAACAAATCTGTCCGGTAAATCAGCGAGTGCATCATGATATACTGGCCTTTTGAGAAATTTCCGACCTGATCCCAGCCAAAAATCTGTTGGACAGGCAAGACTGACTCATAACTCATACTCTTCTTACGAGACTGACCTTCCTTTTCATAGACAAAATTAGTCACAAAGGCGTCAACCTCTTGACCATCACCCTCTAGTTCCTGCAAGGTTTCAAGAATCTTTAGGTAAGCACGAGGATCCACCCAGTCATCACTATCCACTACTTTAAAATAGCGCCCAGAAGCCTCCGCCAAGCCACGATTGACCGCACCGCCATGGCCCTTATTTTCCTGATAGATAGCTCTAACGATGTTAGGATACTTGCTGGCTAAACGCTCAGCGATTTCCTGAGTCTGGTCCTGAGATCCGTCATTGATAATCAAAATCTCAACTTGCTCACCACCAATCACTAGCGACTCCACACAGTAATGAAGATAGGCAGCGGCATTGTAGCTAGGGATGGCGATAGACAATAACTTCATAATCTACTCCTTTAGGGGACTGATTTTTTCTTACTCTCTTGTCACTTCTTTCTATTCTACCATAAAGTCCAGTTTTTGAAGGACTTTTACTAGAATACAAGGGTTGCTATCTCTATTTGCTATTTTGAACATCAAAAAAGAGGGGATTCCCCTCCTTACGAATTTAATTCTGCCAAGTCATCTAGATACTGGTTGTTAATGACCGCCAAGATATAGGCATCTGCCCTCAAGAGATCATTAGGGCCAAACTGGACATCCAGTGGTGAATTTTCTTGTTCACGAAATCCTAGGACATTGAGGTTGTATTTGCCACGTAGATCCAGCTGGCTCAGGCTTTGACCTGCCCAAACACTCGGAATTTTCATCTCTACGATAGACACATTTTTATCCAGCTGAAAGACATCAACATTGTTATGAAAGAGAATGGTCTGCGCTAGAGACTGCCCCATTTCATACTCAGGTGAAATCACCGAGTCAGCACCGATTTTTTCTAGCACCTTCTTAGCTGTCTGGCTTTTGACCTTGGCAATAACTCTTGGTACCCCTAGACTCTTACAATGCATAACTGCAAGCACACTCGACTCTAGATTTTCCCCTGTTGCCACTACAACCGTATCACAGGTATCAATTCCTGCAGTTCTGAGGAGTTCCTCATCTGTGATATCGCCAACAACTCCACGCGCCAAAATAGGCTCAAATTGATTGATGTGCTCTGCGTGGTCGTCAATGGCAATGATATTCATATCTTGCTTGGCTAGGGCTGTCAGGACACTACTCCCGAAAATCCCCAAACCCAAAATTCCAATCGTACGATCTGACATCATTCTTCCTTTCTTATCCAATACTAATATCTGCTTTCATATACTGAATCAAATCTTTCTTATCAGGCTGGTAATCCGCTAGACTAACCAGCAAGGTTAAGGGACCGATACGGCCGATAAACATGAGCACCATGACAATGCTGAGAGCTAGCTTGCCCAGTTCTGGCGTCAGATTTGCCGTTACCCCAACTGTCGCAAGAGCTGAAATGGTCTCAAACATGAGGTAGATAAATCGCGGTGTTCCTTCTGCCGTAATTCCCAACAACATCAAGCCCAACAAGAAGGTCATCAAAAAGATAATGAAGACACTAAAGGATTTTTGGACTGTTCGAGCCTCAATGGTTCTCTGCGCAACATTAGCATGAGGTAAGCCCAGCAATTCACTACGCGCAAAGACCAATAAGACAAAGAAAGTCGTAATCTTGAGCCCCCCAGCCGTTCCTCCAGGCGCTCCACCCAGAAACATCTGTAGGATATAGATAAACAAGGTCACAGGCCGAGCTTGAGTGTAATCAATAGAAGCAAAGCCAGCTGTTCTCATGCTGACGGTTTGGAAAAAGCTAACCAGCACTTTCTCTGGAACACTGAGATTGCCAATCGTTCCTGTATTGTGCCACTCTGTAAAGAGCGTAGATACTGTCCCAAACAGTAAAATCCCTGCAGTCAAGAAGAGAACCAGCTTAGTGTGGAACCTCAGACGGCGTTTTTTCTTCTTATCAAACTGGGTTGCCAAGTCAAACCAAACCATAAAGCCAAGACCGCCTGTGATAATCAAGCCAGCAATGACCAGATTAATCAAGGGATCCGTCTGAAAAGCCACTAAACTGCTACTGCCGAAATTATCAAAACCAGCATTACAAAAGGCTGAAATGGCTAAAAAGATAGAGGTAAAAAGGCCTCGTCCCCAGCCGAACTCAGGAATAAAACGGAAACTTAGCAGGAAGGCACCCAAGCCCTCCACCATAAAAGTCGTCAAAAAGATGGACCGCATAAAGGCCTTCAGCGACCGAGTTTCCCCGTAACTAAAACTCTCCTGAATGGTTTCACGACTGCGAAGACTAAGCTTTTGCTTCCCCTGAATATAAAAGACCCCGATAAAGGTCATGAGCCCCAGACCACCAATCTGTATCAAGAGCATACAAATCAACTGCCCCCAGACATTATAGGTCGTAGCCACTGGTTGCGTAGAAAGACCAGTCACACAGACCATTGATACTGTCGTAAAAAGATGGTCAAAATAAGTGGCCTGCGAACCACTCGCCTGAACAAAAGGCAAACCCAAAAGGAGAGAACCTATAAAAATAACTCCAGCGAAACTCAGAAAAATTCGACGAGCGGGCGAAAGTCCGCCCAAGACTCTTTCAATTTTTTTAACAAATAATTTGAATAACATACATCCATTGTACCATAAAAAGATGGAGAGTAGCTATATCTGAGAAGTTATCTCAAGACAGAGTTCCAAGGCCTTTTCGAAAGCTTCTGAACCCCAGTCACGACTGTCGTACTGGTCCAAGTCCGCTAGAGAATCAGCTGTAAACAACAACTCTCCCCAGAGGACCCCACGCAATTGGGCTACTGCCGCAAGCGCAGAACACTCCATCTCCACAACAGCACAGCCTTCTTCCTTGCGATAAGCCACCTTTTCAGCCGTTTCTCGGTAAAAACCATCTGTGGACCAGGTCATGACTTCTTCATAAGGAATCCCTCTGGCCTCCAAAACTTGCTCAATAGCAGCAATAGCCTCTACCTGAATTTCCATATAACGAGAAGGCGCCACATAATGATAACTGGCTCCTTCATCTCGCAGAGCACGAACAGGGACTAGAAAGGCATTTTCTTCTATATCAGCTAGCACACCACAGGTTCCAGTGGAAATAATCTGCTCCACACCATAGCCAATCAACCAATCCATAAACTGGGCTGCTGGAGCTGAACCTACAGGAGCCTGAGCCAGACAAATTCCCTCGCCCTTGTAGTTGATAACATAGACTGGATAGGACTTGGTGGCAGAAACAAATTCGCCGACACAGTCCGCCCCTACTTCCCTCGCATAACGGTCAATCTCCTCACCTAAAAAAGCATAGACACACTTCTTGGGCAAGTGCAAGTCCAGCCCCTCGTGATTGGGCATGATGACCGCCTGAGGATTGTCATCAAACTCTAAAATGGGAATCGCATGTTTCTGAATCATAAGCCACCTCCTCTGATTTTGTACTATTGTATCAAAAGCTGACCGAGTGTCAAGGAGGAGAATGATAAACTGAAGAGAAAAAAGCATCCCAGTTACAAGATGCTTTGCAATTGCTTAATAAAGCAAACTTGCTATGATATAGGGCAAATAAATGTGGGCTGAGTAAAAAATGTAGAAGCCTTGTGCAAAGTAACTGAGGACTTATAAAGAAAGAAAAAGGAGTAGATTGGTCATCTGACTCCTCATTCTTGCAAGAAACACTATTCAACAATAAAACTCTACAATCTTATTTATAAATAGATTCTCTGAAATCATCTGTGCTACGTAGGTAGGCATTATAGATTTTCTGTTTCAGTAAGTGAACCCAACTTGACGGAACATTTTCTGTTGCACGTTTAAGATTTTTCACATCGTGCGCTACTGCCGCATCAATTAAAGCTTGCATTTCTTGTGCTGATGAAATGGTTACTTCTTTTGTGCTGTTCGGCTTATCGAGTTCATATTGAATAGTAATTGGCTTCAAGTTCGCCTGTTTATTGATACGTTGGTTAAACATATCTTTTTTGAATTCTACCCAGTTTGTATAGTGATTATCAAATACTTTTCTCAATACTAAACTATCTGTAACTAAAGCAACATCTCGTTTGTACCAACTTGAGTATGTTTTACTTCCTTCTGCAAGTGCATCTGCTCCGTATTGGTTAGAAACATACGGCAGGAATCCTTTGTGATATCCTTTTTCCGCATATAATTCAAATGCTGTTTTTCTAAACATGACATCTCCTGGCGCACCGTTTGGATTGCTTAGTCCTGCATAGATAGGTGAGAACATACTTATTGTGTAATATCCGTTTCTTCCGTATTGAGCTTCATTTTGATAAGCACGTCTATTGATGATGTCATTTTCGATTAATGAGTCTAACGTTGTTAATCTTGCTACTTCTTCATCTGTTAATGGTCGAACCTTATTTCCTGCGTGTGTATCCTTGTTATATCTATCATCACGCACATAGTAGTTCTCTATTTTTCTAAACCATTGTTTCTTAACCGTGTCAGATTGAGTTAATACTGCCTTGGCTTCCATCGCATCAAGCGTGTATAGCACATCATACATTCCGTGTAAGTAGTGTTGAATTTCTTCTTCAGAAGTGAATCTTGCCGTTGGATCGTATGTGTGCAAGCGAGTTCTTGAGTCTTTATCTCCTTTGAAGATTGTATTTAATACTATTGCATCTTTATCTACACTGTCCGCTGATTGAAGTAGTCCTAGTGCATATAGTTCTGCTCCCAGTCCTTCACGTCGCTCGTTTCCTTCGAAGTAGACTCTTCCGTCTGAGTTGTGCACCATCTCATGACTATAAACCGATGTTCCATATTGGTCTAACAGTCTATCACTTACAAAGTAGGCCTCTACTCCTGTTGCATAAGCTCCTGCATTCTTTCTTGGCGTATGGTATTTACCTGCTGGCCCGAAGAAACTATAGATAGAGTCTATGTTTTTGTCTGATAATGTTGCCCAGTAGCCTCTACCATTTGTATCTTTTACCTCAAATGCATCTGTTACCGGCACTGCACGGTATAATCTTTCTTTAAATTCTGGTGCTAGAACTTTATACCAGATATCATAATGATCTCTTTGCCATTTTGCAGATTGATCTACTTTTCCACGAACATATTGTTTCAAGGCATCTCCTGAGAGAATCGCTCCATCAGCTCCTCTGTCTCGATAACGTTCATAGCTACCGAAGGCTAATGTTGATAGCGTAGATATTGCATACAGACTTTCTTCTTTCATCGTTAATAGTGGCAGCAACATACTCTTATATCCCCAACTTGGTGCTGATATTCTATCATATACTCCTATTGAGTATTTCTTATCAGCCGTTGGTGATACTTGTTTTTCACGAACTTCTTCTATATCTGATGTCGCCTCTACTATGTAGGCTTTTGTATTGTCTTTCAACCACTGGTTATTGGTTTTGTTTGGTAAGAATAGTTTTCTATAGGCTTCTACGAAGTCAAAGACTGAATCTTCTCCCTTAAGTGGTGCAAGTGTGCTCGCATATAGCCCTGTCGTATTTGGTCCTCGTAGGTTTTCTAGTCCGCTATTTCCTAAAGCGATGATAGTGTCTAGCGTTGAAGCTTCATTATTTCCGTTAAAGTCAAATTTGTACACTGATAAATCTTTCGTATTTAGACTATCATAATTAATATTGTACCAACGGTTCATGTAAGTAAGTCCCAGCATGAAGGCTTCTTTGTTATGTTTGATTTTCTCACTTACATACTCAACTACACCATCTCCCGTAGTGTTGATGGATTTATCCATCGCTAATACTTTTCTTAAGTGCTCTCCAATATTAGCTTTAACTTCCTCAAATTCTCTATCCAAGTATAAGTTATCTAATGCTGCATCGTCTGCCGCTCCTAGTACTTTCTTAGTCGCTTCTGAGCTGAATGTTACATTCTGCAATTCGCTTAGTACATTATTCGTTATCGCTGTATAATCTGAGACAAATGCTTCTGGTGTAAATATGTATCCTTTGTCTGCGACATTGTATTCGACCACTTGACTGTTTGCGAAGTTTTCTTTGAATGTTACGTTTAAGTACTCTACCGTGTTATCTTTGTAGTGTAACATAACTCTATTGATCGAATTTTTCTTATTATTAATGTCCGTTACTATTTCGTTTCCGTTCATCGGTACTACGTCTAGCAGTTCTGTCGTATAAAGTTTGTCCGTTGTCGCTACTTTATTACCATAGTGAACAACTAATTCCTTGTTATAAAATGGCATTAGTTTTTCAATATTGTTATAGGCTACTCTTCTTTCTGCTTGTGCTTGACTTAATCTTGTATAGTCAATTTCTTTTGAGTTTGCTTTTAAGTCTTGTCCAGTATCATCAAGAGTTACTGTGATTCCATAAGAAGCAATCTTAGCATCCGCTTCTTCTTTATTTACTTTTCGAACGAAGTTATCTTGTTTTTTGTTTTCAACAGAGGTAATAGCATTCTTCACATCTGCTCCACCAAATTGGTCTCCTGTAGTGGCATATCCATCACCAACAATCATATTGCTGACTACATTGTCCACACGACCTCTTGGATAGGTAGATCCAACTATACCTCCAACCCTTGGATATCCTTGACCGTTTAGGATTTTACCTGTTGTTACAGAACGTGTCACTAAGGCTCCACTTTCCAGTTTACCAACGATTCCTCCGGCTGCTTGGTTATTGTTACGAGCTGCTGTAGAGATTACGGCATCTACTTTCGCTCGGTCAACTTTGGCATTTCCACCAGTTAATTTACCAACTATTCCTCCAGCGTAATTTGCATTGTTATCTGCGTGATTGGCGACTAGTTTTCCGCTGAATGAGCTGTTTTCTATTCTCGTATTTGTCGCATCTACTACTAATCCTGCTACAGATTTGCTTCCTAAGATTTTTCCTTCTACAGCTACATTGCTGATATTAGCATTGTTGGCTGTTTTTGCTACTGCTGCGGCATTTTCTTTACTATCTACTTGCGTATTTTTAAGGTCTAAGTCTTTTACAGTTGCATTTTTTAATGTGTCGAATAGTGGTTTTTTCAGGTCGTATATAGCATATGCTTTACTTCCTTCTGCTCCTACTAACGTTCCTGTGAATTCTCCTGTTATGTAACTTGTTTGATTTTCTGGTAATCCTACCTCATCAGCTGTCATATCTGCCGCTAATTTGTACACACCAGCTAAGTTACTTCTCATCGCTGTTACAAGTTGTTTGAACGATGTATATACTCCTGGTTGCTCCGCTTTAGATTTTGCTACATTAAATGTATAGTCATCTTTGTAACCTTCTGTACCTTCTTCTACAAGTTGATCAACAGCTGCCGTCACTTTATAAGTTCCATCTGTATTTTCTGTAATAGATTTTACAGGTATATACATTTCTTTGAAGCTATCTGATTTTACTTTTACGAAATATTTAGCCGTATCAGTCGGTACTTCGCTTAGACTTAAATATCTGCGATAACGGTCATTTTCTTTACCGTATAGTTCTACTGAGTCGATATCTTTAATTTCTATTTTCTTATAATCTAGTTCGAAATTTTTTGTTGAAACTTCTGTACTTTGTTTATCGTTTTCTCCTAGGTTATAAGTTAAACGTGTTTTTAGTGTATAAGGCGTGTAGTAGTCTAAACCTGATATCACTTGCTCTTTGGCAGGATTTTCTATATCCACCTCTTTAACTAAATCGTCCCCATGGAAAACTTGCGCTTTTGCAGAGACATACGCCGATGTTGTGTCTGTTAAGTTATAGCTTACAGTTATAGATTTTTTGTTCTCAGCTTTTGTTAAGTTTGCAATCTCTACTGTAGGTTTAACTTTCACAAGTGTTCCTACTTTAACGATTTCGTTGACCGGAGCTACTTCAGTTCGTGATAGTTCTTTAGTTTCTACGACATTACCATCTACGATGTAGTCTTCATATTGAATTGTACGTGTTCCTACTTGACCTGGTTGTTCTGTTCTACGGCGATTTTTCAGAAGTGTTGAATCTTGAATTTCTTCTGTTGTATAAGGAATATTTTCTGTTTCCGTTCTATTTCTTGTAGTAACTTCTAAAGCTGGAAGCTCCTCTGTTACTACGGATTCTCCTTCGTGTCCTGGTTCTTGCGTACCTTTAGTTTCGAGTGGTTTAGTATACTCTGGTGTTTCCTCGCGGACTGCGGCTTCGCCCTCGTGACCTGGCTCTTGCGTGCCTTTAGTTTCGAGTGGTTTAGTATATTCTGGAGTTTCTTCGCGAACTGCGGCTTCGCCCTCATGACCTGGTTCTTGTGTGCCTTTTGTTGACACTGGATCAGTGTATTCTGGAGTTTCCTCGCGGACTGCCGCTTCGCCCTCATGACCTGGTTCTTGTGTACCTTTGGTTTTTAAGGGATTTGTATACTCTGGTGTTTCTTCACGGACTACAGCTTCACCTTCATGTCCGGGCTCTTGCGTGCCTTTAGTTTCGAGTGGTTTAGTATATTCTGGAGTTTCTTCGCGAACTGCGGCTTCGCCCTCATG
>NZ_CAMHZQ010000012.1 GCF_946190275.1 Streptococcus mitis | reverse complement strand
TCGCCTTCTGCCAAACGGTTGACGAGTGATTCAGCGACAAGCTTGTCGATTGTGTGATTATCCATGTATGTTCTCCATTTCTTTGATTTTCTGGTCTAGTTCTTGGACAGCTTTCAGCAAGTAGGGTACGAATTTTGAATAGTTGATAGACAGGTAAGATGTTGCTTCATCTATTTCAACTGCATGAGGGACTACCTCTTGTACTTCCTGCGCAATCAAACCAACCTCTTCGTGTTTTTGGCTCTCGATGAAATCAAAAGAGACCATGTTCAATGCTTGGATTTTATCCAAGGCATTAACTGGACTCTCTTTAATATTTTCTTTCAAGCGCCTATCTGAACTCGAAGTGATACCAGCATAACCTCTCCATTTGGATGTAGTGATTTGATTCCACCAGACGACAGCATTCTCTCCTCCAGCTGGATTTGACCCAGCACCATAAATATCTGCATTTCCTGTCCAGATACCTTTATTAGCATTAATCTTGCTGTAGAAATTAACGTTTGTAGAGCCAGAAAAGTCAACTTTCCCATAAAAACTAACTGTATTCTTACAATACATCTGTCCATCTGTGTCTACATGCCAAGAGTTCGGTCCTGCTTGATTCCAGTTATCGCCCCAATTGGCCCAAAAAGCTGTCTTGGTACCATAACCAGCACCATTCCCCATTCCAACCGAGAATTGGTTCACTCCAGAAATCCAGCGACCGCCTCCATTATCAAACTGCCCCAGAGTGAAACCTCCAATTTCGCCTTGATAGGCTTGTAGGAAGGTTGAGCTAGACACGACAGACTCAATCTTGGTTGTGAAGATTTGCTTGGAGGTCAGCTTGTCAATCAAGGCATCTCTAGCGGTCAGGTTCCGAATCAAGGCATCATCTACGCTGATTTTATCTCCCGTGATAGCTCCAGCTTGGATATGTTCAGCAGTGACAGAACCAGCGGCCATCTTCCTAGCTGTTACAGCACCATCTACCAACATATCGGACTGTACTCGAACGTGTGGAGCGATGATATCAACCCCTCTCGGACTTGCGGAAATGGTAGAGGCTAACTGCTCACCAGTTAGAGTAGTAGAGCCGATGGTCACACCTTCCGATGTCACTTGAACCCTCGCACTGTTAGCAGCATCTCGCACTTCCTGCCTGATTTCTTTAGCCGTCTGAGCGATAGCGCTCTTGACATTCTCATCAAAGAACTGGGTCAGCGCCCCTTTATTATTCTGCTGGATTTTGCCCCAGAGAGTGCTGTTCGGGTCTGTTAATTCCAGTTCAATAGAACGCATATCCTTGAAGAGACCTGACAAAGTACGTTGCGTGACAGCAGGCTCCACGAAGCTAGTAGGGAAATCTCCCTGCTCCAGTTGGATATCCGTCAGCACCGTATCACCCACACAGCCCATGTGATGAATCTTCAGCAGTTCATCTCGTGTCCGTGGTTGAAAGACCTTATAATACCGCCCATTATGCTCAAGAGCAGGCGAACGAACATTTTGAATGGTTATGTCCATGTGTTACCTCCATGTAGAATAGAAGCTCATATAAGTTTCTCCGTTTGATGAGTTAAATAAACTTTTTGCTTTCTCAAAATCTTCGGTAGTTCTAAAACGGGCTTTAATGTGGTTGTTACCATAGCCTCGTTCTAGTGTTGCTGGAATAATATTTGATTCAGTTTTACCGATAAATCGAACATCGTCAATCGAATTGTTCTGGAAGCCGAATGCATAATCGTATATATGCATTACATTCTCTCCGTAACTTGGAGAGGCGATAACTCTTTTGCCAAAAAGTTCTAAAACTCGTATTCTTTTCTCCCAGACTAACTGAGTTCCTACATAACGCTGAACAACTTCCTTGCCACCCACATAAATTCCTTCTCTAGCCATACTACCTCCTATGTTTTATAGATATCGTAGATAGTATTACTATCCTTGTTAGAAATTGCGTCATATTGAGCCCTTGTACCAGACCAATACTTCATCGGTTGACCGCCGTTCTGGTTGATGATGTTCTGACCAGGCGCTCCATCTGCTCCTCTGGGACCTGCTGGACCCGTTGCACCATTCGCCCCCCTTGCACCGTCACTAACATTGTCAAGCCGTGTGCTAGCAGCCGCTTTAATGCCATTGTGCGTTACAACGATGTAGACTTCAAACCAGCCTCCTGAACGTTGAGAGGCGTTCCACTGAGAAAACTTCCCATTCGCGTCAGGCGTTTGGCTCAGCAAACTTTGCCAGTTATTATTCCCAAAGCCTCTGTAGTAATAATCAACAGTATAGCCACTGGTTAACCGTGTCCCGTCATAGTAGACGTCCGCGATCAAATTCAACTGACTAGTCGCACCGTTTCGATAGCTTCCTTCGATACGTACATTGGCATTTAAGCTATGGCCGTTATCTCCTCGCAACCCCTCTCTCTGTTGGGTTGTCAGGTTCTCGAACCGCATAACACCGTCCGCTCCTCGTGGTCCTGTTTCGCCACGTTCTCCACGGTCGCCTTTTGGTCCAGTCAGATATTGAAGAGCTGAGAATCGGTCACGGCCATTTCCGACCTTGACTTTACCTGTATCGCTTTCTACACCCAACTCGCCATCGAGTAAGACCAGAGTGCTACTTGCCCAGTCTCGTGCTGACATACGCTTGTGTTGTACCCTTACTGGGATTGTCTCTGTCATGTTCTACCTCCATCAAAAATAAAAGTTGGACTCTCGCTCCAACTTCCGTCATATCTAGCATTTTGCCCATCAGCAATCGTCTTATAGACTGGCGCCAGTTCAATCCGCCTTGTCTGATTGTCAATCGTCACAGACCGCTCTAAATCTTGATACCAGTCCCCTGAGAAAGTCAGACGATAGGCACCGTAGTAGACTGCCAAGACCTGCTCCTCTTTCTGGGCCAGGTCTTTCTCAATCGCTGGCATGATTGTATTAGCAGGCGAAAGATGAACGTGTCCACCATAAAACGGTGTCTTATTGACCACTACAGTCACATCAGTTTTACCGTAAGGCGTGCAGGTTGCTGACCAGCTGATGACATACTGCTTGCCAAGTTCAAAGCCCTCTCCATTGTGTCCGACCTCCACAAAATCCGTTCCATAACTGATTTTTTTAGCCGTGCCACCATTGAGACGGTTCTTATTGTACTGGGTATTCCCGTCACCACCAATCAAACTAGCATTGACCCTTGCAGTTTCACTGACCTGCTCTAGCTTCTTGCTTAGTTCAGCGATTGAGTCCGCACCACTCATCAGTTCCTCACGGATACGCTTCACGAACTCAGGACGCTCTTTTTCCATTTCTTCGTGGATTTTAGCGCCCATTTCTTCGGCTTTAGCCTTGTACTGCTCGATGGCATCCGTGATAGCTTTCTCACGCTTGGCAAATTCAGCATCAAACGCACGGTCAGCATTTGCGATTTCCTTTTTCAAACGTTCTTCAAAAATCTTATGCAGATTTCTGCTTTCATTCAAAACGGCATCATTTACAATTCCTCCAATCGCATTAGCCAGACTTGACTGGAACGCCCCAAAACCTATTGATTTCAGACGTTTTGCCATTGGCGAATAGGTATATTTCGTGATTTTTTTACGAACATCAAGACCATACCACTCGTGGTAGATACTGACCACATCGAACATCCGAACTGCAGCATCACTCTGGCCGACAACCGAGATTTCAAGGTTGTCTTCCAGCATGTCACACATGCTGGCCCGAAAATACTGCTTACCGTATTCAATCAAGCTGGCTTGGTCTTTGACGTTCTGGTCATTGACCTCAACAACTGCTTCATAGATTTGACTATATTTTCCGAGTAAGGGGCTATCAATCACCACCATATAATCAACGTCAGGCGCCTTTTCTCCCTCGCCTTTAACAGTCGTTTTAAAGGTTATCCGAGTTTTCAGCGATTTGGTAGAGGTCTTATGCTGGTAGCTAGACAGGTTTTTCTTGTACATGAAAAGCGATTCATTCTCTGAACCGCCATTTTTTAACAAGCGTAAGTTATAGCCATTTCGCACCATATCTCCGCCCCATTGACCAAGGATAGAATGCTTGTCTTTCGCTAAGACCTCCATAGCATTCTTGTCCTTGATGTTGAGCGTATGCCTGTCGTCAATATCCGAGAAAAAAGAAAAGGGATTGGTTCTGGTAATACTACCAGCCAATGCGCTCAATGCCCTCGTCCCACTGACACGATCCACATCGATAGAGCTGACGATGTAGTTATTTAACAGACTGATAACCTGATTGGCATAGACTTGAATATATCCTTGTTGCTTTTCAACCTCAAAAATATAAAAATCCTGCTCACCATGTAGGTCATCAGCTGTCAAAAAGGTTTCCTCTTTAAGCAATTCCCACTTGGGATCCGATGTAGGAAAACGAAAGGTCAGTTGATAGGTATTGTTCCGTTCCTGGACGATTTCGTCATTGTAGGCCTCGTTTAAAGGCGTATTGCCCTCAGTAAGATAAATCATAAGATGTACCTCCAATTCGGCCGAACTGTGACCTTACGAACCGCGCCAGTGAAGACCAGACCGTTATTCCCGACTGCCAACTCAAAGAATCCTCCTCGTTTTCGTAGCGTATTTTGAACCGCACCATCTGCGTTGTAGATATTTTGTTTCTTATGTCTACAATCAATGGTCACTTTTCGTCTAATGGTCAAGTGCATAGTTGTCCGTCCGATAGTCAAAGAAATATCTCCGTCCCCCTCAATCTCAATCACAGGCTCGCTATAGACAGAGCCTGGATTGTTGACATTACCGCTTGCGGTAAAGATAAGAGGAGCAACATTTTTCTGATAGCGGAAGGGTTGCATGTTCAACTTAAGCTCTAGCTTCCAGGCATGCATCCCATGAGGGCTATAGGTTGCACCGATAAAATCCGCATAAAAGACAGACCCCAACTGGTAGCTAAACTCTAGCACATTGCCCTTAGGTTGAAATTTCTCCACGATAGTAGAAACATCCAGTAACTTAGGAATGTAGAACGAAAAAGTCCGTTCATAACTCTCATAGCCCCCATCTAGCACCCGATAACTTCCGTTAGCTCCGTAGAGGGTAGCATCTTCAGCCACCCTAGGTTTAGCTGCCTCCGCCTGACCAAAATCCGTCACTACGCAGTGAGGGATAGTTGATGTGTTAAAACCATTGATGATCATATAAAACATTAAATTCCCTCCCTAGCGTAAATTGCACCTTGACGTTGGTAGACGCTCATTGAAATTTTATCAGCGTCCAGGTAAGTATCTGACGGCTTTTCAAGGATAGCAGTAAGGATCTTCTCCATACTTGCTCTCAGAATCGCTATCTCAGACACGACTTTATCGCTGTCTTTACTGTTTATATCTCCTTGGGCTTGCACCACTATTTTAGCTTGTGCTTCTTCCATCTCACGAAGGAATTTAGCATCACTCGGAATGCCAACTCCTGCAGCATATTTAGGAACACCCATCTCACGCATCAAGCGTTTCGTCTTATCTGCTCGTAAAACTTTAGCTCCTTTAGGAAGAGGAAGCAAGACATCTCTACCTTCAGGAATGAAGCTCCTACCATCTGGAAGAGTGACTAATTCCTTGTAAGTACTATTGCGTTGGTCATTGACCATAGCGAGACCACCAGGATGGTAGTTGGTACCCTGAGCATGCCGACTAGCAAAAACATTCGTAAAGAAATCACCAGTTACCCTAGTAATCCAACTCCTAATGCCTGCAAGAACTCCAGAGGCATTATCTTGAGCGTTGATTGTAACCGTTTTGTCTTGAATACTATTAACGCCACTTTTGACCTCACTAACAGTACTAGAAGTGCTATTCTTGGCAAGGATATCCACTGGATTATATTGCTTAATCGCGTTGATAGCATTGCTCGTTTCGTTTCTTACGCCACCAGTCTGATCGGTCGCAAACAAATTGATAGGAGCTTCTTGTTTCGGAGAGTTTACACTTGCTTTTGCACTAGCAACTGCTTCACTAGTATTGTCAGTAGCATTTAATGACTTATTCTCTGGATTAGATAGATTCCAAGCCATAATTTTATCTATTGACAATTGCCCATTGCTCAAAACATTTGTAGGATCTAGTTTCAAATCTTTTGTAAATGGAGTAGTTGCATTCCAAGTCGTTAGCGTGTCAGTCGAACGAGCAACAGCTTTTCTGAAATTCTCATCCGTAGCCAGCAACTCTTTCTGCTTAGGAGTCAAAGCATCGTAGTTATAGAGAGCTTTGGAAGCCTCCTCAGCCTTATTCATCACATCTGTATTTTCCAAAAGCAGTTGCTTGACTTCCACAGGCATACTGTTCCAGATTCTAAGATGGTTTTCACTATCAAAGATAGCTTGCAAGCCTGCTTGATTTTGGACAATTAACTGTTTTTCTTCCAGTGTCATTGTTGACCACTTACCAGACTCAACAAGAGCTTCAGCAATCGTTACCCGAGCATTTGAGTTGATATTCGCATTTTTAACAATAAATTGCAATTGCTCCCAACCTTCAGCAGATTGAGTCGCTTCCCCAATTACTTCTTTTACATTGGATTTAATCTCAAAGTTCCCATTCTCATTGATATTCCCAACCAACAAAGACCAAGCGTCGTTTGCTTCTCTCGTTTCCTTGCTCATATCACTAGTATATTTAGCAAGAATACTGTTTGACTCTCCCACTTTTTGAGAAGCTTCTGCAGCTTTTTGGCCAATCACTTCATAAGACAAGCCATATTCTTCCAGAACCCTCTTAGCTTCTTCCCAGTAGTTCCAGCTTTGCCCAGTACGAGCTTTTACCTTAGCGTCAAGATTTTGCATAACCTGGTAATACTTAGTACCCAAAGCTTCCATGGTTTGGGTATGTTCCGTTTCAAGAGTTTGCAGTTTTTTGTTATAAGTCTCTCGATCAATGAGTTTACCTTCAAGCATCTGTTTCAGTTCATCTTTTGATGTTTTATATAACTGATTTTCTTCATCCAGAGCCTTCTTCAAAACATCTCTTGTGTGCTTTAATTGCGTTTCATTTAAACTACCAATCTCTCCATTCAGAGCCTGAAGTGCAGCCTTTTGTTGTTCGCCAGATAATTCCATCATTTCGATTCTAGCTTTTATCATCTCTCTTTGATTATTCAAGATGATTTCTTTTTCTTCTTGAGAAAACTTGCTAGCGTCGCCATTGTGACGTTTGTAAATTTCACTGACCTGATTAGCCATTGAATCGGTATTTGAAACAACTTGGTCATTTCTTGCTTTCATTTTAGCGATTTCTTCATCGCTAATACCCCACTTTTTAGCCAGTTCTTCCATTCTCTGACTAGCTTTTTCAGCACCTGTAGCTACTTCTTCATGAAGTTTTCTAAAAGCTTCAGAAACTTTTTCAGCATCGCCAGCGTGGGTTCCAAAGTTGGCTACTGCTGTGCTGGTATCATCTACAGTTTTTTGGAACGTTCGTAGTTCTCCACGTTGGACATCATCTAAGGTTGAACCAAATTCCTCCGCCTTAATGCGCGCCTCGTCTTTCTTATGTCCTAGATAGACCAATCCTCCAGCTAGTAAAGCAGTACCACCCACAAGCAAACCAATCGGATTTGTCAAAGCCCCAATAGCTCCAGACAAGAGACCAGAACTAGATGCAGCAGCACCAGCTCCTTCCGCTAAAACAGTAGCTTCACTTCCTACCTTAGCAAGACCGAGCCCCCCTTTTAAAAGTCCTCCTAATTTACCGGCATGTTTTATCAAAATACTAAGAGCCGTCGCTCCATTGCCTAGAAAGTTCAATAAAGGATATCCTAGAGCCAAAAAACCACCAATACCAACCGCCAAGCTCTGAACGGCTGGAGGGGCCTTACTTAACCAGTCGATAAATTGGTTCACCTTATCAATCACAGGAGTTAGTAATGGTAATAATTTCTGACCAATGTTAATCTGTAAAACTTCCAAACTAGATTTAAAACGTTCCACTCCGTTTTTAGAAGACTTAGATAACTCATTTGCTAAATCCTTTGTATAAGTCGTCGCCCCCTTGGTTTCGTTAGCGAGATTACGCAACGCATCTCCACCTTGGTCAACCAAGATATTCATCGCTGTCTGAGCTTCTGTACCAAAGGCTGTAGCAATCAAGGCCGATTTCTGAGCATCTGTCATTCCTTCCGTATTCTTTTTGATACGATCCAAAATATCAGGTAGCTTAATTGCCCCACTACGAAATTCTTCTGCAGAAAAACCTAGTTTTTTCATTGCCTCAGCGTTTTGCTCGGATGGTTTCAAAAGCCTTGTCAAAGCTCCACGAAGAGCCGTACCAGCCTTTTCACCAGCGATACCGTTGTTGGACAAAAGACCAACAGTAGCGGCGGTCTCCTCCAAGTCCATACCCACGTTTTTAGCAACAGGTCCTACATACTCCATTGCAGCCCCCATATCAGCAAAACCAGCGGCCGTTTTATTGGCTACAAAGGTTAAACTATTGGTTACTCGTTCTGTATCCTGAGTAGATAGTCCAAATTGTTGCAAAATATTCGTAGTGGCGTTCATCACCGTATTGAAGTCCTCACCAGATGCCTTAGCAGCATCTAGGATAGCAGGCATGGCTTCGATTGTCTGATTAGCATCAAAACCTTTCTTGATGATTTCTTGCATCCCTTCATTGATAGATGCAGTAGAAATCCCATACTGCTTCGCCCAATTTTTTGAACTCTCCCCCAATTTTTCAGTGGTTGCGCTCAACTCATTTGCGTTGGGAATCGTATCTGCTAACAGAGATTTGGTTGTGTTCATCTGGCTTTCAAAGTCAATCGCCTTCTTAGTAGAAAGCGTAAAACCAGCTAATAAAGCAGCAGATACAGGCTTCATTGCATCGCCCATAGCTCGCAATTTTTCCCCACCTTTAGCAAATTTTTCGCTCAAGGCATCCATCTTACCAGACCAACTATTCTCATGCCCTACATCTTGCAAAGCTTTTTCAACACCACGTAGCTGACCTTCCATTGCAGCTAACTTGGCATTCTCACGCTCAATATCAGCAGCAGCCTTGTCAAACTTAGCTGTTCCAGGTTCAAGTTTGTCAAAACTTTTCTTCATCTCATCCAAAACTTTACGTTGTGAATCAATGGCTTGTCCTAAAGTATTGTATTTCGCTTGAAGTAAGCTAGCATTTTTTTCATTCCCCTTTAAAGTACTATCCAAAGAACGGACATTGTTTTGAAAGTACTTTACAGCGTTTTTGGCACCATTTAGAGTAGGACTGAACTTCGACACGTCCAGCCCTAGCTCGATATACATCTGACCTAACGGCGTACCGCTTGCCATCTTGTTCTCCTTCCTATCTCCTCAGAGCAAAGAAAAAAGCCCTTACGGACTTTTCATCATTCTTTATAAAAATCATCCATTGCCAGGCTCATAAAAGCCCAGATAAACAAACCAAGAAATAGATAAGCATAGAGTGGCAAGGAAGCAAAGATAAAGGGTGATAGTAAAATCATACCCAAGGTATCTCCAAAATTTGTACAAATACAATACAAGCCAAAAGCAAGATAAAGGACAAAAATGGTAAACCAAAACCAATATCTTCTACGCGCCTTTTCTTTTCGAGACATATCTTCCACCTCCCTTATATAGCTCTATTATATGCTTACCTTTCCTATTTGTAAAGCAATGACTTATAGACTTTCCAAAAAATCTGCCAAGTCAACCACTTCTTCTTGTTCACTCGTTTCCATCGTTCCCAAGACCCCCATCAAGTCCTCCCAACTCGTATCCATCACATCGCGAATACTCATTCCATAAGGACCCTCTGTAACTTGCTTGATAAAACCATAAAAACGTTGAATAGCTTGCCCAGGTGCTAGCTCTTTTCCTTTGGGTCTACATCACCTACCAAGTGAGCATAAATTTCTGTAAAAATAGAAATCACTTTCGCAAAATCTGTGTATTCTAGTAATTGTTCTACTGTCACATCGTCAAACAAACTAGCAATAAAGCCCAACTGCTTATCAAGCTTCTCTACCTCAGATAAATCACTTGTCAAGGATTCGTTCATGACCAAATAATCACGATAATCACGAGTTGTAATTTCCTTACTTGTCTTTAGGACATCTTCTCCCTTGTCATTTTTGATTGTAAATTTAACCTTAGCCATATACTTTCCTTTCTAAAAAAGTAAAAGAGAGCTTGCGCCCTCCTTCTACCCCGCAGCAACCATTTTAAGCTGACCTTTGAACTTTTTGAGCTTCTCCTCATCCTTACCGATATATTTGATGTAATATAAATCTTTCGTTTCTGTATCATCACTTGCGATTGCTGCAAAACTCAAGTTATCATCTGGAAGTTCTTCTTGTTTGTCTTTAAGTGTTTCAAGCTCTTCAGCATCCATAGAAAACTGACCCTTGAAAAATCCTACTTGAGCTTGAGTTCCATTTGCAGTCTTAGATTCGAGCATTACTGCACAAAATGGAGAGACTGTTTCGGCACCAATTCCAATAATATCATCCTTGACCTGATGACCCAGAATTTTAGCTAGCACTGTAGAAGGAATATCAACTGCAGTCATTTCCATCTTCACATCTCCAACACCACGATTTGAAACATGGTAAGCAATATCGCTCCCATACGTTTTAACTGGATCACTTGCAAGACCAGAAATTTTAGCAGTACGAGTTGCACCCTCACCAGTTTTACCTTCGATTACGAAAAGGTTTTGTCCGAGCGTTGGAGTAGCGTTACCATCCAACACACGAATTGTCATACGTTTAAAACCAACTAATGCCATTTATAGCACCTCTTTCTTTCATTTAGTATTCTTCGTATAGAGCACTCCGACCTTTATAAGTCCGAGCATCCACATAGCGTTTAATATCAGGAATCCATTGTTCCAAACCACCTTCAGTCTGATAAAATCCCTGATCTTCCATTATTTTTTCAATTCTTCCTTGAAGTTCTTTACACTCCACTCGATTAGTAGACTCTACATTGATTTGATAGAGAAAAGTCTTAGCCAAACTGGTGTTACTCCCATGAGCGGTCTGCATTGGAGGTCCGACAGGGATAATGACAATACTCGCATCATCATCTCCCAATGTCTTAGGACGCTCAAAAGACTTGATACTAATACCAGATAAAGACTCATCCTCTTCCAAAGCCTTGTAGAGTTCAGTTAATTTGTCTTTAATCATTACAAAAACTCCTGTTTTAACTTCATGCCGACTTTAGACTTAAAGACCGGCTTACTCGCTTCAAAAAAGCGGCGCATGACTCCGAAACCACGAGGATGCCCATTCTTTGCATAGCCAAATTCATTTAAGTGAATAAGAGTCCAACGAGGACTTTTAAAACCTAATTTAACCATTGGAACACCACTAGCAGTACCAGTCGCATTCCCATGAACGACCGCACCAACCGTCTTCCCAGTGTCAGCGTACACCGCCATAGCCCGTTTGAAAGTCGGCTCAAACTCTTCAACCGTCTCCTTCAAAGCCTTGTTGACCTTTCTACGAACTATCGGCTCTCCTAGTCGAGCCTCAATATTCCTCAAAATATCATCAAATCCTTTTAGATTAGCTCCACTAGACATCACGACCACCTCCGATAATAACAATCAAAAAATCCCGATTATCATAATCAGGACGCACATCGATAACCTGCCATTTCTTGCCAACTAAACGGATATCACCCACTTCGACAAAATGCCGACCCTCAGGCTGATAATCTGTCAGAGGGTCACGAATCTTCAAAGTCATCTTAGCTTTCATCGCTTTTCCAGTCGCAATCTCAAAGTCTTTCATACTTGGAGAATAAATTTGACCCATCGTATAAAAAACCTTCTCGTAACTCATATCACGACCATCAACCCCCTCTTTAACCTTAGAAGTATAGAAAGTCAAGGGAGTTCTTAGGTCTCCATTTTGAGCCTCAGGCTTTTTATAGCGATAGCTTGGTCCCTCACTCTTGGTCATTTACACTCACTACTTCCATAAAGCTACTACTTCTGGATGTCTTTTCCAACTCAACATAGTCTGGTAAATGTTCCTTGAGCTCAGCAAACCGTTCTTCTGTCGCTTCAAAACTTTCTCCGACCTGCCTAACGACGCCCTCCTTGAGGTCATAAAATTCTTTTAATACCTTAATCATCACTATCCTCCATTTCTATCCTATTTAACGATAATGCTAAAATATCCGCTTTGAAATTTTCGTAAAAAAATTCAACTTGGTCATTATAGACATAGCGAGCACGTTCTAAAATGAGTTCCCTTATTTGATGATCGTGTATATTCCCACTTCCTACCAAGCGAGTAATAACCATTTGAGAACTTTCTAACATCCGTGAGAGATTCAAGTCTTCTCCGCTATGAAAAATTCTCATCCGCTCCTTAAAAGGATTAAGGAGGGAATGAGGTTTAGCTTCAATCTCCATCCTTAGTCACCTTTTATTTCGCAATGATCAGCGTCCACACAGCAGCAGTCTTTTCATCATGCGCTTTACCATAAGCAAATTGCTTAGCAGTGTAGAGATTCAAGTCTTCTAAAGCATAGGTTTCGGTAAATCGTCCAAATTCAATACCACCACCTACAAAGGCATCGTAGCGACCTTTGACAAATGTAGTCACCTTACCAGACGCTTGAGCAACCGACTCAACCAAGATGAGGTTATAAGGCATAGCTGTTACATATACACCCTGAGCATTAAGAGACGTATATTGCTTCTTCACATCCCAAGCATCTGCAGGATTCACTACCATAACCAAATTACCTTCTACTGCAACAGGGGTTGTATTGTCAGCTTTTGTAGAATGGTATTTATAAACCTCCGTCAACTCTTTTACCACGGTAGCAGAGTCTGCGAAAGTCAATGGTTTTTTCTGAGCCTGTTTCTCAGCATAAGTTACTTTTTCACTTTCTGCAGTACCTGTAAGAGTACGAGATAGCCCGATAGGTTTATTGTCCCCATCACCATTCAAATAACCAGCTTCAAGAGCAGCAGCAAAGGCTTCTGTGATTTGAATAGATACATAAGACTGCAACCAAGCAGGCCCAAATTTCTCAGAGTCTTTAGGGATTACAACAAAAGCAGTCAATTTAGACTGAATCGCTTCTTCTTCAGCAAACTCTTGTTTCAATTGTCCTTGAATTTCAGCATTGATTTTACCCCAAACCGCTTGCCCTGTACGACTAGACTTGAGGAATTTCAAACGAATACCTGCATTTCGCAAGCCGATGTGTTGAAGAAGTGGACGAGCCGCCACCATATCCTCAAAAATACGGTCAATTGTTTCCTGAGGGAAAAGTTTTTCAATTCCTTTTGGAGGAAGTTTCTCAATGTTGTTGAAAAATTCGCGAGCTTCAGCAGTCAACTGCGCATCATATGGATTCATATTTGCGATTTCTTTACGAGCAGTCTCTCTAGCGTCGTCTTGCAACTTATCTGTCAATGCCTCAATCATCTCGTTATAGAGCTTATTTTGCTCCTCCATAGGAGCACCAGTTTCTACTGCATTCATAAAGTTCTGACGAGCAGTTGTAAATTCATTACCAAGTTTCATCATTGTTTTTTATTTCCTTTCTTAAAATGGAAAACGACCTAACCCCACAGGTTCAGCCGTCTTGTCTTCTTTTTTCTTATCTTCTGGGATAGGTAAACTATTATTCAACCTATCACAAACCAAGTCTGCCAATAACTCCACATCTGGGGTCATCGCAGAGCGGATTTTTTCGATAAAATCACGAGGAATTACAGGTGTCTGACTAGCCACCAAGACAGGAGCTTCTTGACTTTCAAACATGACCTTATCTGCAAAACCATGCTTGACAGCAGAACGAGCATCAAACCACGTTTCACGCTCCATTAAATCCAGCAAATCATCTAATGCCTTACCAGTCTTACCAATATAGGCATATGCGATAGACTTGTTAAAGCCCTCTAACACACCAGCCTCATGTAAGAGCGCCTTATGGTCACCACGTACACCAGCAGATACATTATGGATCATGATTTGCGCTGTAGGACTAATTTCCACCCTATCACCAGCCATAGCGATAACACTCGCAGCACTAGCAGCAATCCCCACGATTTTCACCGTCACATGCCCCTGATAATCACGTAATGCTGTATAGATTTCACTACCAGCATAAACATCACCACCACCAGAATTGATGTGGATTTCCACATCTTCTCCCGTCGTCGGCAATACAATATCCTTAGGAGCGGTTGCATCCATGTCTAGCCAATCATAAAACCAGCGGTCATCATTGGATACAATCGCTCCCTTAATCTGAATGATTGTCATCCTCATTTTCTCCTTTCTCTATTTCGTTTTCACCCTGATAGTTCTTGGTGATAAGGAAAGTATCCCCACCAGGAACAGCCTCAAGACCAAGCTCCAATCTCACCTCATTTCGAGTCATAGCCCCAGATGAGATGAGTTTATCTATGTTCTCAGCAAGAGCAAACTTATCAAGTCCCCCCTCACCAAAAATCACAAATTTTTTCTGATTAGCATATCCAGCCGAGCTCACCATAGCATGATTTATAGCGTCACTCACTTTTTTAACCAGCGATTCATAACAATAACTGTTAAACATCTTCTGACTATTAGACAAATCAGCCATATCTCCATGCATCAAAGCCGTCGGCAAACCTAATATATCCGCAACCTCATCATCAAATTGACGTCTCAGTTTCTTCAACTCTTCAACCGATAAATTTGAAGTTCCTACTGTATTGGTCAACTCCGAATACTCCACACCGTCCATTGTCGGTACAATCGCAACTGTCTTAGACGTAAAGGACTTAAAAAGATTGTCCGCATATCTCTGCAGTTTCTTTCTCTTGTCATCGTCAAAGGTTCCATTCGCTTTTGTAGCTAGAACCC
Organism: Streptococcus mitis; assembly: GCF_946190275.1. Lineage (GTDB taxonomy): Bacteria > Bacillota > Bacilli > Lactobacillales > Streptococcaceae > Streptococcus > Streptococcus mitis_DC. The sequence continues at coordinate 53,113 of NZ_CAMHZQ010000012.1, read as the reverse complement.
CACGGATCTGATTATTTCTAGCTAAGGATTCCACCAGACGAGTATGCAGTTTTTCGTAATCAGAAAACAAGTCTGATATATATTCTTGCAAGCGATTGTTATTATACTGGAGAAAGATGACATCACTCATAGCAAACTTCCTCTGAAATGTATAATCCCTGACAGACACCATCTCAAAGGTGTCATCATACAGAGCATAACGCCTACGAGTAAAAGCGTCAGCTACCAGTAACTGCTTATCATCAGACAAAACAATGAGTACTTCATTTTTCGTCAATAAGCGATAAATGACCTTCTGCCAGAACTCTGAGGCCGACTCATTCTTATTGGGACGCACATTTAAAATATAATCCCAGTCTGACACCACATGATGATTTTCCACCATATACCGAAATTCCGACTTCGCAAAAATACGAGCCACAAACTCCGCCGACTTATCAATCGCTAAACTCTTCAACTGCAAGCGCCCCAATATTCGTTCCAACTCCTCAAAGTCAAAACCAACATCAGGCACCTCTCGCTTAAATAAATTCAGCAACCCCATTTTTTCCCCTCCTTCCTATCCAATTACCAACCTACCACCCCAAATTGAACTATATTTTTATCAAAACTCCCAATCCTCTAACATATCTAGGAATTCCCCAACGTTCGACTCATGTACAAGCTCACGCTTGTAGAGAGCAGCTATCAAGGCATGGAAGCCATCCGTCTTTCTTCGCACAGGTTCTTTCTTCAAGAAACGCTTATTACCATCCTTATCCTCTTTGATGTAGGTATTATCCGTATACCAAATCATGGAATTATCATTCTCAAAGACAAACCGCTCATTAGCAAATCCATCCTCAATGATTGGCGCAACCTTGGATTGAATCGCCCCAGGATTCCGCAAGAACTCATATTCAAAACCAGCCTCTTCCAAAAGTGGTTTTAACAAGTCCATTCTAAAACCATCGGCGCATACAAGCTCAATCTGATAAAACTTACTCCATTCCTCCAGCTTCGCAACCAACAACCGCGGATCAATGCTAGGACCGTCTACAATCGTAAATAGACCTTTGTCTGCCCACTCCTGAATAGGAGCCTTGATTTTAAAAGCCCTCAAAAAATCTTTCCGAGCAAATGAATGTTGTTTCCAGATAAAGTCATCACCATTTTTAAACAACAAACCGACACTTGCAAAATCTCGAATACTCGCATAGTCAAAGCCTGCGACACAAGATCTACCCAACAAGTCAAGTCCAGGCGAACGCAAACAAGCAAGTAATTTTTCGCGAGAAGTCACATCTTTCTCAAGATCCGCTTCAGGAAGGTTCATCCGTTTTGTCATAAATTCCTGACGGCCAGATGGTTCCAGCTCAAGGTCGTCATAGTCAGCCTTAGTTCGAGCAAGCAGCCTTTTAGCATAAGGAGTACTTTCATCCAACATCGGATTTGCCTTTGACCAGTTCTTCATATCATCCACTTCATCCGCACTGTCTAGCTTGCAGATGAAAGGGAATAGCCTGAAATCATCAACCTCTCCATTCAAGATTTGCATAGACTTCTCTATCAGCTTGTCGTAAAATCCCTCGCGCACATATCCATTCGTCCCGTTGTAGAATGTTCGAGCATGAGCAATCTTACCAAGACCAGACCTTTGAACCTTCACAGCCTTGTCATCTTCAAACTGATGAATCTCATCAAACTCAAGACAACCATCCCGAGCGGAGTCCATAGTCTTCGGATTGTTAGTCCGAAAAGAAAAGACCGAGTTGTTTGCTCGACCTGTGATAGACATTTTAGTTAGATAGAAATGGTCCTCAAGACCACGCCTTTGAATAGTCTCATAGACTTCCTCAAAGGAAACCTTCCCCTGTTTCTCAGAGTTAGCAGTGATGGTCACATCATAATCTCTGATTGGATAAATTGGACTGATAAAGAACGAGGATCGAGCAGACATAAAACCATTCTTACCACCCCCACGAGCGAGTGTGTACAGATACTCGTCAAAGTGTGGTTCCCCGTCCTCCTTCCGAAAAAGAAAAATGAACGGAGTCAAGAAAAGCTGATACTTGGCCAGAGGGAAAAAATTCTTTTCAGCAAACCGAATGAACTTGTCAATTAAGTCATTATCAAAATACAAATCATCACGAGGATAGATTTTCTCCTTGATGATTTTAAACAGCAACTTCCTTTCCTTGTTGACGACAATATCTCCACACTCGGCCATTTTGATGTAGTCATCAACCAGCGGATGAGAAATCATAACAGATCAGATCCAGACGTAGCTTTCTCAACAGGCGAGTTTTCCACCTCAAAATCAAACGATCGCTCAATAGCCAAAAGCTGATTACTTGTTGTGTTGATCTCCTTGATGAGAGAATTTGCTTTTTGGAATCTTTGTTGCCCATTGTGAACAGTGATGACCAATCCGTCTTCATGAAGTTTAGCTTTTAGCTCGTACAGCAATCTGACAAGATAAAGATAACGATTCACTTTTTCGTACTGGATCGCATCCTTTTTTCTAGGACTGAAATAGCCGATTTTGGAAAGTAGCTGATTTTCTAATTCTTTTATATTTTTTTCCGAGTATTCTTCCATTACCCCCCACCCCCTTTAATTTTTTGTTAAAAATTTGGACAGTCGAGTGCAGACCGCTTACCGACATCTTTGAAAATTTCCGATTTTTTTGACCGGGGGGGTGTTTAAGGTTCATTCACCTAACCCCACCATTCATCTTTTCGGAAATTTCTGTCATTCTTATCAAAACGATCATGCCTTTTATTATGACATGCCTTGCACAATGTTCGTAGGTTATCGATATCAAGCGCGAACTCTGGATAGAACTCTAGCTCCTTGATATGGTCAACTTCTAAATTAGTAGTCGTGACCTTGCCTTCATCCCTGCACCATACACATTCGTAATGATCTCGTTTAAGTGCTTGCCTTCTTATCGTTCTCCATTCACTGGAATTGTAAAATTGGTTTCGTTCTTCTCGAGTTGAAACTTCAATCATTTGATTATTGATGTTGATACTTTAAGCTCAAATTTATTTAGCTTGTCAATGCAATTGTTCAAGTGTTTGATTGCTTCACAACATTCTTGAGTTAACTCTTTTAATTCTGAGCAATTTTCGATTTCGACTCCAGCTACAATTTTTCCTAATGGTTTCTGTTTAGTCGTTCTTTTATTAAAAAGTCTTTTAATAATACCTTTCATAACTGTTCAATCTCCTTTGTTTTTACTCTCTCAATTCCTTATTTTACATATTCTAGTGAACTCGCTACATGAGTTTTAACTCAGCTTTATCAAGCGTTTATCTTGCATGCGCGAAATGAAATCATCATAACCTTAAAACAATGAATTGATGTTAAAATAAAAAAATTAAAAGCCCTGAAATTTCGTCATGGCTCTGTCTTGTGAATCTTGATTTTTGCCGATATACCGAAGTGAAATACTCTGGCTTGAGTGATTCAGTAGGTCCATTATCAGAGCGACATCCTTGGTTTGTTCGTACATGAATAAGCCAAAGGTTTTTCTCATCGAGTGAGTCGCTATATTTTCTAGACCAACTTCTTCAGCGGCTTTCTTGATGATTTTATAAGCTGTGTTAGGTTTTATGTGCTGGTGCTTTCCGTTTCGGCTTGGAAAGAGGAAGTCTTCATCTTTCTTGTCTTTGATGTACTGTCGCATAGCATTCTTGAATTTCTTTGGCATCTTTCGTTTGGTTGGCTTGTCTGTCTTTTCATCAACAATCTGGACATGCCAGCCTTTAACGTGCTTTACTTTCAGTTTAACAATATCGCCAATACGAAAACCCAGATTAACACCAGACAAAAAGAGCATGAGGTTACGTTGTCTATCTGACTCTTTGACTGCGCTATGCAATGTCAGCCATTCAATCATAAGCTGAACATCATCTCTATTTCGGATTGGTTCAACAACTACCACATATCCTCACCTCCTTTTAATGCAAAAAAAGCAGAGGTTTCCTCTCTGCTATTCTTCATGATACTAATTTACCACATTAAAATTATCATTTGCTATCATTCTTATCATACATTTTAGATAATTTTAGTAACGCTTTATGTTTTGCTCGCTGGATGGTGGCAGGGCTACAATTTAGTTTGATTTGAACTTCTTTCCAAGATAGCCCGTCAATATACAATAATCGCATCACGATGTTTTCCACTGGATCATCGAGCGACTCAATCGCTTGAACGAGTTCGTCACGTTCGTGGTACATTTGTTTGATTTCTTCATACAGCTGATCTGACTTGTCAATGATCAACACATTCAATTCTTCAGTTTGATTCTTGTTACTTTTTGATTTCGGCATACTGTCGAACTGTTGCCCTCGTAAAATACCTGATTTTAAATTGATTATTTCCTGGTGCTTTGACTTTGCTTTGATGTCAATATAAGGCAAAGCCTTCAGCCTTTTTTTGATGTCTATTGCCAAACCTTACCTCCTGATGTGTTTTTACGCAATTGATAATATTTTAATCATGATTAGTAATCACACTACCTGCGCCGTTGACAGTGACCCAGCCATGCTTCTCTCTGGCTTCTGCTTCTTTCATCCGGATAAGATTATCTGTGATTGAGTCTGACTTCGCTTTGTTGGCCTTGGCTTCACCTTCTGCTTTGATGATACCTGCGTCTGCTTCTGCTTGAGCTTGAACTTTCTTGGTATCGGCTTCAACTTTAGCTTTTTCCTGCTCCTGTTTAGCTGTATCTATTTCCTTTTGTTTGACCGATTCATTTTTGATTGCTGCTTCAATCTCATCTCCTGCATCTTGGTCTGTGATGGTAAAGGATACAAACTCCAAATCGTAAGACTCAAATTTTTCTTTGAGAGCCTTGTCAATCATTTCATAAACTTCTGTACGCTTATTACCGAGGATATCGTAAATATCGTAATTTCCTGTTACAGATTCAATAGCACGCTGAACAGCAGGAGATACTACACTATTATTCACGTTTTCTAAATCTGTGTAATTAGAGAAGACCGTCATAGCCTTTTCCTTATTGACACGATATTTCACATCAATATTGGTATTCAACCATTGACCATCTTTTGTCTGAGTCGTGATTTTCTCCATTGTTTTTGTTTGAACAGAAGTGGAGAGAGTGTAAACCTTGTCGATAAATGGCATTTTTAGATGATATCCTGTTTGCAGGGTATTTTCTTGAACACCTCCAATTGCGCTAACCTTAACTCCAACCGTATTAGCTGGGATACGCTTCACGGCCGTGAGACGAAAAATTCCAAGTGAAGTAATAGCTGCAACTGTAATGATACCGCCTTTAGCAAGTTTTGTAAGTGTCGTTTTTCCTGTTTCATGATTGTATTGTGTAAACATTGTTTTTACTCCTTTTTTAAATTATTTTCCCATCAAAAACTAGTGTTATTGTTCCTGTTCCGTTCTTGTTGTCTGAAACTAGAGCACGACAATCTTCGCCAAGCTCAACTCCCACTATAGTGATACTACATCGAGACTTGTTGACTTGAATGATTGTGCCAGTTGATGTCTCAATTCTCATGTTCCATCTCCTCGATAAGCCAGTCAAGGTTCTTGCGTGCTTTCTTCAGGTCTTCAAGACCGTTTTTCTTCGGGTGTCGTAGTATGTACTTCAAACTGTTACCCATGTAGAACCCTTTCAGTTCCTCGTCTGTCATGAAGTTCCTTAAAACATCGATAGATTCCATGCCAAATCTTCCTTGGTAGTGGCTTGGTTTGTTGATGTTGTCAATTATTTCTGGGTTCATTTCTTATCCTCCAAAAGCTCTGGGTTTTCGTAGATATTACCGATGATTTCACATTTCATGTAAGCTAAATAAAGAGGTTTCCATTCTGTGTTTCGCTTTTGTAACTCATCTACAAATCTGTAAATAAAACTTGCATAAGATCCATGCCATCTTACAAGCGCTTTTCTGCCTTTGTAATCAAGGATATCCCCCTCAAAGATTTCCTTACCGTTCTTGTCCTTGAGTCCTGTTGATTGCATAAGTGTGATTTCATCAAACTCTACTGACATTTCTGTATATCTTTCAGTATCTCCCTGCTGATAGATATCTACGAACTTGCTATCGAACGAAATATTAGTAACGTCACACATCCATTTTAACGACTTCATCCACACTCTAAATTTCGGTGTCATGCTAAATCCTCCTCTTTAACAAAACTGCCATCAATCCAACGACCTTTTCGATCTTTGATTTCTTGGTAAGCCAGTTCAAAACATTCTTCGAAGTTATATCCGAGTGCGGTGCTTAGCGATTTTAACCAGATTACTGCATGTATCAGACTTAATTTACGAAAATCTTTAGAAAATGAGTCTCGGTAAATCTGAAAATCGCTTATATTTCTACTTAAATTACTAAAACATGTCATTACATCTCTATCATTTTCTGATGTTTTAAAAATCTCCTGCACATCCTCTTTTATCAGCAACGACAAACCGACAATCACGACTGCGCAATCTCCGATACTGTCCTTGGTCAGCTTCTCATTCTTCTTAAGATAGCCTGCACATAACTCACCGAACTCTTCACTAAGTTTTAATGACTGCTTATCCAGTCGTCCACCGTTCTCAAGGTCACGGTCTATAAACCATTGTTTGACTTTTTCTATTGTGTTCATAGTAATACCTCTTATTCTCTTTCTAAAGCCGTTCCGATTTTCTCTCTATAGTAACTCAAAACCTTGCTTTGGTTTATTTTTGTTTGTGTGATATTGTCTATAAAAAATTCCAAATCTGCACTCATTTCATCTAACAACTTAACAACCTTTAACTGATATCCCATATCAGGGACGTCAATCTTTATCTTGGACAATCTAGCTAATGATAAGCCTGGTTGATTATCTCCGTCTGCACAACGTTCTATTTCTTCCCGTTTCATCAGCAACCAATGAAATAGATATCGCTTATCTATCATTTCTTTCGGCTCAACTCTGAAGCTGTCTCCATCTATCCAAAATGGATCTCGATGGAAATAAACAGCACCAACTGTACCCTTACGAGTCAAGCGGATTGTGTCGCTCTCACAATTGAATTTATCTGTCGTGCCTTTTGTATTTTTCCCAGCTCCATAAATATAATATACACCTTCGCTAACTTTACCACGCTTGCCTGGAATTAAGTCACAAACTTCTAGAAATCCGTGCGTTGTTATCTTATCTGGTTTCATTCTAATCCTACTGCGAAATTATAAGCTAGTAAATAATCGTCTAAGACCTTGTGGCATTTCGTTATGAAAGCTTTTAAATCAATATCTGCATTAAAAAACTGAATCAACATCAATTGACTAGCTAAATGTTTTTCAAGGTGGTCGATTGCCATTTTGTCTAGTTCCACATTTACTTGGTCAATGTCTATTTCTTCCTTCTCTACAGGCTTGCTTGGCGCAACCCATCTAAAATCCGAATCCAATGTATCAGATTCTTGGTATTCAATCTTTTGGGTCTTACAGTCATATATCTCTTTTGAAATCTCAGGACTATTTTTCTCTTTGTCAATGACTAAAAAAATCACGTTGATAGATGTATCTTCAAATCCATTTTGAATCTCATTCAATTCAACAAGGTTATTCCCTACCAGCTCTCTCATTTTCTTTTCAGACTGACGGTAAGCAATACCAGGGAACATGATATAAAATCCGTATCGTTTCGTGTAAGTCATCGACTTCAACAGAAAAATATCATCAACAACACCAGATTTTTTCCACGGATATAATTCTTTAATAGCCTGTTGATCTTCTTCTGGTAAATCTTTCAATTTCAGAGAATAAGGTGGATTCATTGCAATTGCATCCACTTGTATGTCTGATTGATACGTAAAGAAACTCTGATTATGTACGACAGCGTGAGGGAAGTTTGTCTTTAATGCTTCACAACTTTCCTGCTGAATTTCTACCGCATGAAAATCCGTCATACTAATAAATTGTTCCAGCTGTCCAGACCCTGCTGCACCGTCAAATACAGATATATTTTCACCGCAATACTGCTTTACTTTGTTTGCCAAGTATTCACGCAACGGCTTACCTGTCACATACTCAGCAAATTTTTTGGCTTTCTCACGGTTATTATGCTCCACGAACGTCATAACATCACCTCATCCCCAACTTTCACTTTCTCATACACGTCCTTCGTAACCACGAACACCCCGTAATCACGAATCGTAAGCGTGTATAGTTTTCCATGTCGTCCTTTCTCGACGACCTTACCGAATATCTCTGCTCCTGCATTATCTGCCTTGTAAATAACCATCGGCTTCTTTTCTTCCAAATCTCGAATCCTGTCCATCTGCCAGATGTTTAGTCCAGCAGATAGCAAAATCCATATTGCGATAAATCTTTTCAATCTGTGACCTCCTCAACAGTGAATTTAATTCGATGACTTCCAATGTTGAAGAAATTATCAACACCTATTTTATTTTCACTTGATACAATTTTCATTGCAGCTTCCATCACTTTTTTGCCAAATAAAAATTGATTTTCATAAAAGCGTTTTTGGACTTCATCTAATTTTTGGTAAGGCGATACATAGTTTTGTTCAACCGCCATTTCTTCTTCAAATCTCCTCTTTTCATCATCAGGAGAAAGGGAATGATTGTAGATTTCTGGAAAGTTAAGCTCTTTTAACTTTTCTAACCCTCTCATCATCTCTGCATAAGCATTTCTTTCTTTTGCGTGTTTCTTATAATTTACAACGCCTGGTTGTTGTTTAGCCAAAAATTTAATCTCTGCATTGGAAAGCTTGTACTTAATACACATCTGGACATCTATCCAAAAAACATCTGCGTCTCCTCTATGCCAATTAAAATCATTTCTTTCTAAATCTAATATCAAGTCAACGACTTCTTGGCCACGACTGCTTTCTATCAATTCGTTGTCAACAGGCTTAGTTGCCATAACCTCGGCAATCCAACCTAGCCAAACACTGTCTTCCATCATTCCAGCTCCTCTTCATCGTACGGTATGTCTCCATTTGATAAGTACTTAGATTCAATCATCAAGAAATCATTGACGCATTGATGACTACAGAAACAATTTTCAACATCGTTAAATAATGCTAGAATAACATGATTCTCTTGCACTACCAGAAACTCGTCTTCGATTTCTTTACAACAATTCGAACACTCATAACTCATACCTCCACCTCCTCAATCTCAATACCTGGACAATCGAATACCCAGCCGAAGCCTGCTTCTTCTAATCGCTTTCTAGTAAAGCTTTCAAGATCGCCATACACCATTTCAAAATCAAGATGATCGCCACCCTGTCTGTACACAGTTTTCAACGACTGTCCATTGCGCAATATCACTTCATACCGCTTCTCTTCATCGACCTCGTATCCATCCAGCCATGCACGGGCGAAGAGATCTCTGTTGGATTTCTTGTTGTACCATTCTGTGAATTCCTTAGTTCCGTTACCCCAAGTGTATTGAAGCGCATCTTCTAGTTCTGGACTTTCTTCTCTTGCTCGTTCAATCACATCCGCCACAAACTGCGGTACTTTAACTGGTTGCGGTTCGTCTAGCAACTTTATCAATTCCAACGTTGACCATTTATCAATCATAGGTCTAAGACCTCTGCAATTAGCTGGTAATTCCTCCACCGCTTTAATCAATTCCTGCTTATTCATCTTCCAACTCCTTTATTCTTTTCTTCCAGTTTTTCACTTTCTTTTTAAGCAAGTCTCTTTCCTCGGATCTGCTAAAAGCAAGCGGTTTAACACACGGCTCAGATAGTTCAACTATCCTTGCCTCCGTCTGCTTGATTGTGCGTTTCAGTCCGTCGATTACTACCTGTTTATCGTACTTCATCTTCTAAAAATCTTTCAATAGCTTCTCTGTAGGAGGCTTCCACCAGACCGTCTAAGTCGTTCAGAGCTTCGATATAATCTGGACGACCTCGCCCATACTGCTCTTTCAAAAATTCAACAAAGAGATGAATTTCCTGATAGGTTACTCCAACCATATTTCTTACCTCACACTAAAACGGAAAATCATCTTCTTCAAGGGCATATCCTGGCATTTGTTCCTCAATGTTCGAACGGTTAGCTGTATCATCACGCTTTTCAAGTCGCTCAAAACCATCTGCGACCACCTCAGTCAGATAAACCCTGCGCCCCTCCTGATTCTCATAGTTCCTTGTCTGGATGCGACCCGTCACACCTACCAGATTGCCCTTCTTGCACCATTCTGCGAATAGCTCCGCCTGCTTGCGCCACATCATACAGTTGATGAAGTCCGCCTCTCGCTCTCCGTTTGCTCCCTTGAAATTCCGATTGACCGCCAGAGTAAAGGTAGCAACCGCCACATTCGACGGCGTATATTTTAATTCAGGGTCTTTCGTCAAGCGCCCTACCAATGTAACGTTATTGATCATCTTTCTTCTCCTTTCTTGCTGCACGTTCTCCGATTAAGTAACCGAGAAATAGCCACAAAATAGCCATGCCAAATTCTTTAATAAGTTCAATCATTTTCTTCTCCTCCTGAAAAAGTTGCTAAATAGTAACAATCCTTAGCACCATAGTCAAACCGTGTCGTCCGCTGACCAATGTGCTTCTGAAACCTTGGGTGAGTGATAGCCGAGAAAGCCCATTGGTGGTCTTCCATCTGCTCAATGAGATCATCGACATTGTCAAACCTCCCAAGGAAAAACTTGCAGTGCCCGTTATAGACGAAGTAAAGCTCTAACATCACTCCACCTCAATTGGGTAAAAGTTCCCAAAGGAACCCCTCAATGCCTTGCCGACCTGTACGGCGGCCGCCCGAGAAACGAACCGCATGGCTTTCTTCTCCTCAGAACATGAAATGTCCAAGCCAGTCACACCGATAACTGCGGACATCAGAAAGGGCTTATCCTCTCTTGTCCCATGCTTTAAAATAAACATCAGCCACCTCCGTTCTCAAGCCTTTCAAGTAATTCACGTTTCCGTTTTTCAAGCTCTTCCTTGACCTCCTCGCTCGTGGTATTCACATAGTTAGGTTGTGACCATTCAGGAACATTTGATTTTTGATTCCCTGACTGATCCTTGATTTTACTTTCTTTGTACGCTCGCTCACGTTCAACGACTGCTGCAATCGTCAAAACTCCATCGTTTTTCCAATTCGTCAAAATTGCTTTTATATAACTAAAATTTCTTTTACCATTGTCAGCAGCAAGACCAATTGCTTTCAGGACAACTTTCGCTTCCATGCCGTCCAAGGTGATGAACTCTTTCAAGATTTCAAATTGAGTTCCATCTAACGGAGCAATACGAGATTGATATTCTTCCACGATGAGTTCGACTGGGTTTTTATCTGTATCTTTATCTTTATCTATCTCTTTATCTATATCTTTATCTATATCTATATCTCCGTTGCAAGTTGTTGCAATGGTGTTGCAATGCAACCCCCTCAACTCTCTATGTTTGCGACTTCTACGAGTGCTCGCCGTTTCACTCCCAACCATCTCAGGAACCTGTTCTAAGAAATAATCTTTGTCATTTTTTCTAGTCAGCAATCCTTTACTTTCTAAAAAAATCAAGGTAATTTTAATATCTTCAACGTTTTCATCAATAACAAGAGCAATTTCCTCGGCTAAATTATCAGCCAAATCATCGTAGTAAATATGCCCTCCGTCTTCCAAGCTAATTAACATCATTTTGAGATAAATGATGGTATGTGTATCTCCACCAGCAATTTTGCGAAGTAGTTTCATTTCCTTTGACTTGAAGAAGTCCTGAGCAAGCTGGATCCAGAAATACCGCTTGTTTTTTAACGCCATAATCTCACACCCCACTTCCTACGGTTCGCACGGTACTTCATCCGCATATCTTCATAGATGTGCATACCCTCTAGTGCCATTTTCTCAACCTTTAACAGCTTATTTTCAGAGACCACATCACGATAGTCCTTGGCTAGTTTTTCATAGTCGGCTAGGTATTCTTTGATAAGTGAAATTTTCCTGTTCTCGTCCTCTAAATATAGTTCAAAATCAGACTTTTCTTCATCAGACGATAATATTTCTTTATTCACTCGCTCATGCCATAATAGCCATTCAATCAATTCTTCCATTCCCTGACCTCCTCACTTCAAGACGTGCATTTTAGGCTCTGGCAATGCTAAAGGCTCAGGACGCAAGCCTACAGGCGGTTCGTTGTCATAGGTGAAGCCAGGAAATGGACGACGGATATTCTTGCAAATCTCTTGCCATTTGTCCTCTCTACCACGTTCGAATGCATGATTGTAACCTTGAATAATCATAGACGCAAATTCTTGCTCTTCTCGTCTCTCTTCTTCCTCTCGTTGTTCCTGCAATTTGATGTAACGGCAAGCCCCTGCAAATCCAAGCAGCAAGGCTCCAACCCCCATCAGCTGGTCTAAAATCGGTGGTTCAAACATTTTTCTATCTCCTTTATTTTGCTAACTGACTTTGAAAGCGAAGTACATCGTTCATGTCATATAAATATTTACCGCCTTTAGCATTTTGCTGGTAGCGAAATTTCCCTGCGTCTCTGAAATCTTCAATTTTCTTACGACCCCAACCTGTCTCTGCCTGAACCTCTTTGATAGGCGCCCAGTGAGTTCTCCTTGAACTTCGTCTCTCTGCTTCTTGTATAGATTGAAGAACAAGTTCAATAATTCTTTCTGAAGCTTTTTCAACTGCTGCTTCAACCAATTCATTCAAATCGACTGCCATTGGCATTTTCCTCTCTTTTTTTAATTATCTTCATCCTGTTTAGGCAAACTAGGAATTGTTAACGACCCTTTTCTGTTGATGAAGTATTGAATTAAAGAAGGGTGATCATCACTCCATCTTCCGTTATACGTTTCTAAAAAAGTTAATAACAATTTTTTCTTTGAAAATCCTTCAATAGTTTCTGACATCAAATCCGACTTTTTCAATTGCGTCAACATTCTATTTTCATCAAAAACAGATGTCGTATACAAAGTCCATAAAACAGATTGTAGAAATGGTTTGTTAGGAAGTTTTGTTTCGTTTAAAACTCGTTCGTAGAACTTACAAAACTCTCTTAACTGTTTTTCGTTTGAAAATACATAATTGCCTTGTTTTAATTTTTTGATGATTGGTGTAGCTGTACCATCCCGTCTTCCTGAACCAGCTATGATTACCATCCTGTCACTAAGCAATTCGTTCTCGTCTAAAAATTTAGCTAATTTAATAAACTCAGGGTCTCCTTCTAAAGAGAAAGAATACACATAATCTTGTAATGCCCAATTGACGGCCGATGTATTCATCGAAATTACCGTCTTAAAATTAGCCGTAGGGTCAACTATGAATCGCACTGGTTTTCTATGCTTTCTCAAGTAATACAGACGATGTTGCCCGTCAATAACTTCCATCTTCCCATTTACTAAAATTGGTTGACGTTGACCTTCTGATAAAAGTTCTTCTTCAAGTTTAGGATTTTCAGTGATTTTTCTATTGCTGATTTTTCTAAACATATCGTAATCTGTGGTTGTTAAAATTTTATTTGAATTTGAAGTAGTGTTCATGTTATAATCCTCTTGTAAATATTTTTTAATATGCGCCTGATTTCCGTCAGGTGCTTTTTTGCGTTGTTGTCAAACTGTCTTACTTTCCATAGCCCTGAGTTCAATCTCATGGCTGACTTGTCTAAATAGCTTCTCACATGCTATTTTAGCTTCTCTGTACGTTGTAGATTCGCTGATGAAGTAATCAGCAAGTTCAATGATTTTATCTTCCATCAATACTTCCTATATCAGTCTCAAGACTGATGTGATTCCTTTCCAAATTGCTATAATATTCTTAACTAGGACCTCTCGCGTTTTAGTCAAAAATTCAATAGAAATGAGGAGAAGAGAATGAATCTCAATCAAATTCGTATTTTAGAAGCTTGTCATAAATTTTTAATTGGTCTTACGGAATTTAAGGATGAATTACAAAATGATTCCCTCGTCTACCGATTCCAAGATAAAAATATTACCTTTGTAACCTATCAAGAATACAGGAATTTATCATTTATCGATTTCAAATTAAAACATGATTATCTAGATGATTCTATAACCTATTTAGATGATAGAGAAGAATTGATAAGTGTATTCCCAAGTGAGCACGAACTAAGAGCTTTGAACAGAATGTCCGATTTAGAACAAGCTCGTATTCAGATTTTTAAACTACTATCACAAGCTAATCTTGAAATACTAACTGAAAAAAATTCAAATGCAAAAAAAGATTATTTTGGTTACCAGTTCCGTAATCTCGAAACAAAAGAATCATATCCAATTTATTTGTTTCCAGAAAATGCTAATTTTGAACTAGTTGCCATCATTTGATAGGATATCTGCTTCAAAACGAAACCAATTCAGCTTATGAGCAAGTTCTTCAAGCTCATGAGCTTTTTCATTAAACATTTTGACAAGATCGTTAAATTGATCCATATTCGTAACATTTACTTTCACTTCAAGGTTCATTGAATTTTTAGCCATTCTTCTTACCTACTTTCTTTATCTAAAATTTTTCCAAATATATTTTTCGCTTGTATATTTCCAGTATTAATCTTATTGATATTCAATACCAACTCAGGGTCTGCCTTTACAAAGGTGGACTCTTTTTTCCCACTATACGGATATCGTCTTGGTCTCATTTTCCTACTCCTCCCTACGCTTGACTAAAAGCGTTCAGTTCCATAATCTTCATCTTGGTATTTGTGCTTGGCTCCCACGTCATCCAATAAGCAAGAGCAGCTTCTGCAAACTTCTTCGGTAGCAAGTCATAGCGACTGATATTGAAATGATCCTTGAAATCAATCTCAGCTTGTCTAAATACTGACTGAGCGAAAGTCTTGTCCGCATAAGCTGGACTATCAATACCTCCCAAGCAAGCCACAACCCTAGCCTTGCGCTTCTTCAGGAGCGATTGAGCATAGCTTGGATGAATCGGTTGCTCACTCTTCAAATAGTCAATATCTTCCAGCATGGTAGCCTGTTGCTCACGCAATTTCTTTTGACCAGTAAACAGAGCGATGAAGGCATCCTCGTCCAAATCCTCACGGATAAATCCGCCCTGCTTACGAATAGCTGGCAAGACTTCTGATGTCACCCAGCGCTTGAACTCTTTGGCTTGAGGCAACTTGCTGGATAAGATAAGAGAGTAGAGACCAGATTCGTTGATGATGATAGTGTTTTGTGTTCTACCTAAATTGTCGGTGAGTCCGTATTTCACGGAGTCATCTTCATCAACGTGCCGAGAAATTGCGTCCAGTGGTTTAGCATATCCTAAGATATCTGCAACATCCTTCCCAACGAACCAAGGCTCGTCATCAATTGTCAAAGTACGGACTTCCTGCCCGTGAAAGTTAAAAATTTCGTTCATAAAGTTCCTTTCTAAATTTGGTATAATAAAAATAAAACGAGGTAATTCTGATGAAATTAAATCCTGATTGTATTCGTGATATCCTTTTTGTTGTTGAAGAGTATTCAACATACTCCAATGATGTCTCAGAGGATAAACTATATGAAAAACTTATTCCAAAATATTCACAAGAAGAAATCCTCTACCATGTCAGACAATGCGAATATAGTGGCTTATTTCTCAATGTACAACATTATTTTGGTGGTTTCTCAATTCAAGATTTATCTCCTTATGGTCATCAGTTCATAAATGACATTCGTCAAGATACCAATTGGAATCGAACAAAGGATATAGCAAAGAATGTTGGTTCTTTTTCACTGGATGTCCTTAAAGATATTTCATCACAAGTTATTACCAACCTCATTTCAAATCAGCTTGACAACAAGTTTTAAGAAGATAGTAGCATGGTTGCTTTCAACCGTGCTTTTTGTTTTGATTGCTTGCACACCTTCTAATTTCTGGTTATTCAAATAAATACCATCTTCTCTTATTTTGAATTCATTCATTCCATACTCCTTTCTAACCTGTTAGACATTTCTGATTAAGGAACTTGTTGATAAAGTACTGTTGTCCTTTGCCTGTGACCTTAGTTGTTGTGTTGACAGTGGTGTGACCGTCAGCATGGTTGATATTTGTCTTTTTCAACTCAAACAGACCTAACTGCATGCTTTTCTGTGTTGGTTGGTTCCAATACTCTCCACGGCGACTAATTAGGTAGCCGTTAGAGCGTAACCACTGGAAGAGCTTGTTTTGACCAATGTCAATCCCATTCTGTTTCAGAATTTTAGCTAGTTCACCGATTAGACAAGATGACTTACTAGCGCTCACTGCATCTGCAAATAGCACCTTAGGACGGTCAGCCTCAATCTGAGCCTCTAGCTTGTGGACTTTCTGATCAGCCATGAGTAAAGCTCTTGCCATGATTTTCTCAGGGCTGTTAAAGTCTTTCTCTACTTGTATAAAGTATTGTCGGATCTCTGCTCCTCTAATCGTCCTAGACATCATCGCCAACTGCTTAGCCATATCCAAAGTTAGAGCATAATCTTGTAGAGGTTTGATAGCTCCGTTATTTACAACCGTACCCGTTTGGACACTTGTAAAATCTTCATTCTCTATAAATAATTTAGAGTTTGCCTCAAACCAAGCGCTAAATCTTTTCTTGACCTCTAGCGTCTGATGTAATTGCCTAGCTGATACAATCGGCTCGTGATTGTCATTAAGTGTAACGTTGATAAGTTCGTTCATAATGTTCCTTTCTAAATTTGATATAATATAAATAAAACTCGGAGGTGTAACATGAAATTTGAACCAGAACTAGTAAGAGATATTTTGCTAGATATTGAAGAATTACATCAATATCCAGAACCGTTTATTTTCTCTAGTAACTCGAAGTTTAAAAGAGCTAACAAGTATGAGACAAATACTATTGTTTATCACTGTAAGTTACTATCAGAAGCTGGTTTTATAAATTGGTCTCCGACCTTTGACGGTTCAAATTCTTTGTATATTGCTTTTGTTCATGGCATGACTTACCAAGGACATCAGTTTCTTGATTCAGTGAGGAGTCCTAAAGTTTGGAGAGAAACCAAGAGTGTCGCTGAAAAAGTAGGTGTGTTTTCTCTAAATTTCCTATCTCAAACCGCCTCACAAATCATTACTAATCTTGTAACAAACCCAGAGCTATTTAAGTAAAGTATTTTGAAATGATTGCTTAACAGTTGCTTCGTGTAGCTGTTCACGAGCATCTATATAGTCAATTTGGATGAGAGATTCTGGGATTTCCCCTCCCTTAGTCCCCCAAATGATTTTGATAGATTTAAGGCCGATACCCTCAGCTCGGAAATCAATTCCATTCAAAATAACGTGTGGAACACTAGAATCACTACTAATCTTGATTTCTAAATCTTGGATTGGTAATGATTTTTTTGATAAATTGCTCATCTTCCCCTCCTACTCCAGCACCTTACTGCCGACTACCAATCGTTTAACGACAACGTCCATCTCCTTAAATTCGGCATTCTCTGCACAGTAGCGGACGCTCTCGCTAATGATGTGACAAATAGATACACCGTACTCGTTCGCTAACTCCGTAGCAATATCCCAGGCATCTTTGTCAATCCGTGTTACTTTTTGCGCTGCGTTGTTCATACTATTTCCTCCTCGCTTATTTTCAATCATTCTTTTTTAATCCAAAACTTTGTTTAATTTGTTAAACATTCACTTTAAAAAAAATCTTTCACTTGTTTATTAAAAACTAATGCTAATTTTTGAAGTGTTCGAATTTTTACTGTTGACGACTGACCTGATTCAATCAAGTGTATTGTTGTTCGAGAAACATTTGACTTCTCTGCAAGTTCCTCTTGAGACATTTTCTCTTTTTCACGCCATTTTCTTAAACGTTCTCCTTGCACGTACTCACCCCCTTGTCTTACTTTCCATAGCCCTGAGTTCAATCTCATGGCTGACTTGTTTCAATAGCTTCTCACACGCTATCTTAGCTTCTCTGTACGTTGTGTTTTCACTGATAAAGTAATCAGCAAGTTCGATGATTTTATCTTCCATGATTTTCTCCAAAAATCGGTCTTAAGACCGATGTACCTCCTTCAAAAACAGTATATATTTATATTATCCTTAACAAGAAAGGAGCTGATGCAAATTGGCAAAATTTTTGAAGGGGACTGTGTCTCAGTAAACTTCTGGATTCATTTGTAGGTTTACCTTTTGCCTACCGCACCTGGCTAGCAGGGTTCAATAGGGAGAGTTAGCCTTCCCGAAACGTCTTGGCTAGACACTAAAAGCCGTGGAAGGCTAGACTCTAAAATCGAGAATCAGAGTTTATTTCAACTACAGTGCTGGGGACGATACCAGCGAAGTGTTGTTGACTACTGCTATTAGTTTGAGCAGAACAATTTCCGTAGCGTACTTCAGATAGCAGCTGGAGTACGTTTTTTGATATATGCATTTTATTTTAGTCTCACATTATTTCTCCTTCCTACTCCTTACTTTTTTATCACATCGGTACTTCACTATCTGACGAATAGTGAAAGATACAATCACAAATCCTGCTAGGATTATCAAACCAACATTTTCATCCATTGCCTTACCTCCTTTTCTTTAAGCTCGATTATAGTTTAACACGTTAAACATAAAATGTCGAGCGTGTTAAACAAAAAATATTTACTTTTTTTATTTAAAGATGTATAATAGATTAAACAATATATAGAAAGGGGTTTTAAATGAAGTTAGGAGAATTACTCAAATCATATAGAACAGAGCATAAATTATCGATGGATGCTTTTTGTGAATTATCTGATTTAACAAAAGGATATATTTCTATGCTTGAAAAAAATGAACATCCGAAATCAAAAAAACCCATTGTCCCATCTTATGACACAATAGAAAAAATCGCTAAAGGGATGCAAATTTCTACAGATGATTTAATTAATATGCTAGATGATGAACAAGAAATTCAAATCAACGCTACTCCAGCTGTTCTTTCAAAATCCCAAATCCAATCCATCTACGACCAACTTGAACCTAATGGACAAAGAAAAGTTATCACATACGCTGAAAAATTACGAGATGAGCAAGAGAAGCGAAGAAAAGCGAAGATAAACGAAGTGTCGGAGAAAGTTGTTCAACTCTATGGTTACGACTACTACGACCACGCTGCTTCTGTAGGTACTGGGCAATATTTGAATGATGTACGAGTGGAGCGGATTGAGTTGCCAGTAGATATCGATGCTGACTTTGTTATTCCAATCAAGGGGGACTCCATGGAGCCTGACTATCAAGATGGAGACCTGGTATTCATTCAGACCAGCGTGGACTTGAATGACGGAGTAATCGGAGTTTTCAACTACAATGGAGAGGCGTATATCAAGCAGCTTGTCATTGACAAAGAACAGGCATACCTACATAGCCTAAACCCAGCTTACAAAGATATGCCAATCACACCAGAGACCGACTTCCGAATTATCGGTGAAGTCGTGGATTTGTATAGAGAGGGACAATATGAGTAGTGAAAGCAGACCAATGGAAGTGATTAAACACAACCTAGATTGTCAATGTCATAGACGAAGAGAGTGGATTAGAGTCAATGATAAGTGGCATGCTATCGAGTTTTCGGTAGACGATCCAAACGAACCTCCTATGACTGAAGAAGAAAAAGCCAACGTAGCCTTAATTATTCAACAACACTTATCGAAAGAATAAAACCAACTATTTCCATTTTGGAAATAGTTGCTTGACAAAAATAACAAAAGACTCTATAATGTATTTATACGAATTGGTCCGGATGCCCGATGCATCCTACCGAAAGAGTCTCAATACATTATTGAGGCTCTTTCGTGCTTTATAGGAGAAAAAATGAAACCTTTTTCCGATTTTAATAAACAAATTAAAATATTAGAAAATAGAAACTTAACTATTTTAGATAGAAAAGCAGCTAACTTTGCTCTCAGAAACTACGGTTATTACGAAATAGTAAATGGATACAAGATTTTTTTACTTGATTCATCCAAAAAAGTTGAAACATTTTTAGAAAAGGAAACATTTGAACACCTTGTTTCACTTTATAATCTTGACAAACAAATCAGAAGTTTGGTCATGCAAGCGACTTTGGAAGTAGAGTTATCTCTAAGAACAGCCCTAGCTTATACTCTAGCAGAAGATTTTGGTATTTTAGAATCAGATTATCTGGATAGAAAAAATTACAATAAAGGGAAATTTCAACGTAAACACAAAAAATATCAAAGAGATTTTCTTCTGGATATGCTTAAAGACATCGCAGCCAATAGACCTGTAGAGCCTTTAAACTCTTATCGAATCAAACATAAGCACATACCTCCGTGGATACTTTTTAAAGAAACAACACTAGGAAATATCACCAATTTTATTAAAATCCTAAAAGGTCCACAAAAAGACAAGATTATTTCTCTTTGTACAGGTCTTTCTAGCTCTCAACTAACACCAGCAGATAAAACTTTATTTATAGAAATACTAGATTTAATATTAGCATTCAGAAATCGTGCTGCTCATGGCGGACGCATGTTTAATTATAAAGCAAGTACGAGTCTAAGTTACCACAAAAAGTTTCATAACCAAATAAAGATAACACCGGCTGATTACCGAAATGGTAAAGGGCAAAGAGATTTATATACTTTCTTCCATTCTTTAGCTTTATTTGATAACAAAGAAGGCTTTAACTTATTAGAACTATGTCTCTATTCTATAAAGGAGCATGACGCATCATACCCCTCAGATTGGCTAGTTTTAGCCAGCGAAATGGGATATCCAAAAGATGTTCTAAAAACAGATTTACAAAGGCATCGTAATTTCCACAAAAATTACCGTTGGAGATACCTGTGGCATGCTATAAAAAATATATTTAAAAAATAGAAAATAAAAAAATCCCCACAATCTCCAACGGCAAACTTTCAGTGTGAGGATTCAACTTTCCATTTTTGACAAAATGATATATATTTGATAATATATAGTTACTAACCTAGGAGAAATCCTAGTGCAAATAATCTGGTTGGCACAAGCTGCCACGCAGAAACGGTAACTATAATTTAGTTACCGTTTTTTGTTGAATTTAAACAAAAAAATCCCCACACTCTCCATCGCCAAACTTTGAGTGTGAGGATATCCAGTATAGTAAAAGGCATTAAAAAGCCCTTTTTACTATACCCATTTTATCAAGAAATGAGGTAAAAATCAATGGAAATAAAGTCTTATAAAAAGAAAAACGGAGAGACAGCTTATGGTTTCATAGTCTATCTTGGAAAAGAAAATGGAAAAAGTAAGTACGCTCGCAAAAAAGGGTTTGCTACAAAAGCAAAAGCAAGGGCAGCACTACTCCAACTTCAAGAAGATATAGAGAATGGAGAACAGAGCAGGAAAGAAATCACGGTTGAAGAGATTGCTAAAAAATGGCTTAAAGATTATTCTGAAACAGTACAAGAAAGTACCTACATCAAGACTTCTAGGAATTTCAAGAATCACATCTATCCAGTTTTAGGCAATAGGAAAATAGCTAGTATCACTCCTCTTCAAATGCAAGAGCAGGCCAATGAATGGTCTAGAAAATTAGTCTATGGTCGTAAGTTAAAAGGATTGATGAATAATGTTTTTAAGTACGCAATCAGGCATGGCTACATTGAAACCAATCCAGTTGATAGCGTGATTACCTCGACAAGAAAGAAATCAGATGGCAAAAGCGACTTTTACAACAAAGATGAACTTCAAAAGTTCTTGAAACTTGTCTCCAAAACAAAGGATCTAGAGAAGATAACTCTATTCCGTCTTCTGGCCTTTACAGGGGCACGAAAAGGGGAGATTTTAGCCCTTGAATGGAAAGACTGGACAGATAACACTCTGGACATAAATAAGGCCATTACAAGAGGTTTTGCAGGCGAAGAAATAGGTAATACTAAAACGGTCAGCAGTAAGCGACTGATTAGTTTGGACAAGAAAACAAAAAGCATTTTGAAAAAATGGAAAAAGCAAAATCCAAACACTAAATACATTTTTGAAAATGAATTTAAAAAGCCAATTCCAAGCACTCTTCCCAGAAAGTGGCTTATCAAAATTGTGGAAGGTAGCGACCTACGTCCAATTAAAATTCATGGATTCAGACATACACATGCCAGCCTTTGTTTTGACGCTGGTATGACTTTGAAGCAAGTCCAACATCGGTTAGGACATTCCGACTTGAAGACGACCATGAACGTTTATACTCACATAACTAAGCAAGCAAAGGACGACATCGGAGAACGCTTTGCGAAGTACATAGATTTCTAGGATACGACAAAAATGTTGTATCCTTTGTTGTATCCTTTTTCCGCAAAAGAATACCAAGGAATACCAAAGACAAAAATAAAAAACGTTGATTTAACAACGTTTTACCAAGGAATGCGAAAGAATGCAAAGGAATAATGGAGCCGGTGGGAGTCGAACCCACGTCCAAACACCTGCCAACATATTTGTCTACAACCATAGGTTATGTATTATTTTGACAGTCCCTCGACACATAACTCAAGCCTAGAAACTGCGAGTCTATCAATCTCTTATCAAGCCGCTAGACAAGACTTAATCGTATCTCGCTAATAATAAGACCTGTCATTGAACACGAGCAATCCAAATCGGGTCACGCCTGCTGGTTTTTAGGCAGCTAGAGCGTAAGAAGTGTTATTTTTTGCAGTTATATTTAACTGAGCGTTTACGTCGCCACACGAGTCGCAAAATATGCCTCATAATGCCTGTCGAATCCGTAACGACCCCAAAAGACAGTAAAACCATTATACCCTATCTAACACAAAAATGCAAAAAGGAAATCAACTAACTACAAAAGATAGTCTTTCAAAGCTTTGGTCAAAACCTGATAACCAGTAACACTAAGGTGCAACCCATCAGTTGTATAATCTTTTTTGAGTTGGCCTGCCTGGTCTGTCAAACTATCAAAAACTGGCACAAATTCTACCTGCATATAGGCAGAAGCAAGATCTTGATAGGCTTGATTCCACTCCTGAATTTTTTCATTCGTGCGGATATAGACTGTCTGCTTGTACTCCTCTCCCTCATTGACTGGCAAAATGGAAAGCAATTTCATCTCTGTCAATGGATAATTGCGAGCAATGGATTGTATGATAGCTTCGAGATTATTGAGAGTCTCATTCACAGGCACATCTTTTCCGATATCATTTGTCCCAATCAATAGGACAATTTTATCTACTGCTCCACCGTACAGATGCGCATCTAGATTCTCTAGTAACAGTCCTGTCTGATAGCCACGAATTCCTCGATTGACAATTGTCTTTGAAGTCCCAAATAATTCCTGTAGAGGATAATATTCGACAATGGAATCCCCAATAAAAAGAATGTCTGGCTCTACAACAGAAACCTGATTTAAGTGACGATACTTGGTTTGGATTTTTTCTTGTTCCTTTAGTAACCAATTTTCTAATAACTGTACTGCCACTTCATTCTCCTTTTTCTAACCAGTTTTCCAAGACTTGATAAACTCCGCCTTGGCTGTTGGCTGGCGCTAGAGCAGTCGCCACAGCTTTGGCTTTATCATCAGCATTTTCCATCGCATAGGCAATCCCAGCCATTTCAAGCATTTCAACATCATTTTCACTATCGCCAAAAGCCATGATTTGTTGGGCTTTCAAGTCCCAGCGCTTGAGTAATTCTTCCAAGCCCCATGCTTTATGAATTCCAGCTTGGAGGATATCAATGCAACCATAGCCACTCGATACAGCCCGAACTCGGCCATCAAAGAGGTCATTGATTTCTTCCAAGACCGAACTCAAACGTTCCTCACCAACAACCATACTCATCTTGAGCACACCACCAAAGAGGTCAGAGGTTAATTCATCCACAAACTGCATCCGTTGGTAGAATTTTTCAATCATTTCTGGAGTCATAAAACTTTCAAGGTCTGTAAAAATCGTACCTTCTTTGACGAAACCACCCTTCATAGCCGTCACAACAAACTGATCCTGACACGCTCGACCCTTGAAATGAGCCAAAGCCTTATCGACAATGGCATCATCCCAAGTCTGAGCCTGAATCAGTTCATTATTTTCAAAAATACGAGCACCATTGGCAACAACCAGAACCACTCGATCGACCAAGTGCTCCAGTAGTTGCCTCATGCGGTGAATTTCATTGCCCGTCGCGATGACAAAACGAATGCCCCTTTGATCCAACTGATCTAAAATCTTTTCCAAACGTGGGAGATCCAGCTGGCCTCTAGCATCCAGCAAGGTTCCATCCATATCTGTCGCAATTACCTTAATCGTCATTTACTTCCCTCTGGATTCAAACTAATCCCACTTCAATCCCACATGTTCGTTCATTTCTTTGTAGGCTGTATCAATTCGTTCCTTAGTCGCTTCATCTAATTGGTCACGATGACTGCCACCCTCTATAAAATCTTCCAAGATATAGGTTTGATAATGATATAAAGGATAGCCTTCTGGTGAAAAGGTTCCCTTTGGTGTTCGATTGACCCAAGTAGGATGAGCTTTAGCTGTTCCGATAGTTGTTTTTCCATCCTTCTTCTTAATGGTCACGTCCATGAGAACGCCACGTTCAGTCCACTTAGCATTTTCTTCATCTCCCATAGATTCAATCCGTTGATTGGAAATGAAGTTCCCCATTGAATAAATAATGAGTTTCTTATCCCCATCTTTTTCAACCGTTTCAGATGGTTCCACAACGTGAGGATGCCCTCCAAAGATGATATCCGCCCCCCAATCAATCATCTTGTGATAAAGAGCTTTTTGTTCTTCAGTTGGTTCCAATCGATACTCAACACCCATCTGAGGCATGATAATGGTGATATCTGCTTCCTTTTCCGCCCGTTCAATTTCAGCCTTCATCTTATCTTCGTTTAAATCTGAAAGATAACGATTATAGTCTTCCTGAGAAATATACTGCTCAATGCCATTGAATCCATAGGAATAGGCTAACAGTGCAACCTTGATACCATTCACTTCCTTAATGACCAGCGGAGCCTGATCACGTGGCTCGTGCGTATAAACTCCGATTGGAGTGATTCCAGCTTTCTCAATAATATCGGCTGTTGAAATAACTCCCTCAATTTGCGAATCCAAAATATGATTATGAGCTAAATCCAGCACATGATAACCTGCATCCTTAATGGCATCCATAACTTCAGCAGGAGCATTAAAGAGAGGATAACCTGCTAAATAATGATCCTTATTAATGGTTCCTTCAAAGTCACCAATAGCTAAGTCTGCTTGCTTAAGCCAAGGAGTCACATACTCAAAATTCTCATGAAAGTCATAGGTACCGTCTTCTTTTTTAGCTGAAAAGAAAAGTCCATCGTGGTAGAGCAAATCCCCGTGGGCCATAATTCTGGCAGTTTTTTCCTCTTCCTGCTCCTGAGACTTTTGCTTAGTCCCCTCTTTAGAAATAGTATCTCGTTTTTGACTGGTTAAAGGGATTCCTTGGAAACTTTCAAACAACAAGACCAAGCCCATTGATAAAGCAACTGCTAGCAAGAGTATCGCCACAAATCCTTTATTGCTCCACCTGCGATAACTCCTAAAAAAGTTTACAAAACCCCTCATAAAACGAAAAACTGGTCCACGTTTATGTCTATCTTGTCTTCTTTGCATCTTCATTCTCCCTACTTTCTTATGCAAGCCTTTTCTTTTTATTATATCACAGATAAGTATTTCTTTCACAATTGATACTCTTCGAAAATCAAATTTAAACCACGTCAGCGTCGCCTTACCGTGTATATGTAACTGACTTCGTCAGTTCTATCCACAACCTCAAAACAGTGTTTTGAGCTGACTTCGTCAGTTCTATCTACAACCTCAAAGCAGTGCTTTGAGCAACCTGCGACTAGCTTCCTAGTTTGCTCTTTGATTTTCATTGAGTATGAATTGAACTTCCTATCTATTTTCTATAAATCCTAAAGACTGTAATACTTTCAATCCTTGTCATTTTGTGTTATCATGTAGAGGTAATGAAAGGAGAGAAAATGTCTGCTATAGAACGTATTACAAAAGCTGCTCACTTAATTGATATGAAAGATATTATCCGCGAGGGGAATCCGACTCTACGTGCGGTTGCTGAGGAAGTCACTTTCCCCTTATCTGATCAGGAAATCATCCTTGGTGAAAAGATGATGCAATTCCTCAAACATTCCCAAGATCCTGTCATGGCTGAAAAGATGGGACTCCGTGGTGGGGTTGGACTTGCTGCCCCTCAATTAGATATCTCAAAACGCATTATCGCTGTTTTGGTACCAAATATTGTTGAAGAAGGTGAAACTCCGCAGGAAGCCTACGATTTGCAAGCTATTATGTACAATCCAAAAATCGTCTCTCACTCTGTTCAAGACGCTGCTCTTGGCGAAGGAGAAGGTTGCCTGTCTGTTGACCGCAACGTGCCTGGCTATGTTGTTCGTCATGCCCGCGTTACTGTTGACTACTTTGACAAAGATGGAGAAAAACACCGCATCAAACTCAAAGGCTACAACTCAATTGTTGTTCAGCATGAAATTGACCACATCAACGGAATCATGTTTTACGATCGTATCAATGAAAAAGACCCATTTGCAGTTAAAGATGGTTTACTAATTCTTGAATAAAGAAAATCCCGTTGCAAGACGGGGTTTTGTGTTATAATAGAGGCATGAAAACAAATGATATTGTCTATGGCGTCCACGCCGTTACCGAAGCCCTCCTTGCAAACACAGGGAACAAACTTTACCTCCAAGAAGATCTCCGAGGTAAGAATGTTGAAAAAGTCAAGGAACTGGCTACAGAAAAGAAGGTGTCCATTTCTTGGACCTCAAAAAAATCCCTCTCTGAGATGACTGAAGGTGCTGTCCACCAAGGTTTTGTTCTACGAGTGTCTGAATTTGCCTATAGCGAGTTAGATCACATCCTTGCAAAAACGCGTCAAGAAGAAAATCCACTTCTGTTGATTCTGGATGGCCTAACTGACCCTCACAACTTAGGCTCCATCTTAAGAACCGCTGATGCGACCAACGTTTCAGGTGTCATTATTCCCAAACACCGTGCTGTCGGAGTTACTCCTGTCGTTGCTAAAACGGCCACAGGTGCTATTGAGCATGTTCCAATCGCTCGAGTGACCAATCTAAGTCAAACTCTAGACAAACTCAAGGATGAAGGCTTCTGGACCTTTGGAACGGATATGAACGGTACTCCTTGCCATAAGTGGAATACAAAAGGGAAAATTGCCCTCATCATCGGAAATGAAGGAAAAGGCATCTCTAGCAACATCAAAAAACAGGTTGATGAAATGATTACCATTCCTATGAATGGACATGTTCAAAGTCTCAATGCCAGTGTTGCTGCAGCTATTCTCATGTACGAAGTTTTTCGAAATAGACTATAAAAAAGTTTCCAGTCATCTGATTAGAAACTTTTTTATGATTATACTCAATGAAAATCAAAGAGCAAACTAAGAAGCTAGCTGTAGACAGCTCAAAGCACTGCTTTGAGGTTGTAGATAAGACTGACGAAGTCAATAACCATATATCTACGGAAAAGCGAAGCTGACGTGGTTTGAAGAGATTTTCGAAGTGTATTAACTATGTTCTGTGACAAATTTATAGGCTTCTTGACCAGCGATAGCGCCATCTCCAACTGCTGTTGTTACTTGGCGAAGGTCTTTCAAACGAACATCTCCAACTGCAAAGATACCGTCAACTGCAGTTTTCATGTGATTATCTGTCACAACCCAGCCTGCTTGGTCTTGAATATTCAATTCTTTAACAAAATCGCTAACAGGGTCCAAACCAACATAGATAAAGACGCCACCGAAGGCTTGCTCTGTCACTTGACCTGTTTTCACATTTTCAAATACGACAGATTCTACTCTGTTTTCACCCTTGATTTCCTTGACTACAGAATCCCAGATAAAGCTGATTTTCTCATTCGCAAAGGCGCGGTCTTGTAAAACTTTTTGAGCACGAAGTTGGTCACGACGGTGAACAATGGTAACAGTCTTAGCAAAACGAGTCAAGAAGAGGGCTTCTTCAACAGCTGAATCTCCACCACCAACTACCAACAAATCTTGGTCACGGAAGAAAGCACCATCACACACGGCACAGTAAGAAACACCACGACTGTTCAGTTCTTCTTCTCCAGGTACTCCCAAAGGACGGTGTTTAGAGCCAGTCGCTACGATAACGGTACGAGTTTCATATGTTTGGTCATCAGTCATCACTTTCTTAAAATCACCATGGTCTTCGACATTTTCAACATAACCATAAATGTGCTCAACACCAAGATTTTCAAGTGGTTCAAACATCTTTTCAGCCAATTCTGGCCCACTAATATTAGCATATCCTGGGTAATTTTCAATATCAGATGTATTATTCATCTGACCACCTGGCAGACCGCCTTCAATCAAGGCTACTTTCAAATTGCTTCGAGCAGCATACAAGGCCGCAGTCATCCCTGCAGGTCCAGCACCGATAATAATAGTATCGTACATATAGTTTCCTTCTTTCTTGTTGTAACTATCTTTATTCTAACTCTTTCTTGTCAATCATGCAAGGATTATGCCTTGAAAACAAGAATTAAACTCATAACCGCAAAGGATAATACTGGAACAACCAAGACACCAATCATAATCATATCATAGAGATGGGCTTGGCGAGCCTTGGCTGTCTTATCAACTCCCGACATGGCTCTCAGTCCAATCCAAATCCCTAAAAAAATCAGGACGAGGATGGTGGTCAAGATCAAACTCTCGAAATATAAAGAAAATAGTTGCAGTAGCATGATTTCTCTCATTTCTATCTTTTTTAAAGAGTAAACTCAGTTAGTCCAGCTAACTGAGTTTTCCTTTAACTATTATATCAAATATAAGTCCGTTTGTAACTAGCAAAGAATTCTTTTGTCCGCTCTTCTTTAGGATGGTGGATAATCTCATCCGGTGTTCCAGACTCAATGATTTTCCCCTTATCTAAGAAGAGAATCTTATCAGCTACTTGGGCTACAAAGGACATGTCATGACTGACCAAAATCATGGTTTGACCTGACTTAGCAGCATCTGCAATAGACTTTTCTACTTCACCGACCAATTCTGGGTCAAGAGCTGAAGTTGGTTCGTCTAAGAGCAAGACATCTGGTTTCATAGCAAGCGCACGAGCTAGGGCAACCCGTTGCTTTTGTCCACCTGATAAATGGCGAGGGTAATGATTTTCACGTTCAGAAAGCCCAACCTTAGCCAACTCTTCCTTGGCAATCTTAGTCGCTTCTTGGTCAGATAATTTCTTGACAACAACCAAGCCTTCTTTTACATTATCAAGTGCTGTTCGGCGTTCAAACAAATTAAACTGCTGAAAAACCATAGACAACTTACGACGAAGGGCAAGGATTTCTTCTTGAGTGATTTTAGAAAAATCAACTGAGAAATCATCAATCTGAATAGAGCCACTGTCAGGTGTTTCAAGATAATTGAGACTACGAAGAAAGGTTGATTTTCCAGCTCCTGAAGAACCAATCAAGGCTACGACTTCTCCTTTTTGGATATCCAAGTCCAGATGATCCAAGACAGTCTGTCCTGAAAAGGATTTGCTTAAATTCGAAATCTTAATCATTAACGAAGGTCTCCTTTCACATCTGTTTGCACTGTATCAGGTGCAGAAATAGCCATTTTTCTCTCGATGAAACGACCAAGACTTTCAATACCGATATTTACTACCCAATAAACAAGGGCAACGGAAATAAAGCGTTCAAAATAGCGGTAATCGGCACCACCCAAAATCTGAGCTTGGGCAAAGACTTCCACAACACCCGCACTGAAGGCTAGAGAAGTTCCTTTGGTCAAGCCGATGAGGGAATTGATTAAGGTTGGAGTCGCCACAACTGCTGCATTTGGAATAATCACTCGTCGATAAACTTGTGCTCGGGTCATACCTAAACTGCGTGCCGCCTCAATCTCACCAGGATTGACTGAGAGAATAGCTGCACGAATGGTTTCACTGGCATAAGCCGCTTCATTAAAAGCAAAGGCAACAATCGCAAAAGCAGCGGCTGGAATGGCATTGATATTGAGACCAGTACCCCATTGCTGATTGAGGGCTTTCAAAGCCAAAGGAATTCCGTAATAGGTTAGCATGAGTTGCACCAAAATCGGTGTCCCCTTTAAGAAACTAACAAAGAAAGCCTGCAAGGGATATAAAATTTTGACACGATTGATTTTCACAATAGCAAAAAGAAGGGCCAAAACCAAGCCAAAAAGAGCACCACCAATTGTCAACATAATCGTTGTTGGAAGTTGTTGGACAATTCTCGGAATTCCATCAAAGACCGAACGTAGGCTAAACAGCTTGCCATCCGGAATCAATTGCATCAAGTTTTGGTACCAATCTGATGCTAAAATCGTTGTAACATTCATAAAAACATCCTCTCCTGATAATGATTCATTCTACCATACTTCTGCCGTCAATGAAATTATTTGCTACGGTCAGATACAGACTTTATCTACCTACTAGTTTATCATACTTTGAAACAGGGAGGTTATATATTTTATCTATCAAAGAGATAGATAAAAACTATTTCAATCCCAATTCTTCATAAGGTTTTCGATAACCGATTTGCTTAACAGTTCCATTTTCTACTAAAATGGGTCGTTTTAACAACATTCCGTCGCTTGCTAGCAACTCAGCTGCTTCTTGGTTTGACAGACTTCCTACCTTATCTTTCAGCCCCAATTCACGGTATTTGATTCCACTGGTGTTAAAAAATTGCTTCAACTCGAAACCTGAGGTTTCTAGCCAGTTTAAAATGACTTCTTGGCTAGGTGTTTCTTCGACGATATGAACGGCTTTATAGTCCACACCGAGTTGGTTTAATTCTTGTTTTGCTTTTTTACAAGTTGAACATTTTGGATATTCGATAAATTCTAACATGTCTTTCACTTTCTATTTTATATCTTTAAAATCTGCGCCTTCATGCTCCAAGAGCCAAGCTTTCTTTTCCACTCCTGCAGCATACCCTGTCAGACGCTTGCCTGCACCTAGCACACGATGACAAGGTACTAGGATAGACCAAGGATTGCGCCCCACTGCTCCACCAATTGCTTGAGCAGAAGCCACTTGCAGGTCTTGGGCTATTTGTCCATAGGTCACTGTCTGACCATAAGGAATTTCCTGTAAATAGGACCAAACTCTCTTTTCAAAATCTGTTCCGATTGGAGCCAAGGGCAAGTTGGATAAATCCTGAGGCTTGCCTTTAAAGTAAGCATCTAAGCAAGCAATAACTGGGTCTAAAATGGGATGACTAACAACTTCTTCTATTGTTTCATCTCCTAGTTCCCTCTCAAAATGCTTCTGCTCCTGCACCCAAATTCCATACAAATATTGCTCGTCGGCAACCAAAGACAAGGTTCCTATTGGCGAAAAGTAGAGCATTTTTACGTACATCTTTTGCATTATTTCTTCAATTTTTGATAGGCCAAGCGTTCGCCATCAACTGGAACCTTACCAACCTGTTTAAATCCGAGTTTTTCAAAAATATGTTGCATAGCCTTGTTTTCAGCATGCGTATCTGAGCGAAAATCTAGGTAGTCAAAACCTTCAATTAAGCCCTCTAGGAAAGTCTGAGCAACCCCCTGTCCCTGGACATCTGCTGCCACAGCAATACGGTGAAAGACTAGGTACTCTGACTCTCCAGCTTGCCAGTTGCCTTCATAAATGGCTTCATAGGCTGCCTCTGGACTCTTGGTCACAGCAGCATAGGCTAATAGTTCTCCCTCTTCCAAGGCTACATAGGCTTGACCTGAGATAATATCCTCAATAATAATATCAGCATTTGGATAACCATTTTGCCACTGGTCACTACCAGCATCCGCTAAACATTTTTTAGCATCTTCCATCACCTGCATGATGGCATCTACTTCATTTGGAAAAGCTAAACGAATCTCCATCTTTTCTCCTCATTTCTGACTAGTTTCTCCCATCATAGCATAATTTAAGTCTTTCTACAAGCAGTTAAAACTTGACTTTCTGTTTTTATTATTTTATAATCTAGTTATTAAAACTATATA
Organism: Streptococcus mitis; assembly: GCF_946190275.1. GTDB lineage: Bacteria > Bacillota > Bacilli > Lactobacillales > Streptococcaceae > Streptococcus > Streptococcus mitis_DC. The sequence goes on along the minus strand of NZ_CAMHZQ010000012.1, from coordinate 21,170 downwards.
AAAAGGAGTTGGAAATGAAAACTACCTTTTCCTACCCAAAATGGGCAGAAATTCCAAACATTGACCTCTATCTGGACCAGGTTTTGCTCTATGTCAATCAGGTCTGCGCCCCTATCTCTCCTGTTAAAGACAAGGGCCTGACAGCATCTATGGTCAACAATTATGTCAAACATGGTTACCTGACAAAACCTGATAAGAAAAAATACCAACGCCAACAAATTGCCCGTTTGATTGCTATCACAACCCTCAAGTCTGTATTTTCTATTCAAGAAATAGCTCAGACACTTAATACTCTACAAACTCAAGCAAGTTCTGACCAACTCTACGATGCTTTTGTGGACTACATGAACCAAGGAATTGATCCAACTAACCCCATTATCCAAACCAGCTGCCAAACCGTTAAACTCTATCATCAAACTCTAGCCTTAATCCATCATACTCAAGAGGAGGAAATCTAATGAATACAAGCCTAAAGCTCAGCAAACAACTCAGTTTTGGAGAGGAGATTGCTAATAGCGTGACCCATGCTGTGGGTGCCGTCATCATGCTCATCTTACTCCCCATTTCATCCACCTATAGTTATGAGGCACACGGATTTTTATCATCTATCGGCGTTTCCATTTTCGTTATTAGTCTCTTTCTCATGTTTCTATCATCCACCATTTATCACTCTATGGCCTATGGTTCAACCCACAAATATGTCTTGAGAATTATTGACCATTCTATGATTTATGTTGCCATTGCTGGCTCTTATACACCTGTCGTACTGACTTTGATGAATAACTGGTTTGGCTATCTGATTATTGCTATCCAATGGGGAACGACCATCTTTGGTATTCTCTATAAAATCTTTGCTAAAAAAGTCAATGAGAAATTTAGCCTTGCCCTTTACCTGATTATGGGCTGGTTGGTTCTAGCTATCATTCCTGCCATTATCAGTCAAACGACGCCAATTTTCTGGAGTCTCATGGTAACTGGTGGACTCTCTTATACAGTTGGGGCTGGATTTTATGCCAAGAAAAAACCTTATTTCCACATGATTTGGCATCTCTTTATCCTAGCTGCGTCCGCACTCCAATACATCGCCATTGTTTATTACATGTAAAAAGTTGAGAAATTCAATCTCAACTTTTTTCTTTACACATATTGATAAAGTACTGGTGCAAGCTTACATCATCAGTCAATTCAGGATGAAAAGAAGTTACCAACATATTTTTTTCTTGGGCTGCAACGATTTGATTATCAACTCTTGCTAGAATTTCTACATCCTCTCCAACACTACTGATAATTGGACCACGGATAAAGGTCATTGGAATCTGACCAACTCCCTTACATTCTGCTTCCGTGTAGAAACTTCCTAATTGGCGCCCATAGGCATTTCGCTCGACCACCATATCCATAGTTCCTAGATGATGCTCGTCCTGAGAAGTAATTTCCTTAGCCAGCAAAATTAAACCCGCGCAAGTTCCAAAGGCTGGCAAACCAGATAGAATGGCTTCTCGAATAGGAAGCAGCATATTTTGGTCTCGTAAGAGCTTGCCCATGGTTGTAGACTCCCCACCCGGCAAAATCAAACCCGACAAATCACTCTGATGTTGCTGAAAATCATCTAGATTTCTGATTTCAACACTCTCGACACCTAATTGATCTAGCACTTTTGCATGTTCTGCAAAGGCACCTTGCAAGGCCAATATTCCAATTTTCATCTATTTTCCTCGCTCAGCCATGAGAATTTGAATTTCATTTTCATTGATACCAACCATGGCTTCTCCTAAATCTTCAGAAATTTGAGCTAGAATTTGAGGATTACGGAAGTTAGTCACAGCCTTAACAATAGCACTCGCTCGTTTAACAGGATCTCCTGACTTAAAAATACCTGAACCGACAAAGACTCCCTCTGCCCCTAATTGCATCATCAGCGCAGCATCTGCTGGTGTTGCAACGCCTCCAGCCGCGAAGTTTACAACAGGCAATTTCCCATGTTCATGAACATATTGAACCAATTCTACAGGGACTTGCAAGTCCTTGGCAGCAACATAGAGCTCGTCTTCACGTAGGTTTTGAATACGGCGAATTTCCTGATTCATCATGCGCATATGACGAACGGCTTGGACGATATCTCCTGTACCTGGTTCTCCTTTTGTACGAATCATGGAAGCACCTTCAGCGATACGACGTAAGGCTTCACCCAAGTCCTTGGCACCACAAACAAAAGGAACTTGAAATTCTTTCTTGTCCACATGGAAACGGTCGTCAGCTGGCGATAGAACTTCACTCTCATCGATATAGTCAATCTCAATAGCCTCTAAAATCTGAGCCTCAACAAAATGCCCGATTCTGACCTTGGCCATTACTGGAATACTAACTGCTTCTTGGATTTCCTTAATCATCTTTGGATCGCTCATGCGGGAAACACCACCAGCCGCACGAATATCAGCTGGAATCCGCTCCAAGGCCATAACAGCTGCCGCACCAGCAGCCTCTGCAATACGGGCTTGTTTAGGGTTCTGAACGTCCATGATAACCCCACCTTTGAGCATCTGTGCCAAGTTTTTATTTAATTCATAACGATTTTCAGTCATTTCTTTTTCCTCATCATTTATATTGGTAGCTACCATTTCATTTTAAGTTAGATTAGAATGAATCACAAGATAAAAAAAAGATAATTGTATGGGTACAAAGCAATCATGACCACCCGTTTGACGGGTGGTTTGTCCCAGGGCTATAAGCCCAAATTACCAGCCAGCGCCTAAAGACGCTGGCTTTCACGTTGTTCAAGCCTTATTGCTCTTGACTCGTCACTTGCCTCTCAAATAGGCTTTAGTATTACTTACCACTATCCCTAAAGGGATCCTCATATTCTTTTACACTCAATTTACCTAGTGCTATATCATGCTTTACTCGTTCTCAAATTTTCATACTCGTGAAGAAATCATCCACTGGATAATTTCTTTAATCTTGGATATATTTCTTAATCGTGGCTTCATTAAGCCCTACTGTACTTACATAATAACCTTTCTCCCAGAAATGCCGATTTCCAAACTTGTACTTGAGATTGGCGTGTTTGTCAAACATCATGCGTGCACTTTTTCCTTTTAAATAACCCATGAAACTCGAAACACTTATCCTGGGTGGAATACTTACTAACATGTGTACATGGTCTGGCATTAAGTGACCCTCGATAATTTCAACTCCTTTATAACTACACAAACGATGAAATATTTCGCCTAAACTACTTCGATATTGATTATAGATGACTTTTCGTCTATACTTAGGGGTGAACACAATGTGATAGAACAGTGCCACTTTGTGTGCGATAAACTATGAGCCTTTTGTGCCATATTTTTCTCCTTTCGCTTTACAATTGGCTTGAACACCTTTATTGTATCGCGTTTGGAGTTTTTTTGTATAACCTTCGACGCGCACCCGCATAGCGGGTGGTTTTTTTGTCTCGCACCTAACGGAGCGAGACGGACTGAAAGTCACATAATAAAAAGACTCCGAAGAGTCTTCGCATTACTTATGCAATTCTTTATTACTCAATGTATGAAAAATCCCCCACAGAAGAATATTTACAATGATAAACAGCACTATTTCCACTAAATTAAAGTCTATCAAATTCCGTGACCGCATTGCCACCATAGCTTGGGAGTAGGGATAGATTAAAGATAATTTATCTGATACAAAAATCATCATAAATCCTACGAAAGTACCAATAGCACCAATTCCCACAGATTTACTGAAAACACGAGTTTTAGCTGTCACAAAAAACTGTACTGCCATCATACTAATTGTTCCAAAAATCCCCAATAAATCCCACTTGAGGTAGGTGAACAAATTAGAAATTTCTAAATGAGCTAGGTGAGCACTGACATAAAAAATACCAAACAAGAACAACTGTAAAACAGCAATAAACAAGATAATTACTATTTCTTTTGCCAACAATAATTTCCCAAGACTGACATTATTAGCTCTGAGAAATTCAATATTTTTTCTGTCAAACTCTTTTCCTAACATCATGGCTACATAAAGGCTAACCAAAATCGGAAAGAAAAGCTGGCTATAATAGAAGGTCAATTGTCCCCATAAAACAGGCACTTTTTCAATTTCTGCAACCATAGAATAAGCTGAACCAAAGTAAATCCCAAGACCAATCAGGCTACAAAAAGCTAAGAAGCAAATACCAATCATCAACATGGAAAATTTTTTGGTTTTCCGCCATTCTACTGATAGATAAGACATCATAGCTTGCCTCCTTTCTTTTCAACCAGATAGAGAGATAAGAAGAGATAGATTAGGGCTATTGGCAAATATGTAAAGAGTTTAAATCCTAGGTTTGTCGCCAAAACATAACTCACTTGACTGGCAACTTGCTGGTAATCCACCAGAGACATATATCCTATACCACCAAAAGGGAAAATTAGCTGTAGAAAAGCTGGTGCATGACCAAATCCAACACCAAGAAATCCTCCGAAAATCCCTAATGCCAGTATCAATGCCTGCTTCTTCAGTAAAAACTGCAAAGTCAAAAACAGACAGGTTAAGACAAAAGAGGCTAGCAAGAAAATGACGATTTGCCAGAGGATTAGGCTAACAGGCATTTCTAGACCTGATAAGATTGCAATTAACTGGGCTACTACTCCCTCCAAAAAAGCGAGGAAGGTCAAAATGAACATGGTCAGGCCAAGCTTACTCAGAAAGATATGCCGTACATTTTCACCATTTGCCAAAAGCAGTTTGAAAGTGTTGCCCTCCTTCTCGTTCTTGACAATCCGCGATACAAAGAGAGAAATCACAATAGGGAGAATCAAGCCATTTACTTCTTTTATCATATAGAAAATTAGGCTAATCTGGTGCATGTCTGGATTACTTAGGTAGCGTGTAGCGGCTGTAATTGCCCAAGCAAATCCGACTCCCATAACTAGTATGCTAATGAGGAAGGATTTGGTTCGTTTTGCCTTGAGCAATTCAATAGACAAATTATTCAACATAAGACTCACTCCTTGGTTAAGTTGAGGAAGATAGATTCCAAGGTTTCTTGTTCTTGCTTCACTTCATAAATTGGAACTTTCTCGACTATTAAATCTCGTAACAAACTAGAAATCTGCTGATCGGCAAGGTTAGTCAGCTTGAGTTTATCCTCTTGTATATCCAACATCTTGCACGGATAACCAAATAACACTTGGCTAATGACTTCACGTCGACCTCTAAAATCCCCACGCACTTCCAGCCATTTATTGGACTGAATTTTACGAATTTCTCCCTCGTAAACCAGTTGACCATGATTGATAATCCCCACACGGTCAGCGATATGCTCTACTTCTGAAAGGATATGGGTAGAGATGAAGACAGTAATGCCCTGTTCTTTTGCCAACTTGATAATCAGTTCCCGAATTTCATGAATCCCTGCTGGATCTAGCCCGTTTGTTGGCTCATCCAGTATCAACAAACGCGGTTTCTTGACTAAGGCAAAGGCTAAAGCCAAGCGCTGTTTCATACCCAAAGAATAATCTTTAACCAATTTTTTCTTGTTTTTAGGTTGATCTAACCCCACAATTTTCAAGGTTTCCTGAATATTTTTCTTATCAAATCCAAGGATTTTTTGGAAGACTAAGAGATTTTCATAGCCTGTCAAATTAGGATAATAAGACGGTTCTTCAATCATAGAGCCAATCTGATTAAGATACTGCTTGTCCGTACCTATAGATTGACCGAACACTTCAATCTCCCCAGCTGTACGAGAAATCAAAGACAAAATCATCTTCATGGTGGTTGTTTTACCAGCTCCATTTGGACCTAGAAAACCATAAATCTCACCTTGTTGAACTGATAAGGAACTAAGGTTAACTACCTGAGTGTCCTTAAATGCCTTTTGTAAGTTTTTTATCTGTAAAACATTACTAATCATTATGAACTTCCTCCTTTAAGCCAAATAATTTTCTATAATTTTGATTTCTATAAATCAAATTATCATGAGTATCTTTGATAACGTCTCCACTACTCTTATCAACAAAAATGATAGAATCAACATAATTCACAATATCTAATTGGTGACTCACTATTACCATTGTTTTGTCTGAATAAAATGAATTATTCCACTACCAGCACCAAGAACGTTATCAAGTTCTTCAAGAGTTAATTCTTGAATAGAATTCATTACTTCAATCTCAACGAGATTCATTTGTTGTTTAGCCATTTGGAAATACCTCACTGATTAAAATTTATTTGAGAAGTATCTCTATCTAGGTTATGTCTTTATTATAGACATGCTAGATTAATTTTAAACTAAGCTAACCTTAATTTTACATTAAGATTAAAGTATTTTACCTTTTTTCACTCTTTTAAATGGTATAATATAGATAAGCGAGGTAAGATTATGAATTTCGAACAACAACTCCTGAATAAGCACATCCTTATTATTGATGACGATAAAATTTTAAACTCTTCCATAAGAGATATTCTCACTGCATACGGATTTTCCAATCTAACATCAGCCTATGATATAGAATCTAGTTTAGACATGATTGAAACAGAGCAGTTCGACCTTTTCCTTTTGGACATTATGCTCCCCGATGGTGATGGCTACACATTAGCAAAACATATCCGAAAAAAAGGCGATACTCCTATCCTCTTTCTGACTGCCAAAAATAATCCTGAAGATGAGGTAGCTGGTTTCAATGCTGGTGGTGATGATTATGTCATGAAACCCTTCATTCCAAAAAATCTTATCTATCGTATTATGGCTCTGCTCCGGAGAAGCTATAAATCAGAACAGGAAGCAATACAGATTGGACAGACTTTGGTGAGTTTTCGGAATGCAACAGTACAAAAAAATGGAGCAGAAATTTCTATTACACCAATTGAAATTCAGATTTTGAAAAAACTTTACGATAATAAAAATTACATCGTTTCAACTGAATCTCTCTGTGATACGATTTGGGGAGTGGATAGCTTTGGTTATGAAAACTCTTTGACTGTACATATTCGGAAAATTCGAGAAAAAATAGAAGAAAATCCTTCAAAACCTCAATATTTAAAGACAGCTAAAGGGCTGGGATATAAATTGTTATCATGATTATGAACCAAACCAAAATTTTAAGGTATTCACTAAAGAAATTTATCTTTTTTTCCATCATTATCTTTATTACCAATATTATTTTAATTGCCAGTTTTGTTTTTTACATTAGGGAAAAGCAAACTGCTACTGAGACTGTGAAAATAATTTCTGAACACATTACCATCACAAAAAATAACGTCCACATACCTAAAAATGATATCTCTAGTCTAAAAGAACAAAAGTTATGGCTCATGGTATTGGATAAGCAGACTGGAAAACAAGTGTACGAACAGTATAAACCTACAGAAGTTCCTTCGCAATTTGACTATGGGGACATTTTACAGTTTTCTCGCTATTATCTTTCAGATTATCCTGTTTTTAGTCAGATAAAAGGTGGCTACATCATTGTTGTTGGTTTTCCAAAAGATAAAATTGCTCGTTATAGTTATAATTACTTAGATATAGATAGTATTCGCCTGATTCCACTAGTAGCATTTGGAGTATTGCTTTTCAACTGCCTTTATTTCGCTTTTCTTTACTACTATGGTGTGACGCATATCAATCGTAAAATTGCGCCTCTTATAACTGCTATTCAGAATCTCCCAGATGGTTTGAAAAATCCAATAAATTCTATATCAGAACTAGAATATCTTACAACTGCAATTAATCAAACCGATACTCTACTCAAAGAGAATGAAGTCTTTAAAGAGCAATGGATTTCAGGAATTGCACACGATATCAAAACACCTCTTTCTGTCATCATTTCTAACGCGTCCTTGTTAAATGATTCTGAACTAGATACACAGTCTAAAAAACATATTCGCCCAATATTGACAGAATCCTATTACATCCAAAATATTTTAAATGACTTAAATATAGTAGCTCGCCTTTCATCCGGTCATCTTCAATTAAATCAGACTGAAACAAAAATTATCCCCTTCTTCAAAGACATTCTCATCCATATTTTAAATCAAGAAATCTGGAATGATTTTGAATTTGAATTTGATTACGATTATTCACTTGTTAATCAATCTATCATGATTGAGCAGTTTTTAATCACAAGAGTTATCCATAATATCATCTACAACTCTGTTTTACATAACGAAAAGGGTTGCACAATAAGAATCAACTTATTCAAAAAAGATACAAATGTAATTGTCGAAATCAAAGATAATGGACAGGGAGCCTCACCAGAAAAAATTGCTGAACTTAATGAATTATCTTTTAAAAACATTGATATTTCTAAAATTAGAACGACTGGAATTGGGCTAAAAATTTCAAAACAAATTGTTGATTTGCATCAGGGCTCTATTTCGTTTGCTAGTGTCCAAAATGAATTCTTTGAAAGTATCATTTCACTTCCGATCTTCAACATTACCAATCATGACCACCCGTCAAACGGGTGGTTTGTCCCAGGGCTATAAGCCCAAATTACCAGCCAGCGCCTAAAGACGCTGGCTTTCACGTTGTTCAAGCCTTATTGCTCTTGACTCGTCACTTGCCTCTCAAATAGGCTTTAGTATTACTTACCACTATCCCTAAAGGGATCCTCATATTCTTTTACACTCAATTTACCTAGTGCTATATCATGCTTTACTCGTTCTCAAATTTTCATACTCGTGAAGAAATCATCCACTGGATAATTTCTTTAATCTTGGATATATTTCTTAATCGTGGCTTCATTAAGCCCTACTGTACTTACATAATAACCTTTCTCCCAGAAATGCCGATTTCCAAACTTGTACTTGAGATTGGCGTGTTTGTCAAACATCATGAGTGCACTTTTTCCTTTTAAATAACCTATGAAACTCGAGACACTTATCCTTGGTGGAATACTTACTAACATGTGTACATGGCCTGGCATTAAGTGACCCTCGATAATTTCAACTCCTTTATAACTACACAAACGATGAAATATTTCTCCTAAACTACTTCGATATTGATTATAAATGACTTTTCGTCTATACTTAGGGGTGAACACAATGTGATATTTACACATCCACTTTGTGTGTGATAAACTATGTGCCTTTTGTGCCATATTTTTCTCCTTTCGCTTTACAATTGGCTTGAACACCTTTATTGTATCGCGTTTGGAGTTTTTGGGGTATAACCTTCGACGCGCACCCGCATAGCGGGTGGTTTTTTTGTCTCGCACCTAACGGAGCGAGACGGACTAATAGTCACATAATAAAAAAACTATCTGACCTTAACCTAAGGCCAGATAGTTCATTCATTTTTATTTTTCAGCTGTAAGGGCAGCCATTGTAATGTAGTTGTATGGTTTGTTGAAGTGTGGCAAGAAGAATAGGTCAGTCAAAGCCAATTTTTCAATTGTTACATGTTCTTGAATAGCAAGTGAGAACATGTGAATTCCCATACTGATCGCAGGGTCATGTGAAACCATTTGTGCACCAAGAATTTCACGACTATCTTTGTCAAAGACAATCTTGATGGCTACTTCATGGTTGTCATGTTTCATGAATTCTGGTTTTTGAAGATCGTTAAAGCCTGTTTCAGTTGCATTGTAACCAGCAGCTTTCGCTTTTTCAAGAGTCAAACCAGTTGAAACCATGTTAAGACCGTAGATAGAGATACCGTTTGAACCTTGCACACCGATTCCTTCCAATTCATGGCCACAAGCATTGTAGGCACCAACGATACCAGTACGAACTGCGTTTGAAGCAAGGGCGATGTAGCTTGTGTCTTTACGAGCGTTGTCATAAACAGTCGCACAGTCACCAACGGCAAATACACCAGGAAGTGAAGTTTCTTGTTTCTTGTCTACAAGGAAGGCTCCGTTGCGGAAGAGTTCAATCTTACCATCAGCAAGGGCTGTATTTGGACGGAAACCAACTGCAAGGATAACCATATCCACATCGAAAGTTTCTTTATCAGTAATCAAGCGTTCAACTTTACCGTCACCTTCGATTGCTTTAACAGTTTGACCAAGCGCCAAGCGGATGTTGTGGTCTTCCAAGTTCTTCGCCATCATTTGTGTGAAGTCTTTGTCATAGTAACCGTTCAAGACAGTATCAACGATATCAACAAGGACAACTTCTTTTCCAAGACGTTCAAAGGCTTCAGCAAGTTCAACACCGATATAACCACCACCAACAACGGCGATACGGTCAAGGTGTTGACTCTTATCAGACAATTTGTGAATCACTTCTTCAGCGTTTTGGTACAATTTAACGAATTGTACATTTTCAAGAGTTGCTTTAAATTCGCGGTTCCCTTTAACAATTTCAACACCTTCGATTGGTGGCAAGATTGGTGTAGAACCTGTAGCGAAAATCAATTTTTCGTATGATTCTTTGTGCTCTTTCCCTTCAACTTCTGCTGTAACTACTTTGTTATCATAGTCGATTGAAAGAACTGGTGAGTTCATGTAAACCTTAGCACCTTTAGCTTCCAATTTTTCTTTATCAGAATAGAACAAGCCTTCAGCACCGTCAATTTGTTCACCAATCCAAAGAGCCATTCCACAACCTAGGAAAGAGATGTTAGAGTTTTGGTCAAATACAACGATTTCGTTCTCATTTCCAAAATTATCCAACATAGTATTAATACATGCTGTACCAGCGTGGTTAGCACCGACTACAACGATCTTACTCATAAAAAATTTCCTACCTTCATTCTAAATTTACCCTACTAGTATAACATTTACTGTTAGCGTTTACAAGAGTTTGGCTGATTTTTCCTATTTTTTTGTAAAAAATTGTAAATAATCTGTATCTTAACACGGATTCTTGCAATTTTTCTTCATTTCCTGAGCATATTTCTTGACATCTTTACAAATTTTATTTGTGAAAACGCTGACTTTATGGTATGCTAGTATCATGGAAAGAAAATGTAAGGGGTTCATTTTTCATAAATTTACTATATTTCAACCTTCTTTTCATAAGAGAAAGGAGTTGGTAGCTTGCCTCTTAGTTCACATTCTGAACGCCTAATGGGAACCACTATCACGATTTCATTAGTGGATGAGCGAGCCGATAGCTTGCTCCAAAAATCCTTTGATTTACTCAAAGAGCTCGAATACCGCTTCAATGCCAATAGTCAAGAATCTGAGTTGATGGAAATCAATCATCAAGCTGGAATAACTTCAGTTAAGGTTCATCCTGACCTGTTCGAACTGATTTCACTTGGTTTAGAGCATAGCCTAGCGCCCTCTAGCCATCTCAACATCAGTATTGGTCCCCTAATTCAGACCTGGCGTATCGGTTTTTCAGATGCCAAAGTTGCCCAACCTCAGGAAATTGAAGAGGTTCTCCCTTTAATCAATCCTCATTATATCGAGTTAGATTCTTCCACTTCTACTGTGTTTCTAAAACAGAAAGGAATGAAGATAGACCTAGGTTGCTTAGCCAAGGGTTATAGTGCGGATAAGGTTGCCCAATTTCTGAAAGAAGAGGGAGTGACTTCTGCCTTGATCAATCTGGGAGGGAATATCCTGACCATTGGAAAAAATCAGGCAAGAGATAATCAACCTTGGCAAATCGGGATTCAAGACCCAGCCAATCCTCGGGGAAATCACTTAATGACCATCCCTGTTGTCAATCAATCTGTCGTGACTTCAGGCATTTATGAACGTCACCTGACAGTAGATGGAAAAGATTACCATCACATTTTTGACAGTCAGACAGGATATCCTGTTGAAACAGAACTCGCTAGTCTCACAATCATCTCTGATAAGTCAGTTGATGGTGAAATCTGGACAACTCGACTCTTTGGAGAAAGACCTGCTTCTATCCTCTGGCAAGTCGAAAGTTTGGAGGGAATCGAAGCGATTCTGATTGATAAGGAAGGTCACCTAAGCTGTTCTTCAGGAATCCCTACTCTATAGAGACAACTGTTTCAATGGAGTTTTAAAATCGTATTATGTAAAAAGAGAAAGGAAATCTCATGTTAAAACTTATTGCTATTGTTGGAACAAATTCAAAACGTTCTACAAACCGTCAATTGCTTCAATACATGCAAAAACACTTTGCTGACAAAGCTGAAATTGAACTTGTTGAAATCAAGGATATCCCTGTCTTTAACAAGCCAGCTGACAAGCAAGTACCTGCTGAAATTTTGGAAATTGCTGCTAAAATCGAAGAGGCTGATGGCGTTATTATCGGTACTCCTGAGTATGACCACTCTATCCCAGCTGTTTTGATGAGCGCTCTTGCTTGGTTGTCTTATGGTATCTATCCACTTTTGAACAAATCAATCATGATTACAGGTGCTTCTTACGGTACACTTGGTTCATCACGCGCCCAATTACAACTTCGCCAAATCTTAAACGCACCAGAAATCAAAGCAAGTGTCCTTCCAGATGAATTCTTGCTTTCACACTCTCTTCAAGCCTTTAACCCAAGTGGCGACTTGGTTGACCTTGATGTTATTAAAAAATTGGATGCCACTTTTGACGACTTCCGTATCTTTGTAAAAATTACAGAAAAATTGCGCAACGCACAAGAACTACTTCGCAAAGATGCTGAAGACTTTGACTGGGAAAATTTGTAAGATAGGAGACCAAAAAGAATGAAATTTGTTGGACTTGTAGGATCAAACTACGATCAATCATATAACCGTAAACTCTTGGAATTTATCCGCCGTCACTTCAAACTCAAATTTGAATTAGAAGTTCTTGAAATTGACGAAGTTCCAATGTTTAACCAAGACGAAAAATGGGACGAAAGTTTCCAATTGCGTCTCTTGTATAACAGAATTACACGTGCTGATGGTGTCATTATCGCTACCCCTGAGCACAACCACACAATCTCAGCTTCTCTTAAATCTGTTCTTGAATGGCTTTCATATGAAGTTCATCCATTTGAAAACAAACCAGTCATGATTGTGGGTGCTTCTTACTACGACCAAGGTACTTCTCGTGCCCAAGTTCACCTTCGTAAGATTCTTGACGCTCCAGGTGTCAATGCCTATACACTTCCTGGAAACGAATTCCTTCTTGGTAAAGCTAAGGAAGCCTTTGATGTTGATGGGAATATTACAAATGACGGAACAGTTAAATTCCTCGAAACTTGCTTGGATAATTTTGTAAAATATGTAGGAGTTGTTTCAAAATTGAAAAAACCAAAACCAATTGAACCAGAAGATTTGGATTGTGGCAGACCAATTGCTACCACAATCACAGAAGTTGATCCCGATGATCCAGAATGGGTTGAAAAAGTTGCTGAAATTACTGGTGCGGTTTCAGGTGATACCTATGTCAAACTAGATCATGGTATCTTAACTGTTAACCAAATCGATATGTTCTTGAAAGCAATGCCATTTGAGTTGACCTATGCAGATGATAACAACCAATTCTTATACTACAATAATGTTCACCAAGATCCAAACACCATGTTTGCTAAACGTGTACCATCTCAATCTGGTAACCGTCTCTCAACTGTCCATAACTCACTTCCCGGTGGACGTATGAAAAATGTTGAGTGGGTTGTCGGTGTACTACGTAATGGTGATCAAGAATATGTTCGTACAATTGTTCCTGGATCTCCTGCAGGGGTTATCAATACTCACAACTATCAAGCTATGTACTATCCTGATGGATCATACGCTGGTATCAACGAAATAGTCTTCAACTTCCAACCATGGCTTGATTGGTACCTCAATTCTACTGGTCAACGTCTAGTTGGTGGAAATGCTGCAGCTTCTGCTGGCGGACATGGTCACGGCGATGCAGATGCTACATCTGGAGCTTCAGATTCAGGTGATGCTGGAGGCCACGGTGGTGGCGCAGACGCTACATCTGGCGCAAGTAACTAATAACAGTTTTAGGAACCATTAACGGTTCCTTTTTTAGTTAAAAAAGACTAGCAGACACAAACTGCTAGTCTTTTGATTATTATTTCACCTATCTTTGTTAAAAGAAAGAATACTTATTATGAATTTGGATCATCGAGACTACGACCGTGTAAACCTTTTTCACGTTGTACTTGGCGTAGTTTTTCTGGTGTAACATCATTTCCTTCTTCATCCACAATTTTGATTCCTTCAATGTGGTGACGAACAGCGCGACGATAACCTTCGATATACTCCTCACGTAGTTTAGCTTGTTCCACTTTTTCTTCTGGGGTCAAGCCTTCTGCTTTTTTCTTTTTAGCAAGCTCGTTGATACGAGCAATTTTTTTCGGATCCATTTCTTCTCCTTTGTGATAAGATAAAGTCCGTTTATCAAATTTTATTTAGTATTAATTTGGTTAAAACGAGCAAGCTTAGATGCTTTTTGAGTTAAATGAGACAAGATAGCCAAACGATTTTGACGGACTGCCTCGTCTTCAGCCATAACCATGGTATTCTCAAAGAAGGCATCGATGACTGGGCTAAGAGCAAAGAGTTGTTTCAATTGTTGACTTACAGTCCCTGACAAAACGAGTGATTCTTCAGCTTCTGCCAAAGCTTTTTCTTGGTCATTCTCAAATAGTGCTGAATCAACTGCAGCAACTCCTTCTGCCTTCTCAGCCAAGTTGAAGGCACGAGAAAGTGATTCGACAGATGGTTTGAAGTCTTCTTCTTTGCTTGCTTCTACAAGAGCACTTGCTGCTTCCAACATTTCCGCCACAACAAAGTTTGATCCTGCAAGAACTGCTTCCTTGATATCTTTTGGAGTTGAACCCATCATTTTATCAACACGAGCCTTGATAAAGTCCATAACCTCTGCCTTATTTTCATAAGTCAAGCTGTCAAATGTTAAAGCATAAAGGCTATCAATCAACTCATCCATAGCAATGTGCCAACCAAAGGCATCTAAGATACGAACCACACCTTGGGTCGCGCGACGAAGAGCATAAGGGTCATTAGAACCTGATGGAATCAAGCCTACTGAGAAGAAACTCAAAATCGTATCCAATTTATCTGCAATGGCTAGAACTGCGCCGACCTTGCTCTCTGGAAGTTCCCCTTCAGCTGATGTAGGCATGTAGTGTTCACGAATAGCAGCTGCCACTGCTGGAGTTTCACCAGCAAGAAGGGCATATTTCTCCCCCATAATTCCTTGGAGCTCGTCAAATTCACCAACCATACCTGTCAACAAGTCAAACTTGTAAATGGCTGCTGCACGGGCTAGGTCAACTGTTTCATCAGCTGACAAGCCTGCTTTTTCTGCCAAGAGAATAGCAATCTGACCAGTACGAATCATGTGTTCACGAAGGGAACCAATTTTCTCATGGAAAGTCACATTGTTTAATTTTTCAACAAGATCTGAAATGACCAATTTTTGATCTTCACGCCAGAAGAATTCACCGTCTTCCAAGCGGGCTACCAAAACTTTTTCATTTCCTTTGATGACATTTTCCAAATGCTCTGCATTTCCATTACGAACAGAAATGAAGTTTGGCAAGAGTTTTCCATCTTGATCACGAACAACAAAGTAACGTTGGTGCTCTTTCATTGAAGTCACCAAAACTTCTTCTGGAACGTCAAGGTATTTGGCATCAAAACTTCCCATGAAGGCAGTTGGGTATTCAACCAAGTTCAAGACTTCATTCAGCAAATCAGCATCAATTTCGATATGTACACCATGCTCAGTTTCGATTGCTTTGATTTGGTCAACAATCATTTGCTCACGTTCACGTGGATCTGCGATTACAAACTGACGACGAAGGTCTTCTTCATAGCTCAAAGCTGACTGAATCTTGGTTTCTTGTCCTAAGAAACGATGGCCACGGCTCACACGACCTCCCTTGATATCAAGGAAATCCAAATCAAACTCTTCTTCATCTAAAAGAACAGTTAAAGTGTGAACAGGGCGGATGTATTCAAAGCTATTGCCAGCCCAGTGCATGCTGACAGGGAAAGTCAATGACTTCAAAACATCTACAACACCAGGAACAATGGCTTCAACTGCTTGACCAATTTCTTCCTTAGTGACATAGACATATTCTTCACCCTTGATTTCACGGAATTCGATGTCTTCAACAGTCAATCCTTTTCCACGAACAAATCCTTGAGCTGCTTTGGTGAAGTTTCCATCACTATCCAATGCAATTTTCTTTGCTGGCCCCTTAAAATCTTCTGTCAAATCAGATTGTTTGTCTGCAAGACCAGTCACACGAACAGCCAAACGACGTGGTGTTGAGAAGGTTTGAATAGCTTCAAAAGACAGGCGGTTTTCCTTGAGGAAGGTTGCCATTTTTTCGCCTAGTTGTTTTTCACTTGGTGTGACAACATAGGCTGGTAATTCTTCAAGACCGAGTTCTACTAATAAGTTTTTTGTCATGTTTTTTCCTTTACATTTTCTTCAATCTTTTTTGATATGCACCTTAGGTACTGGGGACGTCGCTAACTAACTTTGTGAGTCTGTATGGAAATCTAATGCAAAATTGATCAAGATTTCCAACAGTCTCATCAAAGTGGATTTAGCTGACTGATTTTTGAACCTAAGGTTTCAAAAATCCCCACATAACAGTACGGCGGTACATATCCCTCTAGCAAGTCTTCGACTTGCCTCTAACGATTTTAGAGCACAGTATTACTCACTATTCTGCGTCTTCTGCTAAGAGTTTAGCTCGTGTTGCTTCATCTAAAAGTGGGTAACCTAGGCGTTTGCGTTCTGCGACAAAGGTTTTAGCTACGACACGGGCCAAGTTACGGATACGAGCGATATAGCCAGCGCGTTCAGTTACAGATACGGCACCGCGCGCGTCAAGCAGGTTAAAGGTGTGTGAACATTTGAGAACATAGTCATAGGCAGGGTGAACCAAGCCTTCTTCCAAAGCACGACCAGCTTCTTTTTCAAACTTATCAAAGTTTTCCAGCAACATCTCTTGGTCCGAAATTTCAAATGAATATTTTGAATGCTCGTACTCAGGCTGGATAAAAATTTCTCCGTATTTTACACCATCAGCCCACTCGATATCATAGACAGAGTCTACTTCTTGAATGTAAGAAGCCAAACGCTCCAAACCATAGGTAACTTCCGCAGTCACAGGACCAGTTGCCAATCCACCGACTTGTTGGAAATAAGTGAACTGAGTGATTTCCATCCCATCAAGCCAAACTTCCCAACCAAGACCAGCTGAACCAGTAGATGGATTTTCCCAGTTGTCTTCAACGAAACGAATATCGTGTTCCAATGGATTGATACCCAATTTTTCCAGAGACTCAAGGTACAGTTCTTGAATATTTGATGGAGAAGGCTTCATAACCACTTGAAATTGATGGTGTTGGTAAAGGCGGTTAGGATTTTCCCCGTAACGACCGTCAGCAGGACGACGTGATGGCTCTACATAAGCCGCATTCCATGGCTCAGGTCCAATAGCACGAAGGAAAGTGTAAGGACTCATTGTCCCCGCACCTTTTTCATTATCATAAGCCTGCATAAGCATACAACCTTGGTCATTCCAAAATTGTTGCAAAGTAAGGATGATTTCCTGGAAAGTCAATTTTTTAGACATTATTTACTCCTTTTTCTATTTTCTATAAATTACTTGCGACACGAGTCTGCCTCGTCGATCATACGAGGCAAGACGAGTTAGTACTGCGTCTAGCTCAGGCACTCTAGTGCTGAGCGTGAGGCAATCCGACTGTAAGGAGGTCTCTGCCACTGACGCAGTGAAAAGTCAATTTCTTAGACATTGTTTACTCCTTTAGTTTTTATATTTCTTTTTCAATTAATTTCTGCTGAACAAACCAATTTAACAAGGGAAGAGTTTTATCTGTATTTGCCCATAAATGATAAGAATCGAAGACCGCTTGTACACTACCTAGATTTTCTACCAACTTATCTATTGTCAAAAAACTACGCCAGTATTCGTAAAAAATACTTGCATAGTTCTTATCATAAGTCGAAGAACCAAAATCATTCAATGAATGCCAACCATACTTCTTCTGAAAAAGTTCTACGAGAGATTGATTACAAATTTTTTCCTCTTGAAATTCCTCTTCTGTCAAGAAATACTTTCGACTAATATATTCAACCATCCCCTCTTCGAACCAGATATAAGAGTCATAACCATCAAAATCATCTAAAAAATGCTCCGACCAATGAGCTAACTCATGTCCTACAATCTGTAAGAGGAAATTTTCAGATAAAGAATGATAGTGACTTTCTATTGCTTGAGTTTGCTGAGAACACTCGTAGTCCATCAACTGATACAAATACAACTCTTTCCAAACAGCTAAATCAGGCGTCATAACCATTCGTCTATTATTTGTATAGGCTGGAACAGCACTTTCCCTAATAATCTGTGTAGCAGCATTAAAACTTGACCAAATAACGGCTTGCGGTAAATCACAGACTGCAAGTTCATTCTTTAAAAAAGATTGATAATCTTTCAACTTTTCAGTATTTCTTACTACAAACTCACGAAATGCAGCTAGTTGACTATCGTCTTTTACAAGATAAAGGTTTTCCACGTCTCTCCTTTCTTTCACACAATAGACTGAATAAGCAAAAGAACCGCGTCCGACAATCCTAGGTTGATTTAACCTAGGGGCGTCAGAAACGCGGTTCCACCCTAATTTATTACTTCATTGTTTTTGAAAATACTACAGAAAGCGCCAGTTCTTTATTTTGCCCTACTTGGCTCCCACTATCCCAAGCTCGCTTGAAGAACGCCATAAGACTTTCTTTCCTGCTGACTATTATATCAAAAATTAGAACAATGTACAATTCTTTTTATGATTTTCTAGAAATCCATATCATCAACTCGTGGAGCACCAGACTGAACAGCTATCGTTTTTAAGGTTTTTCGCTCCTCGTGACTCAGCTCAATTCCAAAGCAATCAAGATTAGCCTGAATACGAGAAGCTGTGACAGATTTTGGAAGTGGTAAAAATCCTTCTGCCAAGCTCCAGACCAAGGCTATTTGAGCAACAGACTTTCCGTGATTTGCTGCGATTTCTTGGACTTGCTTGCTATCAAACAATTCTCCCTGACCAAAAGGTCCCCAAGCTTCCAATAAAATTCCTTTTTCTCTACAGTAAGCTACGACTTCCTCTTGATACACACCTGGCGCCAAGCGGATTTGATTGACCGCTGGAAGAATTTTTGCCGTTTCAAACAAGGCATCCAAATGATGGGGAAGGAAATTACTAACCCCAATAGCACGGATTTTACCTTCTTGATAAAGCTCCTCCATCGCTCTCCAAACTTTCGCATTTCGGATTTTCCATTGGTCATTTTCTCTAAGCGGTTTTGGGTTCGGCCAATGAATCAAATACAGATCCAAATAATCCAAGCCCAACTTCGCTAAAGACTCTTCAAAAGCTTGACGAGCTTGCTCATAGTTGTGATTTGTATTCCACAATTTACTGGTTACAAAAATTTCCTCCCTCGGAATACCACTATCTTGAATGGCACGACCAACGCTTTCTTCATTTTTATAAATCGCTGCCGTATCGATATGGCGATAGCCTGCCTTTAAAGCCTCTAGGACAGCTTGATAGGCAATCTCTCCATTTTCAGCTTTCCAGGTTCCAAATCCTAGAACTGGAATTGGAACACCATTATTTAAAGTGTAAGATTTCATTATTTTTCCTTTCTATGAGAAGAAAATCCAAAGAGGCAAATTTTCAAGGAAAACTTTTCTCTTTAGATTTTGTGTATTATTGATTGCGGTCGTAATAGAGTTGGTGAGGTTTAAGACGAGTATCTAACAAATCTGGAATTGTTACAAAGTCATAACCTTGCCCTTTCAAATAGTCAATAACCTTCGGTAGAGCATTTACTGTCTCAGCGTGGATATCATGCATGAGAATAATAGAACCATTCTTGACTTCACGCTGAATTTCTGTCAAAATAGCTGCTTCATTTTTACTTTTCCAGTCCAGACTATCTACATCCCACATAATAAAGCTCAAATCTAAGCTTTTGCGAATGTCGTCTGTAATGGCTCCATAAGGCGGACGCATGAGTTTTGAACTAGAACCCAGCACCTTAGTCAACGCATCCTCAGTATCAGTAATTTGTTTTTTAGCTTCATCAAGCGAAAGTTTTGAAAGAACGGGATGGCTCCAACTATGGTTTCCAATGACATGACCATCTGTTTTCATGCGTTTCAAAATCTCTTCATTGCCAGAAACATTCTTACCTAAAACAAAGAAAGTCGCCTTGATACCATACTTAGAAAGAGTATCTAATGCTTGATTTGTCGTTGCAGGATTTGGTCCATCATCAAAAGTCAAGGCTACTACTTTACGATTTTTCTTTTCATAATAAGCCTTATATAGCTCTGCATCCTTATCTAATAAATAAGAGGACTGAATAAGTTCAAAGAAACTAGATACTGGCAAGGCAATCTCATCCAGATTTTCAACAGGCTGACTCGGATAAATAAGAATTTGGCTATCCTTATAATCAAAATTCCATGCAGACAAGTCTTGGTCAGAGAAGCCTTTAACAACTTGATCAATCTTTTCTTGCTCCAATTTCTTATCCTGTAAGAAAGAGGTGATTTCTTTTAACAACTGCTCTTTGGCTTTACTTGGATCTGAAAATAATTGATCAAGGGTAAAAGGTTTACCATCTTCTGTTAAATGTACTTTTGCCAGACTAGTTTTTTCAGTCTCTTCAACTTTTGACGAAGTTAAATCATAGACTTGTTTCATCACACTTCGGTTGACAATCCCTTTTAAAGTCGAATCCTGTTTCTCCGTATAATAAAAAACCAGATTTTCCTTATCCTCTAGATTGTCTTTAATATCCTGTGTCATAATTCCCTTTATAGACGAAATCACTTGCTCCCCTTGGAGAGGATAATAGGCAATTACTTCTGCTTGTCCTTTACGAAAATGATCCTTCTGATTTCCCTCACTCAATTGATCATCTTTCTCTTTTTTGAGCGATTCAATCTTTTGTTCAAAACTTTGTTTTGTGTATATTTTATATCCAATTATTGAACCAAGGACACAAATACTTACTGAGAAGATAGCTACTAGGGCTATTAGACTCATTCTTATCTTATCGTGATTCTCACGCTTTGCTCTACTTTTATCCATAAGACCATCATATCAAATTCAAACTATAATTTCAATTATTTTAGAGGAAATAGTATATTAAAAAAGAGAGGAAGTCCCCCTCTTTAGATTGGCTCTATAATATTTGTAGTGGGTAAATCCCCTATGGATCTTATGGAGCCTATTTTTGTGTAGAAAAAAAGTCCCA
>NZ_CAMHZQ010000011.1 GCF_946190275.1 Streptococcus mitis | reverse complement strand
GCAGGTTCAGCTGGTTGAGCTGGGTTTGCAGGTTCAGCTGGTTGAGCTGGGTTTGCAGGTTCAGCTGGTTGAGCTGGTGTTTCTTCAGCTTTTTCAACTTCTGCTAAAAGAGCTTCTTTTTCTGCAATTTTTTTCTCTAATTCAGCTTTTTGGCTATCATCAGTTGTTTTTT
Organism: Streptococcus mitis; assembly: GCF_946190275.1. Taxonomy (GTDB): domain Bacteria; phylum Bacillota; class Bacilli; order Lactobacillales; family Streptococcaceae; genus Streptococcus; species Streptococcus mitis_DC. The sequence continues at coordinate 71,334 of NZ_CAMHZQ010000011.1, read as the reverse complement.
CTTTTTCTTCTCTAAGCTTATTAATTTCTGCTTTTAACGCTTGTGATGCAGTTGGCAGAGCATCTACTTTTGGAAGTAAAACTGCATATACTAATGCATTCGGATTTTCTTTAAGATCTTTTTCAGCTCTTGCTAACGCAGAACGCATTGCATTTAATTTATCGCTAATTTCCTCATTGTCTTTGTCTTTAGCAAGATCTGCTTCTAAATCTTTAATTTCTACTTTTAAAGCATCTACTTTCTTCTCTGCTGCTTTAGCTGCTTCTAAATCTTTAAGAGTTTGATTGTACTCGTCAGTTAGCTTGTTGATTTGTTCTGTGTAAGCTTCCAATGGCACTAGAATTTTAGCTAGTTCTTGTTTCGCAGTGTCACGATCCAGTCTTAGATTAGAAACAACTTTCTTCAATGCTTTAAGAGCTTCAGGATTAGAATTAGCTTCTTCTGCTGCTCTTTCAGCTTGTTCAGCTTCTAGTAATACTTCTTTAGCGTGATTGAATTTTTCTAATAGAACTTCAGCTGCAGCTTTATCTTTATCAGCGATTGTTGTTAAGTAGTTGATTTCTTTTAGTAATTGATCTACTCTATCTTGAATTTTTTCTGATTCAGGACGAGCAGCTGCTTTCTTGTCTGCTTCAGCAAATGCTTTTTTATCTGCTTCAGAAACTTTATCTCCACTTTCGATAGTTGGAGTTGTTGCTCCAATGTTATTATCTTGAGGATCTTGGTTTTTAGCAGCTTCAGCTTTATTGTTATCATCTTCTAGCTCTTTAGCAGCTTCTGTAGCTGAGATGTCACCATTTTCAATAGCTTTTAAGATAGCATCTTTACCGATTGCAGCTTTGGCTTCTTCGATAGCTTTTTCTTTATCTTTGATCTTAGCATTTGCATTGATTTTAGCTTCAGCTTCTTTTTCAAGTTGATCTAAAGCACCTTTAAGAGCTTCTAAGTTATCTGATTCTTCTTTTTTAAGCTCTTCAACTTTAGCTTTAGCTGTTACTGCTGCTTCTTTAGCTTTAGCTAATTCATCTTCTGCTTCAACTTTAGCTTTGTCTGCTGCAGTTTTTGCATCTTCAGCAGGTTGAACATCCGCTTCTTCTTTAGTAGCTTTAGTTGTAGCTTCCTCAAGAGCTTTAGTTGTTTCGTTAACCTTTGCATCAGCTTCTGCGACTTTAGCTTCTGCAGCTGCTACTTTTTTATCAGCTTCGGCTTTTACTTCTGCAGCTTTTTCAGCTTCTGTTTTTACTTTTGGTTTTTCAACAGGTTTTTCTGCTGGTTTAGGATTCTTAGCTTCTTCTTCCTTAGCAGCTTTCACAGCAGCAACAGTATCATTGTATTCTGCTTCTAATTCTTTACCTTGTTCTGCATAATCTACAGTAACTTCATTAGCTTTGTCAAATTCAGAATTAGCTTCGTTACGATCTTTTTCGATTTCTGTTACAACATTTTTTAATGGTTTAACAATCTCATCTTCAAGATTGTATTTTTCTGCAATATCAGCAGCTTCTTTAACTTCTTTAAGAGCTTTTTCTTTTTTGACTAAAACAGCAGCTTTTTCATCAGAAACTTTTTTAGCTTCGTCATATTGTTTTTCTACACTATCCAATTGATCTTCTAATTGATCTGCTTTGTCTTGAATTTTTTCTGATTGTGGACGAGCAGCATCAGCTTTTTCAGCTTCATCAAGTTGAGATTTTAATTCAGGATTAGTAGTAGAAAGATCATCCTTTTGTCCGTTTGTAGGATTTTCAAATTTTTTGTAATCTTTATTACCTTTGTTGGCTTTATCTTCTTTTTTCAAAGCTTCATCAGCTTTTCCATCTTCTTCATTAGGTAAATTACTAATAGCATCATCTACTGTTATATCTCCAGCTTCAATTGCAGCTAATATAGCTTCTTTCCCAATAAAATCTTTAACTTCCTTGATAGCTTTATCTTTGTCTAAAATTTTATTATTAGCATTGATTGCAGCTTCTGCATTTTTTTCAAGATCTTCTAAAGCACCTTTAAGAGCTTCTTTTTTAGCAGCATCTTCTTTAGCTTTTGCTTCAGCTTTTGCTTCTTCTTCTTTAGCTTTAGCGTCAGCTTGTTTAGCTTCTTCTTTAGCTGCAGTTAATTCAGCATCTGCAGCAGTTTTTTCTGTTTCAGCATCTTTTTTTGCTTTATCAGCTTCTGCTTTTGCAGCTTTAGCATCAGCATCCTCTTTTTTCTCTGCTTCTACTTTAGTCGCAGCAGCAGTTGCTTCTGTTGTTTTAGCATCTACTTTTGCTTGAGCTTCAGTAACTTTTTCTTCAGCTTTCTTAGCATCAGCTTCAGCGTCTTGAATCACTTTTGGCGTTGCTGGTTTAGCAGCATTTTCGTCAGCTTTTACAACTAACGGTTGAACTGTAGTAAAACCTGCTCCTAAGACTGCCGCACTTGCTAAGCTCGCCAATATCATTCTTTTCTTATCCATTTGGACACCTCTATTTTTATATTTGTAGTGTACAATGTAGAACACTCCTACCGTAATTATACCCCCCCCCTAAATCCTTGTCAAGCATTTCATATTAAATTTTTGTTACGTTTTTGTTCGGAATTTTATTTGTTTTATCAAAGTTTTTATGAAAATTGTTTTGAAAATTTCTTTTTCTCCTTACATTTTTAATATTAAATTCTATTTTTTGAATAAGGGGAGCGGAGCTTTGTATTGCCCTTGACCTTTTCTTACTAAGGATAGGCGCAAGCCCATCGCGTGGTTGACGTGTTTTGGAAGAGCATATCGCCTGCTCCCTGGATGGTATGCTAGAGGATTATAAAAGGAAAAATTCATTTTCTAGACTGTGGTTAACCATTGTAAAAAAACATATTTCTCCTTTTGTTATGAAGGAAAAATCTGTCATTTTTTTAATTAATTACAACAGCGCCTCAAACTCAGCGACTGACATACCCAATTGCTGGCTGGCAACTTCAGAAGTCAGCAGACCTTGGCGAACTAGATTTACTAACATAGTGAAACTTCCTTCAACTTTCCCACGCTCCAGTCCCTGTTCAATCCCCTCAGATCGACCACGTTCTAAGCCTTGTTCAATACCTTCTGCCCTAGCAGTTTCCAAGGCATAGTCCTGTGCCAACAATGCCTGTTCTTCGCGCATACGTAGTTGACTAAACATCTTCCTGTCCTCCTCGGACCAGCTCTTGTAATCTAGCAGTTGGTCTGCTTGGCTGATGGCTCGCTCGGGTTGTTGAGTAAAGGGCTTATTACCAAAAAACTCCAACCATGGTTTGCGAATGCTATCTTTGCTGGTTTCTCTGTATTTTTTTGGTTCCAAGAACGCCATCTTGACCATTATTGGTAATAGTCTTACAACAACGCCTCAAACTCAGCGACAGTCATGCCCAACTGCTCACTCGCAACCTCTGAAGTCAGAAGGCCTTGACGAACGAGATTTACTAGACCTACTTTTAATCCCTCTTCGATACCCTCTGCTCGTCCTCGTTCAAGGCCTTGTTCAATTCCCTCAGCACGGCCACGTTCAAGGCCACGCTCTAAACCTTGTTCGACACCTTCTGCTCTAGCGGTTTCCAAGGCATAGTCCTGTGCTAACAAGGCTTGTTCTTCACGCATACGTAGTTGACTAAACATTTTCCTGTCCTCCTCAGACCAGCTCTTATAGTCCAGCAGTTGGTCTGCCTGGCTGATGGCTCGCTCGGGGCGCTGGGTAAAGGGCTTATTCCCGAAAAACTCCAACCACGGCTTGCGAATGCTATCTTTGCTGGTTTCTCTGTATTTTTTTAATTCCAAGAACGCCATCTTGACCGTTAGTGCTAGTCTTACAACAAGGACTCAAACTCAGCAACAGTCATGCCTAATTGCTCACTTGCAAATTCGGAAGTTATAACATGTTGGCGTACTAAATCTAGAAAAGTAAAAATTTTCCCACGCTCTAGACCTTGTTCGATACCCTCCGCCCTAGCAGTTTCCAAGGCATAGTCCTGCGCTAACAAAGCTTGTTCTTCACGCATACGTAGTTGACTAAACATTTCCCTGTCCTCCTCGGACCAGCTCTTATAGTCCAGCAGTTGGTCTGCTTGACTTATAGCTCGCTCTGGTTCTTGAGTAAAAGGCTTATTCCCGAAAAACTCCAACCACGGCTTGCGAATCCTATCTTTGCTGGTTTCTCTGTATTTTTTTAATTCCAAGAACGCCATCTTGACTAGATGATGTTCCTGTCCATTATTGGTGATGGTTAAGACCGCACCTGTCGTGTCCTCTCGCATACTAAAGCTATGAAAAGCCAAGTCATCTGAGAAGTAGTTGCTATCCACGATTGCGATAGCGTATACTGGTGCGATATGTTTGTAACTCTGGTGTGTATCACCTTCTCGTTGACGAATTTTTTCTAGGTTTTGATTAACCTGACTGCACAGGTAAGCCCACAGACGATTGATGAAAAAATTCTGATGATGCACCTGAATCTCAATGATTACTTGTGTCCCATTGTCTAACTCTGCCAAAACGTCTATACTAGTGTAAAAATCCTGCGCCGAGTACGGTGTAGTGGGCAAGACATGAATGTTACTTCCCTCCAAAATGGTCACAGTTTTTGCTGGTAAATCCAGCATATCGCGAATAAATTGACAAGTGATTTCTGGATTGCTAAAGATTTTCTTAGCAACCAAGTCATTGGTTGGGCTGATGCCCGGATGTCTTAGAATCATCCTTTTCCTCCTTTTATTATACCACAGTTTTAAATCTAGCTTTACTAGATTCACCGCTACTATCTATTTATTATTCGAAAAAGAGAGGAAAAAATGAACAAAGATTGATGAAATTTTATCAAAATGTTAAAAAAATTATGGATTAGGAGTCAATTTGATTCCTATAATTGCCAATTTTTCAATCAGTGACACTTTATCGAGAAGTGCCTAATATTTTATCACAGTGATACAAATCAATCTCATCTATCTAAATTCACACTGAATCCATGGAACAAGTGGCTTTTATCATATAGAAGGTAATCAGTATCGCACAATAGATATATCTTATATGTTTTATCTGGTATTGTAGTCTATTTATATGGTGTTTGATAGAGCTGCTTTCTAATCATCTCTAAATCTTCCATATCCAAGTCATTTTTTAAATAATAAACTGGTGTTTGTTCCTTCTTATGAATCGGGTTATTGGTAACCAGCAAATCATAATGCCGAGTTCGGTCATAGGCTTCAATGGTAATAAAACGATTGTATTCCAAATACCGTTTCAAAATGGCTGCCATCCTTGAAAAGACAAGAAAACCAGATGTCAAATCCAGACCAATCCGCATATGCTGACCACCATTTTCAGCCATATATTCGATTAACTGCAGCCATTCCCAGAGAATCTTCTTATCTAAGTCCGTCCCCTGCTGAAAGGCAGATAGAGCATGAAAAATCTCCTCTGCCGTTCCCCTAAAATCATGTTCCATTAACAAATAAGGATGACGATTCTCTAACTGGTACTTGTAGCGGTCCTGTAAAATATAGCCCTTATAGAGATAGACTTGAGCACAAAGCTGACTGAGTTCATAGGTGACATGGTCCTCTGTATAATCACCCAGCAACTCCTCCTTCTTCATTTCTTGAATCAACTGCGTCAGCAAATCTGCCAACTGCCCTCCAAAACCAAGGATATACTCCATTGTATGAAGAGGAAGAATGCGATGGGATAGGAGGAAAGAGAAGAAAATCATCATCTCCCCATCCTCAGTTCCTAGAGGAAGGTGTAGTCCAGCGAAAAAGGACGGAGCCTTTCGATGCAAACGAAGGTAGAAAATATTGTCAAAATACCCTCGCATTTTTTCTTCTATCACTTGAAACTGACAGGCATTGACCCGAAGACGTTGTTGACTGATATGAGACCAGAGAACCAAGTCCAATTTCTGCCCTGAAGACAAGCTTGCACCGCAGATTTCCTCTAAACTGGCAATCTCCTGTTTTCTCTCTGGTTTCTGCATATGGCTTTCCCATTCCTGACTCGACCAGACCTTGCGGAAAAGACAGAAATAGAAATAGCGAATCTGATGCTCTGGACCTCGCCAACGTCCATTTTGGATGGATAAGTCAAATTCTGACAAAATCTGATTTAAACCAGCCAAGTGACGGCCAAGCGTAGCCTCGCTAATCATCAATTCTTGAGCCAGCTGATGGGCTAAAAACTGTTGGTGGTAGAGAAGATAGACCACAATCTGGTACTTAACAGCATTCTCCAAAAACAGGCTCCGAATGTCTCTCCCCTTGGTAGCTGCACCGATCGACAGACGCAGATTTTCATCTTCTAAGTGAATAGTCAGCTCTAAGCCACTATCCAAAGCCTTGTCATTGAGAAGGGTGACATATTTGGTTAGGGTTGCTTTTGAAAATCCTGTTTCCTCCATTACAGCCTTGACGGTCGTCTGAGACTCTTGTAATAGAAAGGAAAGGATTGAAAATTGGCCAGATTCAGCCTTTTCCATCAAGTCTCCTAAATACATTTGTTACCCCTTTCATTTTCTACCTTAAGCATAGCATAAATCTTACAAATGCTGAAATAATCTGTTTCTCTTTTTATTTTCCTGCTAATTTCCTAGTCCATTATCCTGAAAATCAGCAAACACACGGCTCCCCCTTTGGGCATTTTTATGCTAAAATAGTAGCTATGGATAAAATTATTAAAACTATATCAGAAAGTGGCGCCTTTCGTGCTTTTGTCCTTGACAGCACAGAAACCGTCCGCACTGCTCAAGAAAAACACCAAACCCAAGCTAGCTCAACTGTAGCGCTTGGTCGAACTCTTATCGCTAGCCAGATTCTCGCAGCCAATGAAAAAGGAAATACTAAACTAACAGTTAAGGTGCTGGGATCTAGCTCACTAGGTGCTATCATCACCGTTGCTGATACCAAGGGGAACGTCAAAGGTTACGTTCAAAATCCTGGTGTCGATATCAAAAAGACTGCAACTGGTGAAGTCCTAGTCGGACCTTTTGTTGGAAACGGTCAATTCCTCGTTATCACAGACTACGGTACTGGAAATCCTTACAACTCTATGACTCCCCTCATCTCTGGGGAAATCGGTGAAGACCTTGCCTTTTACCTGACTGAAAGCCAGCAAACCCCTTCTGCAGTCGGCCTCAATGTCCTTTTGGACGAAGAAGACAAGGTAAAAGTTGCAGGTGGTTTCCTAGTTCAAGTCTTGCCGGGAGCCAAGGAAGAAGAGATTGCTCGCTTTGAAAAACGCATCCAAGAAATGCCAGCTATCTCAACCCTTCTGGAAAGTGAAGACCATATCGAAGCCCTCCTCAAGGCTATCTACGGTGACGAGGCCTACAAGCTTCTTTCTGAAGAAGAAATCCGTTTCCAATGTGACTGTAGCCATGAACGCTTTATGAACGCTCTTGCCAGCCTTCCAAGCTCAGACCTACAGGAAATGAAAGAGGAAGACCACGGGGCAGAAATCACTTGTCAATTCTGCCAAACTACTTACAACTTTGATGAAAACGACCTGGAGGAACTCATTCGTGACAAATCTTAATACACCTTTTATGATTGGCAATGTTGAGATTCCCAATCGTACCGTTTTAGCACCTATGGCTGGTGTCACCAACTCAGCCTTTCGTACTATCGCAAAAGAGCTTGGGGCTGGACTCGTTGTCATGGAGATGGTCTCTGACAAGGGAATCCAATACAACAACGAAAAAACCCTGCACATGCTTCATATCGATGAAGGCGAAAACCCTGTTTCTATCCAACTTTTTGGTAGTGATGAAGACAGCCTAGCACGCGCAGCAGAATTCATCCAAGAAAACACCAAAACCGATATCGTGGATATCAACATGGGCTGCCCAGTTAATAAAATCGTGAAGAACGAAGCTGGCGCTATGTGGCTCAAGGATCCAGATAAGATTTACTCTATCATCAATAAGGTCCAATCTGTCCTTGATATTCCACTTACTGTCAAGATGCGTACCGGCTGGGCTGACCCATCTCTTGCAGTAGAAAATGCCCTCGCTGCTGAAGCTGCAGGTGTTTCTGCCCTCGCCATGCATGGTCGTACCCGTGAGCAAATGTATACAGGTCACGCAGACCTTGAGACCCTTCACAAGGTTGCCCAAGCTCTGACCAAGATTCCATTTATCGCCAACGGTGACATCCGTACTGTTCAAGAAGCCAAACAACGTATCGAAGAAGTCGGTGCTGACGCAGTCATGATTGGCCGCGCTGCCATGGGAAATCCCTACCTCTTCAACCAAATCAACCATTACTTTGAAACAGGAGAAATCCTACCTGATTTGACCTTTGAAGACAAGATGAAAATCGCCTACGAACACTTGAAACGCTTGATTAACCTCAAAGGAGAAAACGTCGCAGTTCGTGAATTCCGTGGCCTCGCTCCTCACTACCTCCGTGGAACATCTGGCGCTGCCAAACTCCGTGGAGCCATTTCACAAGCTAGCACCCTAGCAGAGATTGAGGCTCTCTTGCAGTTGGATAAGGCTTAATAGTTTAAAACCCGTAACTCTCTTAAAGGTTACGGGTTTTTGATTGTAAAAATTCAAATACTGAAGGTTATTATTGATTCAAAGCAACGCTGGAAACCTTACCATCCGCTCCTGTTGTAATTTGGATGACTTTTCCTCCACCAATTTTGGCATTATACTTGCCATCATCAAGAGTATAAGAATAGCCTTTGATAGAGTAATTTTCTTTCTTTCCATCAGCAGATTCTACTGTAAATTGACCACCTGATGAAACTGTGATGGTTTCGCCATTTGCTCCCTTCCAATTGCCCGCTACAGCTGAGAAATCACCATCTACCATGGTTAAAACACCCTTGTAGCGTTTATTTTGCTCTGCTTACTTGTCTTGAAGTTTGCGGTCAGTTGTAGGATCATAGCTTGATTGGTTAGACTGGGCTTGAGGAGCCTGTTGAGTTGAAGGAGCCTGAGCAGGAGTTTGTTGACTAGCCGCCTGTTGATTAGACACTTCTTGACCCTGTCTTTGCTCTGGTGCAGGTGCCGCTTGTGATGGTGTTGCACTTGCTGAAGACTGGTCGGTAGATGCCTTGGTCTTTTCAGATGAAGCTGAATTTGAGTACTTCTGAGTCTTGCTTTCTTTGCTAGCAGAAGCTACTTTAGAACTTGATGATTGGCTTGTCTTAGCAGAACTGCTTGCTTGAGTTGTTTCCTTTTTATTTCCACAAGCTCCTAATAATAGGGTAGAAGCCAATACAATTGCCGCCATCAATTTGATATAGGTTTTCTTTTTCATTTTTCTACTCCTTTGTAATATTTTAGAAATATAAAGAAATCTTTTTGTAACATAATCGTAACATTCAGATTTAAATATGTCAACAATTTATCTAAACTATTTTAAAAATCTTAAATACTTTAGATACATTTACTCCTCCTACTCTTCTATTCGTAATAAAATAGAAAAGCAGGAGATTTTCCTATTAAAAATTTGAATTTATTTTTGTGTAATCGCTCGCACCTTTAAGTGCAAAGGGATATAATACCATCGAAATAGAATATAGGAGGTGCACTCTTATGCTAAATAAGTATTACAAGTATCTTCCTTGGTTGATTTTAGGAGCTATTGGCTCTTATCAGTCAGCCACTCACTATGCGCGAACTGCATTTTATGTCTTCTATATGACTACAATCTTTTTGATTGTCTATATCGCCTTGTTATTTTTACATGAGAACTATCTCAAGTATCGATACAAAGCCTTCTTTACTCACCTGTTGAGTAATTCTAAGAAAGATAGCCATCCCTAAAAACAGTCGCAACACAAAACCATCTCATGATGGTACATAAAGAGGTCGGGAACTTTGTCCCGACCTCGTTTTTATGCAATATCAAATTTTAACTGGCCTGCTTTGACACCAATCTTAAGTGTGTTGCCTACCTCTAATTCTCCCTTGATAAGAAGTTCTGCCAACTTGTCCTCCACTTCTGTTTGTAGGGTTCTGCGAAGTGGACGAGCTCCCATCTCTGGGTCATATCCTTGATTGGCCAACAATTTCAGTGCGGAAGTTTGTAATTTCAAGTCAATGCCTTTTTCAGCCAAACTTGCCACTAAAGGTTTGACCATAATCTTCACTACTTCCTGCATATGGTAGCTAGAAAGGCTATGGAAGACCACCTTTTCATCAATACGGTTGATAAACTCAGGTCTATAAGCCTTTTTCAGCTCTTCGAACATGCGTTTCTCCATATTTTCCTGGTCAAAACGAATGTCCTTAGCTCCAAATCCGACAGTCTTGTCATCACGAAGGGCTGTCGCACCAAGATTTGACGTCATGATGATAATGGTATTTGAAAAGTCAACCTTGCGTCCCTTGCTATCTGTCAAGACACCGTCGTCCAAAACCTGCAAGAGAACATTAAAGATGTCTGGGTGGGCTTTTTCTACCTCATCAAAGAGGAGAACAGAGTATGGTTTGTTGCGAACCTTCTCGGTCAACTCCCCACCTTCTTCATAACCCACATAGCCCGGAGGAGCTCCGTTGAGACGGCTGGCTGCGAATTTCTCCATATACTCACTCATATCAAAGCGGATAAGAGCTGATTCGTCGTCAAAAAGAACTTCTGCCAGAGCCTTGGCCAATTCGGTCTTCCCGACACCTGTGGGTCCTAGGAACATAAAGGAACCAATCGGACGCTTGTGACTACGAATACCAGACTGATTGCGGCGAATGGCACGGCTAATGCTTGAAACAGCTTGATCTTGCCCGATAACACGTTTGTGCAATTCCGCTTCCAAGTTCAGGTATTTCTTAGCATCCGTTTGAGTCAGTTTTTGGACTGGAATACCTGATAAGCGACTCAAGGTGGTCAAAATATCAGACTCTGTCACCAAGTCTTTATAAACAGGCACTTCCTCTTCTTTTGCGATTAGCTGGGCTGCCTGTTTCCACTTGCCATCCATCAAGGCCTTGTCAGCTGGACTCAAACCTGAATCGTCTGCTTTTACATGCTTTGCCTTATTTTGCACTGTTGCTGCTGCTTCATCCAAGAGGTCGATAGCAGAGTCTGGCAAGTGACGGCTAGTCAAGTAACGATGAGCCATCTTGACAGCTGTTTCAACCGCTTCATCTGTGATTTGCACCCGGTGATGTTTCTCATAAGTCACCTTCAAACCTTGCAAAATGGCCATGCTGTCTGCCACACTTGGCTCTTCAATCGTCACTTTAGCGAAACGACGAGAAAGGGCTGCGTCTTTTTCAATGTGTTTTTGGTATTCTTCCTGAGTGGTGGCACCAACCGTTCTCAAAGTTCCACGTGCCAAGGCTGGCTTCAAGATATTGGCCGCATCCAGAGTTGAATCAATCCCGCTACCAGAACCCATGATTGTATGGAGTTCGTCGATAAATAGAATTACTTGACCATCTTCTTCAATATCCTTGATGATATTGTTCATGCGTTCTTCAAAGTCACCACGGAAGCGTGTCCCTGCAACGACATTCATCAAATCAAGCTCTAACACGCGCATCTTAGCCATTTCCGCAGGTACATCCCCACTAGCAATACGCTGAGCGAGCCCAAGCGCCAGAGCTGTTTTCCCGACACCAGCATCCCCAACCAAGACAGGATTATTCTTGGTTTTACGGCTCAAGATTTGAATCATACGCGAGATTTCCTTATCCCGACCGATGACTGGTTCTAACTTGCCAGAACGCGCTTGCTCTGTCAAATCATGCGTATAGTCCTCGAGACCACCACTCGGAGTCTGGGGCATGCCCATCATATTAGCCATAGAATTTTGCTTATCAGCTACTGTACGATGGCGTTGGCGTAGAGCCTTGAGATCTTCACGAGTCCAGCCTGCACGTTCTTCTAGATTTCGACGAAGGGCAGCAATCTTGACCTGATCTTTCTTGTCTTCATAAGAAAAACCAGCCCTCTCCAAGATACGAGTCGCCAAGGCATTGCCATCATGCAAAATCGCATAGAGGACGTGCTCCGTCCCTAGCACCTTAGCATGGACCACTGACGCTACATACTCTGCTTCGCCAAAAAGAACCTGCAAACGATGGGAGAACGGCAATTCCGTAAAGGTTTCATCCTGGCTATAGTCCGTTTCAGTCAGTTCCAAAGCTACTTCTTCTAAACGGTCCATCTCATATGGATAATCATTTAAAGTTGCCCCTGCCACACTATAACTGTGATTGGACATAGCAATCAACAAATGCCATGACTCTAGGTAACGAGCTCCAAAATGGCTAGCAACCATGTAGGCACTTTCGATACATTCATTCAATGCTTTTGAATAGTTCATCTTACTTCCCTTTTCTATCTACCTCTTGTATGACCTGTCGTAGCATGTTTGCACGAACAACTGGAGCTTCTTCTCCTAGAACGCGATCCAAAGCTACTGCTACCAGCAAATTCATCTCCTGCTTGGTCATCAATTCCTGCTCAACCAAAAGCTGTAGAATATCCTCATAAATTTCTTGACTGACCCGCTCACCAATCGAGTAAAGCAAATCGCGGAGCATTTCATGATGACTAGAAAACTCAATCCGTCCTATACGAATATAGCCTCCGCCACCACGCTTACTTTCAACCAAGTAGCCTCTACTTTCCGTAAAGCGTGTCTTGATCACATAGTTAATCTGACTGGGAACAACCTGAAAGGTATCTGCCAACTGACTACGTTGCAACTCCACAATACCAGATTGATCTAAAATCGCCTTGATGTAGGCCTCAATATGATCCGATGTATTTTTAAATCTCATTACAAACCCACCTCTCTCTTTAAACCTTGACTATCTTTGACTATTATACCGAAATTTTCTTATTTTTAAAAGAAAAAGGGCGCTGGTAAAGGATAATCTTCACCAACTCCCTATTTTTCTACTTATCTAAGCCTAATTCTGCCAAGATTTGACGTTTGTAGGCAATCTTTTGGACTTCCTTATCCTCATCTTCAGACCAATCTAGTTTAATTTCTGAAACAATCTGCCCAGGGCGATTTTTCAAGATATAGATGCGGTCGCTGAGACTGAGGGCCTCCTCGATACTGTGAGTAATAATCAAGGTTGTTAGCTGCAACTGCTTGTGAATATCAAGATACCAAGCGTGTAGTTCCATCTTGGTCATCTCATCCAAGGCGCTGAAGGCCTCGTCTAAGAGAAAGAGCTTGTGCCCGAAAAGGTAGGTTCGGAGCAAGGCTACACGCTGGCGCATCCCACCACTGAGTTCATGAGGGTATTTATCTCTTACAGCTGTCAACTGGAAGGTCGCAAGAATTTCATCTGCGCGGGCAATGGCTTCCGCCTTATCCACTTTTTGAATCAAGAGGGGCAGAATGATATTACCAAGCACCGTCTTGTGCTCCAAGAGCAGATCCTTTTGCAACATATAACTCACGCGCCCCTTGGGATTTTCTTCACCATCAAGGACAATTCTCCCTGACTGAACTTCTAAAATCCCAGCGATCAGATTAAAGAGGGTGGTCTTTCCTACACCACTTGGGCCTAAGATAGAGACCACTTCACCTGAGGTGACTTTCAGATTGATGTCCTCTAAAATCCTCTCTTCGCCATAAGCATAACTGACGTGTTCTAGTCTTATTTCTGTCATTATTTCACAAATTCGTTGGTGAAGCCTTTGTCTGTCAAGTCTTCTTTAAGGATACCATTTTCTTTATCCCATTTGTAGAAGGCATTCCAGCGAGCTGCGTCAAATTGACCCCATTTTTCCTTGTCGCTTGCATATTCTTTTGACAAGTATTTTTGAGATTCGATGACAAAGTCACGTTTTTCCTGAAGTTCAGGTGCATTCTTGATGAGGATATCAGCTGCTTCTTCTGGATGCTCCATAGCATATTGGTAGCCTTTTTTGATAGCTTGGATAACTTTGCGAGCTTCTTCTTTGTTGTCTTTCAGATAGTCATTGTTTGCGATGATAACTGGTGAATAGTAGTCAAACTCCTTGACATAGTCTTTCAAGTACATGAAGTTAGCATCTACACCTTGTGATTTAGCAAGGATACCATCCCAACCGTAGTAGATCCAAGCAGTATCAAAGACGCCATTGGCAATCGGTGTGATTGAGTTTGAGTCGTTATTTGGTACTTTTTCAACCTTCTCAAAGTCTCCACCTTGTGATTCTACCAAGGTTTTCAACATAGCAAGTTCAGTTGGGTCATTCCAAGTTCCGTATTTCTTACCAACCAAGTCCTTTGGACTAGCTACATTGTCAGATTTACGAGAGATAATTCCTGATGTATTGTGCTCTACGATAGCTGCAACGGCAGTAATTCCTGCCCCTTTTTCCAATTTCTTAGCCATGTAGTCTTGGAAATAAACTGCAAATGGTGCCTTTCCGTTAATAACCAAATCAGAAGAACTTTCTTCTGGTGGTAATTTCAAATCAACATCCACTCCAGCCTCTTTGAAATAACCTTTTTCCTTGGCAACATAAAGCCCTGTGTGGTTGGTATTTGGTGTCCAGTCTAGGATAAAGTCGATTTTCTTAAGTTCTGCCTCTTTGTTATCCTTAGAAGCAGTTCCTTGACCACAGGCCACAAGCACAACAGCTACAAGAGCTGTTAAAACAGTTAAAAACACTTTCCATGTTTTCTTCATTTTGATTTCCTCTTTTCTTTTTCAGAAACATTCTTATTCTACGAACGTTTCCATTTAATAACATATTTTTCACTAATATCGACCAACTTCATACCCAAAAGGCTGATAATCGATACCAGAATAATAATAGCAAACATGGTATCATACTGAAACAGTTTCTTGGACTGAATCATGTAGACACCTAGTCCTTCAAAGCCTCCCAACCACTCAGATACTACTGTTGTGATAAAGGCGTAGGAGACACTGACCCTCAGACCTGCATAAAAGTAAGGCAGGCTGACTGGGATTTTAAAATGCCACAGGATTTGCCAAGGCTTGGCCCGCATCAGACTAAACAAGGTCAGCATATCCTTGTCACAATGCCTAAAACCGTCCAAAATGCTGACGATGATAGGAAAGGTTGTCGTTAAGATAATCAAGACAATCTTGGGCAAAATCCCATAACCTAGCCACAAGACCAAGATAGGAGCTATGGCAATGGTCGGAATGGTCTGAACAACCACCATCATAGGGTAAATCAGGTCATTGAGCCAAGTCAAACTATCCATAAGTACAGCCATGAGACAGGCAATCAAGACTCCCAAAATCAGTCCCAATAAAGCCACTCTCAAGGTCGCCCAGCTATGGTGCCAGAGAAATTCTCTGTCACGAACAAAGGCCTGAAGAATTTCAAAAGGTGTCGGCAGGATAAACTTGGGGAGAAGTTTAAGAAAACCTGCTAACTGCCAGATTGACAAGACTCCCAGAAAGCCCAATAGACTAATGTGTCGTCTCAGTATACTTTTCAAGTTTCTCATCAATACTTAAAATCTCTCCTACATTTATTTTGACATTGGCAAAGACATTATCTGCCTCCTGCCCTGCTACTTCCAGCGCTTCTTTGAGAATGCGCATGAGCTCATCAAACTCCCCTTCCAAGACCGTTTCAAATGGTGTCACCACCATCGTCACTTCTTGAGCTTGTAGATAAGCAATGACTTGATCGATAACAGCTATCCGATCAATCCCCTGTGATAAGGGTAAAACTTGCAAGGCAATGCTTGCTTTCATAAAAACCTCCTCTTCTCGTTTTCCTTTGACAAAAAGAAAAACCTTTACCATATATGGGAAAGGTCAAGAATAGACTAAGTATCGTTCCCTACGCTGGCATTACCCAGATCAGGTGCGGTCGAAGCTTAACGCTTCCTCTCAGACTGTACACAGACTCCCATATATTATATGGACATATGATAGCGCAAAACAAAAAAAAAGTCAAGGAAACTGCTTACAGAAAAGAGCAGGAAAAATTTCCTACTCCCATTTTCTATACTCGTTCTCCGTCACTGTTTACTCTGTAGCCATCTACCGTCGTATTGACAGCTAAGACGCCTGAAGAGTAAGAATAATACCACTTACCTGAGACTTGATACCAACCTGTTTTCATTGCCCCTGAACTATCTAGATAATACCACGAGCCATTCTCCTTTAACCATCCTGTCTGCATTTCACCAGATGATTTCAAATAATACCAGCTAGAACCATCTTTCAGCCATCCCGTTGATTTAGAACCATTTGATTTGAAATGATACCAACTACCATTTATTTTCTTCCAACCGACAGTCAATCCAGTATTTGAGCTATAATTAGAACTATTTCCTGATTGGTTCTGATAATTCTGTGAAGAAGTCACACCCTCTAGCTGGATATAGCGACGACTTCCGTTATAAGCCGTATAACTCAACCACTTGTATCCATCTTTTTCAAGAATTTGATCATAATGAACATTCTCCCCAGGATAATAGTAATCAATCGCAGTTGCGCTAGCTAATGGCTGATTTTTGATAGCAGACTTAGACTTGAAATAATGTGTTCCTCCTGTTGAAACTGAGGTTTGACTATTCCCAACACTGCCACCAGCCAAATCTTTAAAATGAATAAATCCTGTCATCGTATTTGCTTTTATAATTCGTTTATTATAGGCTTCTGTATAACCATAGTTATATTCCTCGATCTCAATCTGATCTCCCATTACATTTGACACCCAGGCAACATGCCCATAAGTTCCTGCAGTCGACCAAGCAATGGAGCCAATCGTCGGTGTATTATCTACACGATAGCCTTCACGACGAGCACGATGCCCCCATTCATTCGCATTTCCATAAGCCCTTGGAATCTCAAAACCATTGACATTACTCAAACGAAAGGCTGCAAAAGAAGTACACTGACGAGAATACATGCGCCACTTATCAATCTCCTGGCTCCCATTTTTATAATAAACAGGATAATCATCCCCTCGCGCAATCGATCCATTCCCTCCAGAATAGGCATAGACACTATCACCCGCTGCTAGCATCAATCCTACTACTAAAAAAGGAACAACCTTTTTAACTGACATCTTCAAACAATAACTTGTCCCTCTTGCTATAAACGGTAAAATTTTCATTCTTCCTCCTTGAAATAGTATAGTACTCAATGAAAATCAAAGAGCAAACTAGGAAGCTAGGCGCAGGCTGTACTTGAGTACGGCAAGGCGAAGCTGACGTGGTTTGAATTTGATTTTCGAAGAGTATAAATCGAAGATTACCTTCACTTAAACTATTCGGAGAAAAAAGAAAAAGTGAGAAAATTTCTCACTTTAGTCAAGATAATGAATCAAATTCTTTTCCGTAAGGATATCTGAATAAGTAAAGGATTCAACATAAATATTAGCTTGTTTATCTCCTTCAACGTTCCCAAATTCAACGATAAATAGGGATGGATAAACCTCAATTAGCTTACCCAATCTATTTTTTTGGCGCTTACGTCCATTTTCCAAAGTCATTTCAATTACATGACCCTCATGTGCCTTGATTTCTTCTTTGATTTTTTTCATCTTAGCTACATCTGTAAATGCATCTGTCATCTTATTTCCTCCCTTTTTGAAATACTTGAAAATTTATTGTATTCTTTTTGGAAAATTAATTCCACTGTTCCACGAGCTCCACTACGGTTTTTCTCGATAATAACTTCCACCTTATTATTTGGGATACCGTCCTCTTCTTCACCACCACGCTCATAGTAATCGTCACGATAGAGAAAAGCTACGATATCAGCATCCTGCTCGATAGATCCCGATTCTCGAATATCAGACAAGACCGGTCTCTTGTCCTGACGTTGTTCTACACCACGAGAAAGCTGACTTAGAGCGATTACTGGAACCTTCAATTCCTTAGCTAAAATTTTCAACTGACGTGAAATTTCTGAAACCTCTTGTTGACGATTTTCTCGCCCAGTTCCCGTGATAAGCTGCAAGTAATCTATTAAAATCAAACCAAGATTACCCGTTTCTTGAGCAAGTTTGCGTGAGCGAGAACGAATTTCCGTGATTCGAATCCCTGGTGTATCATCGATATAGATACTTGCATTCGCTAGATTCCCTTGAGCAATGGTGTACTTTTGCCATTCCTCATCGGTCAATTGACCCGTACGGATAGAATGCGATTCCACCAAACCTTCTGCCGCTAACATACGGTCCACTAGACTTTCCGCACCCATTTCCAGTGAAAAAATAGCAACCGTTTTGTCCAACTTAGTCCCAATGTTCTGAGCGATATTCAAGGCAAAGGCTGTCTTACCAACCGCCGGACGGGCTGCTAGGATAATCAACTCCTCCTCATGAAGTCCTGTCGTCATATGATCCAAGTCACGATAGCCTGTCGCAATACCTGTAATATCGGTCGTTTGTTGCGAGCGAGCTTCCAGATTCCCAAAGTTGACATTCAACACATCTCGAATATTCTTAAATCCACTTCGATTTGCATTTTCACTGACATCAATCAAGCCTTTTTCTGCCTGAGCAATGATTTCATCAGCCGGTTGCGAAGCCTCGTAAGCTTGATTGACAGACTCTGTCAACTTGGCGATTAATCGCCGTAACATAGCCTTTTCTGCAACGATTTTAGCATAATACTCCGCATTAGCAGAAGTTGGCACAGAATTGACAATCTCAACCAGGTAAGACAAGCCACCAATATTCTGTAAATCACCTTGATTATCAAGAATGGTACGAACCGTTGTTGCATCTATAGCATCGCCACGATCGGATAAATCGACCATAGCTTGGAAAATCAAACGATGGGCATACTTAAAAAAGTCCCGAGACTCAATGTATTCTCGCACAAAAACAAGCTTACTCTCGTCAATAAAGATAGCCCCTAAAACGGATTGCTCAGCTAAGATATCTTGAGGTTGTACTCGTAACTCTTCTACTTCTGCCATCAGACTTCCCTTCCTTTTACAATCTTGTCAAGAAGGTGTAAACTTATCCTTCCTTCACACGAAGATTGATTACACTTGTAATATCTTGATAGATTTTCACTGGCACATCGATCAAACCAACTGCTCGAATCGGAGCTTGTACTTGAATATGACGTTTATCAATCTTAATTCCAAATTGCTTTTGCAATTCTTCTGCAATTTTCTTATTGGTAATAGAACCAAAAGTACGGCCATCTGGACCAACTTTTTCAACAAATTCTACAATAGTTTCTCCTGCTTCAAGTTGGGCTTTAATTGCTTTTGCTTCTGCAATCATCTCAGCGTGAGCTTTTTCTTCAGATTTTTGTTTACCACGAAGCTCACCTACCGCTTGAGCAGTCGCTTCTTTGGCTAGGTTCTTTTTGATAAGAAAGTTTTGTGCATACCCTGTTGGTACTTCCTTAATTTCGCCTTTTTTACCTTTTCCTTTGACATCTGCTAAAAAGATTACTTTCATTCCTCTTTCTCCTTTTCCTTTATTTCATTTAATACAATTTCTGTCAGTTTTTCACCTGCTTCTGACAAGGTTAAATCTTTAATTTGAGCTGCTGCCAAATTAAAGTGACCTCCACCTCCCAGCTCTTCCATAATCCGTTGTACATTCAGTTTACTACGACTTCGAGCTGAGATAGAGATAAAGCCTTGTGTATTCTTCGCAAGAACAAAACTCGCTTCAATACCTGACATAGCTAACATGGCATCTGCTGCCTTACTAATAACAACTGTATCATAGCATTTCGAGTCCGTAGCCTCTGCTATCAATACATCTGAACCTAATTTACGCCCCTGTAAAATCAGTTCATTGACCTCACGATATTCTTCAAAATCTGTTGCAGCGATTTCTTGGATAGCAATACTATCACTTCCTCTCGTTCTGAGATAGCTAGCAACATCAAATGTCCGACTAGTCACTCGTGAGGTGAAATTTTTAGTATCCAACATCATACCAGCCATCAAAACACTGGCCTGCATACGACTCAAACGATTTTTCTTAGAATTCTGGAACTGAATCAATTCCGTTACCAACTCACTGGCACTACTTGCACCACTTTCGATATAAGTAATAACCGCATTATCTGGAAAATCCTGATCCCTTCGATGATGGTCAATAACGATGGTTTGGGTAAATAAATCATAAAAATCTTTTGATAAAGTTAGAGCTGTCTTTGAATGGTCTACAAGAATCAACAAAGAACGATTGGTCACCATCCCCATTGCATCCTTAACAGACAACAACTTTGTAACTCCTTCTTTTTCTAAGAATGAAACAGCGCGTTCAATATCCGGCGACATTTGTTCTTCATCGTAAAGAGCATAGCTATTTTGAGTCACATTGCTGGCAAACAACTGCATACCTACAGCAGAACCCAAAGCATCCATATCAAGGTTTTTGTGACCAACTACAAAAACCTGATCCACACTACGAATCTTATCTGAAATAGCCGTCATCATAGCACGCGTACGAGTCCGTGTACGTTTGATTGAGGCAGCAGATCCACCACCAAAATAAACTGGATTTTTCGTTTCGTCGTTTTCCTTGACAACCACTTGGTCGCCACCACGCACTTCAGCCAAGTTCAAATTGAGCAAAGCAACTTTCCCTATTTCATCATGATTTCCATCACCATAAGAAAATCCCATACTTAAGGTCAAGGGCAACTGTCTCTGTTTCGAGTCTTCTCTGAAAGAATCAATAACAGAAAATTTATCGTTCATCAATCCCTCAAGCACCGTGTAGTCCGTAAATAGATAAAAGCGATCCATACTCACTCGACGGGAGAACATGGCATGCTTCCCAGCAAATTCTGAAACAAAATTGGCTACAAAACTATTAATATGACTGATATCAGACTCCGATGTTTCATCTTCTAAATCATCATAGTTGTCAACGGAAACGATCCCAATCACAGGTCGACTCGTTACTAACTCAACAGTCGCTTCGTATTCTCCAGACACATCAAAGAAGTAAAGAACTCCAGACACCTTGTCCATATGAACTGAATAGCGGGTCTCACCCAAGGTAGCATAAGAACCTGGATTTCCTACCGATGCCTTGATAATTGTTTGAATTAATGCCACATCAATCTCGCCCACTTCATTAGTTAAAATCAATTCAGCGTAAGGATTGAACCATTCAACTTCACCTGACGATAAGTCTAATTTAATAACTCCGACAGGCATCTGTTCTAACAAGGTTGTCAAACTTTCTTCAGCTTGGTGGTTTACATACTGGATTTGTTCTACTTCACTCCTTGAGTAGTAGTCTCTCTGATGGATGAATAGTAAAATATATGAACCCAAAATAAGTAGCAAAAGAAATAGCGTTACCAGTGTATTCGTTACAAAAACAAGTTGCACAGATAGCACTCCGAACGCCACTATTCCTAATATTAAGGGGAAAATAGGACTTACATAAAATTTTTTCATTCCAAACCTCTTGGCACCCATTATACCATAATAACCACCAAAAAGCGACTTTTTAAAAGTGTAATCAGTAATTCTATCAATTAGCTAACTTCTCAAAGTAACTTCCATCTCTCTCCCAAAACTGGAAGTTAGTCTCAGACGACGAATTATGCTAGAATTAAGCCTGAGACTTTTCGTGAGGAGGCACCTCATGACGAAAAAACAAAAACATCTCACTCTAGAAGACCGGATTGACATCCAAACCGGAATCAGCCAACAAGAGACTTTCCGTTCCATCGCTGAGAAGATGGGAAAAGACCCATCAACGATTTCAAAGGAAATCAAGCGCAATCGCATCATGCACCCAACATCCGTCAAATCTGATTGCACGGATTGCCCTCTTCTCAAAAAAGCTCCTTATGTCTGTAACAACTGTCCAAAAAAGAGGACGGATTGTGGGTTTAACCGCTATCTTTACTACGCGAAAAAGGCACAGGAACAGTACGAGACTATGTTGAGGGAGTACAGAGAGGGCATTCCCCTAAACAAGGAAAGTTTTTATCAGATGGACAAGGTCTTAACCCAAGGCATCCAGAAGAAACAAAGCATCTACCATATCATTCAGACACATAACCTACCTGTGTCGAAAGCCACGGTGTATCGGCATGCCAAGCTGGGATATCTGACAGCCAAGCCCATTGATTTTCCTCGGATGGTCAAGTTCAAGGCACGCAGAAAATCCAGAAAAGTAGCTATTCCCAAAGAGCTGAAAATCGGGCGAATCTACCAAGATTTCCAAGAGTTACGAGAAACAGATGATTTCTTCAAATGGTTGGAAATGGACACAGTCATCGGCAGACCTGGTGGAAAGCTACTGCTCACCTTCAACGTTTCCTTCTGCAACTTCCTCTTCGCCTTGCTTTTGGACAACAAGACTGCTCTAGAAGTCGCCACTAAATTCGCAGCTTTGAAAGAAAGAGTCATGGACGGAGGGGTTGCGTTCCATCAGCTGTTCCCTGTCATTCTCACGGACAACGGATCTGAGTTCTCCTATGTGGAGGAGCTTGAGCGAGACATTGATGGGAAGTCTCACCTCTACTTCTGCGACCCTAGCCGTCCTGACCAGAAGGGACGGATTGAGAAGAACCATACGGTTTTGCGAGCCATTCTTCCCAAGGGTACTTCCTTTGACCAGCTGACTCAGAAAGACGTCAATCTAGTCATTTCCCGTGTCAATTCCTTGAAACGAGAAGAGTTTCAAGGAAAATCTGCTTACGACGTCTTCACCTTCAACTTTGGCGAGGACATCGCTGCTCTTCTGGGTTGCCAATTTGTCAAACCAGAAGACACACACTTATCACCTGATTTATTGAAATAAGGGAATTTTCCCCTCTAACTACACATCTTATCACCATCGAAAAGTCTCACACTAAACGCTAGCAACTGGAAGTTACTCTAAGACGACTCTGTTTTAGGGCTATTTGTCGTGCACTTTTTTCTGAGTCTCTTCTCTTTTGAACCTTTATATATCAAAAAAAAAGAAAACCAGTGGACGTTAGTCTAAGAAGAATTTCCACTGATTTCACGCGTTTTTCTCATACTAAAGGCTAGGTTGTGGGAAACTGGAAGTTACTTTGAGAAGTTACCATTCTATCAATTATAAGAAAAAGGAGGTTTACAATTCAGTAAACCTTCCTTTACACATATTGAAATTAAGATTCTTTAACTTCTAACAGTCCAATCTCACCATCTTCACGACGATAAATCACATTAGTTGTTTGATCTTCAACATCCACATAGATAAAGAAATCATGTCCCAACAAATCCATCTGTAGAATAGCTTCTTCCAAATCCATTGGTTTTAAATCAATTTGTTTTGAACGAACAACTCTAGACTGGACAACATTTGGATCTTCCACCAAAGCATCTGTAAATAATTGACTAGTTGCTACCTTGTTTTTATTTTTACGCTCGATTTTTGTTTTATTTTTACGAATCTGACGTTCAATTTTATCGGTTACAAGGTCAATTGAACCATACATATCTTGAGACACATCTTCTGCACGAAGAGTAATTGATCCAAGTGGAATCGTTACTTCCACTTTAGCAGTTTTTTCACGATACACCTTCAAGTTAACTCGAGCATCCAACTCTTGTTCAGCTTGAAAATACTTTTCGATCTTTTCGAGTTTAGAAACTACATAATCACGAATTGCTTCTGTTACTTCTAGGTTTTCACCACGGATACTATATTTAATCATATGAGTACCTTCTTTCTAAACATTTTTGTTTTTCTGATTTCATTATAACGCTTTCATTTTATTTTTGCAAATTTTTTCCTCATCTTACAAGGGAAAATGTTTTTACATCCTCAGCACCAACCTCTTCCAGTAGTTTCTTCACACGATTTATAGTTGTTCCAGTAGTGTAAATATCATCTATAAGTAGGATTTTTTTAGGAATAGTGACTCCACTTTTAATAAAGAAAGGAAATTCTGTCTCCAAACGCTCTGAGCGACTTTTAGAAGAACTAGCTCGCTCTTCTCTCTTTTCTAATAAATCCAGATACGCAAAGCCTGCTGCATCAACTAAACCTTCAACCTGATTAAATCCTCTATCAGCATATCTATCAGGACTTAGGGGAATTACAACAAATTGATACTCTTTGTACTTTTTTAACTCCTCACTTAAAAATGAAGCGAACACTTTTCTTAAAAGAAAGTCTCCATCAAACTTATACCGACTGAAAAAATCCTTCATAGCTTGATTGTAAGTAAAAATCGCTCTATGACTGACCTCAACTCCTTCTTTACACCAAAATTGACAATCTTGACACTTCGTTGACAAGCCTGTTTTCATACAGTTTGAACAGTTCTCTTCTCCAATCCTCTCAAAAGTAGAGTCACAGTCTGAACAAAGACAAGAGTCATCATTTTTCATAAGTAAGAGACTACTAAAAGTTAAAACGGCCTTCATAGTCTGCCCACACAATAAGCACTTCATAGCCCCGCCTCCTTATTCATCTGCTGAATTTCCTTAATTGCCTTCTTGATTGAAGTATTTAACCCGTCATGGAAGAAAAGCAAATCTCCTGTCGGTCTATCCATGCTTCGTCCAACTCGTCCACCAATCTGAATCAAACTAGACTTGGTAAACAAACGATGATTGGCCTCTACTACGAAAACATCCACGCAAGGAAAGGTAACTCCACGCTCCAATATCGTCGTACTGATAAGTATTGTCAGTTCTCCATCTCGAAATGCTTGTACCTGCTCTAATCTATCCTCTGTTACAGAAGATACAAAGCCAATCTTCTCATTTGGAAATTGCTCCTGTAAAATTTCTTTTAACTGTTCCCCTCTCTTAATTTCTGATGCAAAAATGAGTAACGGATAAGCTGTCTTTCTCTGTTTCTCGATATAAAACTTTAATTTTGGTGACAAATGATTCTTATCTAAGTAGCGATTAAAATCAGATAACCAAACTGGTTTTGGAATAATCAATGGATTCCCATGAAATCGTCTAGGTAAGCTCAGTCTTTTTAATTCTCCTAAACGAACCTTCCTATCTAACTCATCTGTCGAAGTCGCTGTTAAAAAGATTCTCAGCCCATTCTCCTTTACACTATTCTTGACAGCATGGTAAAGCGTGGGATTGTCAACATAAGGAAAGGCATCTACTTCATCCACTATCAGCAAATCAAAAGCTTGATAAAACTTCAATAACTGATGGGTCGTCGCAACAACTAGTGGTGTTCGAAAATACGGCTCTGATTCTCCGTGTAGTAAAGATATCTCGCAAGCAAAATCATCTTGCAGGCGCTTGTACAGCTCCAAACAAACATCTATGCGAGGACTGGCCAAACACACTGCACCACCCCTATTAATCACCTTAGCCACAACTTGATAAATCATTTCTGTCTTTCCAGCCCCTGTCACCGCATGAACTAAAGTTGGCTCCTGCTTGTCTACTGCTTGAATCAGTCCCTCTGACACCTTCTCTTGAAAAGGAGTTAATTGACCACGCCATTTAAGAACATCTTGCTTCGGAAAATCCTCCTGCGGAAAATAGTATAAAGCTTGGTCACTCCTGACTCGCTTCATCAGCAAGCACTCTCGACAATAATAAGCACCGATGGGCAAATACCATTCCTCTAGAATAATACTATTACAACGTTGACAGAAAAGTTTCCCCTTCTCCTTTCTCATTGCGGGAAGCTTCTCCGCCAACTGACGCTCCTCTTCTGTTAATTCATTCTCAGTAAACAAACGACCGAGATAGTTTGGATTTACTTTCATACTTCTTTATTCGTAAAAACCTAGCACTTTAGATGATTTTTTAGTACAATTAAATCATGGAATTTAAAACAATTAAAGAGGACGGACAAGTCCAAGAAGAAATCAAAAAATCCCGCTTTATCTGCCATGCCAAGCGTGTTTATAGCGAAGAAGAGGCTCGTGACTTCATTACCACCATCAAAAAAGAACACTACAAAGCGACGCATAACTGCTCTGCTTTTATTATTGGAGAACGTAGTGAAATCAAACGTACAAGTGATGATGGTGAGCCCAGTGGGACTGCTGGCGTTCCCATGCTTGGGGTACTAGAAAATCACAATCTTACTAACGTCTGTGTGGTAGTGACACGCTACTTTGGTGGCATTAAACTAGGCGCTGGAGGATTGATTCGTGCTTACGCTGGCAGTGTTGCCTTAGCTGTCAAAGAAATTGGCATCATTGAAATAAAGGAACAGGCTGGCATTGCTATTCAAATGTCTTACGCTCAGTATCAAGAGTACAGTAACTTCCTTAAGGAATATAATCTCATGGAACTGGATACAAACTTTACAGATCAAGTCGATACGATGATTTATGTTAATAAAGAAGAAAAAGAAACTATTAAAGCTGCACTTGTGGAATTTTTTAATGGAAAAGTCACTTTAACTGATCAAGGTTTACGAGAAGTTGAAGTTCCTGTAAACTTAGTGTAAATAATAGATAATACAGTGTTTCACTGATATTTTCACCGCTACTTTAATTAGCAACATAAAAAGATGCTTGCCAAGACCTACTAGAAAATGAAGCAATTCAAAAAGAAAACGAATATCGTTCTCCTTTACACCTATTTACTAGAATTAGCCTATCACAATCGCTTAAAAATTAATGGCTTAGACCTGTGATATAAAAAAATCCTATCACTTCGATAGGATTTCTATATTTTACAAATGGTATAGATAGCGTTATACTAGAGATATCTTATACAAAGAGGTATTCATATGTCTATTTATAACAACATTACTGAACTAATCGGTCAAACTCCGATTGTTAAACTCAACAACATTGTGCCAGAAGGTGCTGCAGATGTCTATGTAAAGCTTGAAGCATTTAACCCTGGTTCTTCTGTAAAAGACCGTATTGCTCTTAGCATGATTGAAAAAGCTGAACAAGACGGTATTCTGAAACCTGGTTCTACTATTGTTGAAGCAACAAGTGGAAACACTGGTATTGGACTTTCATGGGTAGGGGCTGCTAAAGGGTATAAAGTTGTTATCGTTATGCCTGAAACTATGAGTGTGGAACGACGTAAGATTATCCAAGCCTATGGTGCTGAACTCGTCCTTACTCCTGGTAGCGAAGGAATGAAAGGTGCTATTGCTAAGGCTCAAGAAATAGCTGCTGAACGTGATGGTTTCCTTCCTCTTCAATTTGACAACCCAGCAAATCCAGAAGTACACGAAAGAACAACAGGAGCTGAAATACTAGCTGCTTTCGGTAAAGATGGACTAGATGCCTTTGTTGCTGGAGTGGGTACCGGTGGAACGATTTCTGGTGTTTCTCATGCACTCAAATCAGCAAATTCTAACATTCAAGTTTTTGCAGTAGAGGCAGACGAATCTGCTATTCTATCTGGTGAAAAACCTGGACCACACAAAATTCAAGGTATCTCAGCTGGATTTATTCCTGATACACTGGATACAAAGGCTTATGATGGTATCGTTCGTGTAACGTCAGACGATGCTCTAGCACTCGGCCGTGAAATTGGTGGAAAAGAAGGTTTCCTTGTAGGGATTTCTTCAGCTGCAGCTATCTACGGAGCCATCGAGATTGCCAAAAAATTAGGTACAGGTAAAAAAGTCCTTGCTCTAGCACCAGATAACGGTGAACGTTATCTCTCTACAGCACTCTATGAATTTGAAGTTTAGTCTCCTAAATACAATTGGCCCTTATTATAGGGCTTTTTATTTTTACCTTGAAAATAGGAAGTTCTCCCTATAAGGATCGACTGCATAGAAAAAAAGGAAGCAAATTTACTTCCTTTCTATAATTAGTTATTCAAGGCTGCTGCCATTGTAGCTGCAACTTCAGCTTCAAAGTCGTTTGCAGCTTTCTCAATACCTTCACCAACTTCAAAGCGAGCGAACTCAACTACTGAAGCGTTAACTGATTCAAGATATGCTTCAACTGTCTTGCTATCATCCATGATGTAAACTTGTGCAAGAAGTGTGTAAGCTTGGTCAACTTTAGTGTTGTCAAGCATGAAGCGATCCATTTTACCTGGGATGATTTTGTCCCAGATTTTTTCTGGTTTGCCTTCTGCAGCCAACTCAGCTTTGATGTCAGCTTCAGCTTGAGCAATCACTTCATCAGTCAATTGAGATTTTGATCCATACTTCAAGTGTGGTAGAGCTGGTTTGTTAACCATTGCACGGCTTTCGTTGTCTTGGTCGATTACGTGGTTCAATTGTGCCAATTCATCTTTAACGAATTGCTCATCCAATTCTTTGTAAGAAAGAACTGTTGGTTTCATCGCTGCGATATGCATTGACAATTGTTTAGCAAGTGCTTCGTCTCCACCTTCAACAACTGAAATAACACCGATACGTCCACCGTTATGTTGGTATGCTCCAAAGTGTTGTGCGTCTGTTTTTTCAATCAATGCAAAGCGACGGAATGATATTTTTTCTCCGATAGTTGCTGTTGCAGATACGTATGCAGCTTCAAGAGTTTCACCTGAAGGCATTGTCAAAGCAAGAGCTTCTTCATTGTTAGCAGGTTTTCCTTCAGCAATAACTTTAGCTGTGGTATTTACCAATTCAACGAATTGAGCGTTTTTCGCAACGAAGTCAGTTTCAGCGTTTACTTCAATAACTGCTGCAACATTACCGTTAACATAAACACCAGTCAAACCTTCTGCAGCAACACGGTCAGCCTTCTTAGCTGCCTTAGCCATACCTTTTTCACGAAGCAATTCAATCGCTTTTTCGATGTCACCGTCTGTTTCTACAAGCGCTTTTTTAGCGTCCATAACACCGGCACCAGATTTTTCACGCAACTCTTTTACAAGTTTAGCTGTAATTTCTGCCATTTTGATTCTCCTATATTTTTTAAAAATAGGAGAGCCGGGCTAAGCCCCGCCCTCCTAGGTAATTACTATTTATATGAATTAAGCGTTGTCGCCTTCTACAACTTCAACGATTTCTTCGATTGAATCTGCTTGAGTTTCTGAAGCTGCAAATTCTGCTTCAACCGCTGCCGCATCTTCACCTTGACGTCCTTCGATGATAGCGTCAGCCAATTTAGCTGTAATCAATTTAACAGCGCGGATAGCGTCATCGTTAGCTGGGATAATTACATCGATATCATCTGGATCAGTGTTTGTGTCAACCATCGCTACAACTGGGATTCCCAATTTCTTAGCTTCTTTAACAGCGATTTGCTCTTTATGTGGGTCAACTACGTACATCACATCTGGAATACGAGGCATATCTTCGATACCACCCAAGAATTTTTCAAGACGTGCACGTTGTTTGTTAAGAAGTGCAACTTCTTTCTTAGGAAGAACTTCGAAAGTTCCATCTTCTTCCATACGTTTGATTTCTTTCAAACGAGCGATACGTTTTTGGATTGTTCCCCAGTTTGTAAGAGTTCCACCCAACCAACGGTGGTTGATGAAGTATTGACCTGAACGTACTGCTTCTTCAGCAACTGCATCAGCCGCTTGCTTCTTAGTACCAACAAACAATACAACTGCATCGTTAGCTGCTGCATCACGCATGAAATCGTAAGCTTGGTCAGCGTATTTTACAGTTTGTTGCAAGTCGATAACGTGAATTCCGTTACGCTCAGTAAAGATGTACTTAGCCATCTTAGGGTTCCAGCGACGAGTTTGGTGACCAAAGTGTACACCAGCCTCAAGAAGTTGTTTCATTGAAATTACTGCCATGAGTATTTCTCCTTTTTGTTTTTTTCCTCTTCTTGACTTCAACTCGCAAAACGACCCAAGGGCAACTGCTTCACAATTCATCAAGAATGAGTATTATCGTTCACACGACAATTTTCATTTTACCATACTTTTCCAATATTTTCAAGCTATTTTGATATAATTTTTAATAGGGATTATCATGGTAAAACCTGAAAAGAGGGCTCTATTCGAGTCCCTCTGTAAATTAATCTGCATAAATATATGTAACAAAACCTTCAGAAGTTGTTGTTGGATTGAACCATCCACGGTGATTTCCAAGTGTGCGATTACCTGCATAATTTGATTCTGATACTTGAATACTTGTTGATGATGAAACAGCTGTAACTACTGCTACGTGTCCATATCCACCATCATTCCAACATGCAATCGCACCAACTTGAGGTGTTGAACCTGTACGGAATCCTGCAGCAGCTGCGCTTGTAGCCCACTGTGCTCCATTACCCCAATAGTCTCCAGCCCAAGGTGCTAATGTTTTAACTCCCCATGTACATTCTCCAATTGGATAACTTGAAGCGTTTGTACTGTATGTTGGACGAACTTTTGCACGGACAGGTGCTGCTGCAGATTCAGATACTGCTTGCACTTGAGCTGTTAAGTTAGTGTTTGCTGAAGCAAGTACTGATTGTTGTTGGCTAGCTTGTTTTTCTTTATAAGCTGTTTCTGCCGCTGCTGCTGCTTTTGCTGCCGCTTCTGCTTCTGCTTTTTTCTCTAGCAAACTTGCTTTTTCATCTTCTGCTGTCGCTTTTTCAGCAGCAAGATTTAATTCTGCAGCCTTCAACTCAGCTTGTTTCGTTGTTAGAGCTTGTGCATCATCAGACAATTTCTGTTGATTTGCAATTACTGTATTAATTGCGTCATTGTTTGCCACTTGCTTCTCAGAAATTGCTTTTTTATCTGCTTTTTGTTGTTCCAACATTTTGTTGTTAGCAGATACAATTTCATTCATTGCTGCAACACGTGAAATAGCTTCTGTAATTGATTTTGAGTTTACAATTGTATTAATGTAGCTAGTTGCAGCTCCATTTGTTTGAGCACTACGGGCTTGTTTTTCCAAAGAATCATTGCGAGATACAATGTTTTTAGAAAGTTCTGTAATCTCATTCTCAAGTTTTTTAGATTCTGCTTGTAATCTATCATTTTCAGCTTGCAAGTTAGATTGCTCAGCTTGAATAGCTGATACTTGTTCCTGAATTTGGTCAACTTGTTTTTGGGCTTCTTGTTGTTGTGCTGTTAAGTTACTAATTTTATTATCTTGAGCAGCAATTTTGTCATCAGTCGTTTCTGCATGCGCAGTTGTTAAAACAGCTACTTGAGAAACCATTACTGTACTTAATAAAAGTGACGCTAAGATTTTCTTCTTCATATTACGTAGATACTCCTTCTTTTAAAGACAATACTAGTATACCAAAAAAAGGCCCAATGAATATTACGCCTTTGTTACATTTTTGTTTCTTTCTTATAGATAATATCTTTCAAAAATAAACTGAAAAATAAGCATCCACACAAGATTTAAAATCATGGATGGTACTAGGCTATAAACGATAAAAATCGGCAGACTATCTAGAGTTAAACCTACCACTAATGCAAAGAGATAAGCTCCCATATCAAATAGAAAACTCATAACAATCATAGCCAAGATTCTTGTCCAACGATTCAACAAAATAACACTATTCAATTTATGAAGAAACGCTCCCAATAAGATAAATAAGAGAGTTGCAATCCCTATTAGATGGAAAAAGTAAACATCGTAAACCAAGCCTATCACAAAACAATAGACTAGGTAGAGATACTCTGATACTTCTATCGTCTCAAATAATAGAAATAGAAAAAGAAAATGACTAGCCAAATGTACATGGGGGAAAAATGAGCCCAGAAGCTGGCTAATATGGGCGTCAATTAGAACAAAGAAAGGAAGCAATAAAAACACTCCAACCCGCTTCAACTGTCTCATTATGAATTCCCCACTAATTCTATCACATCTACATTATGAGTATCTGCACTCAATTTAACAGTTACTTCTCGTGTCAAATAGTCTGTACTATGCGTTGTGGCAACCACTTCACCAACAGGAATATCCGCAACATTAAAGTTTCCTAATCCACCCGTTGTCACCTTATCGCCTGTACTAATATCGCTATTACTATTTAATTGGCTAATTTTAAGAACTTCATTTTCCTTGTCGTAGCCAACAATAATTCCATAAATTGTGGTAGTGCCGTGTTGAATTTTAACAGAAATCTTATCTGAATTTTCCGTATTTGTCAAAAGGTTGACCATAGTTGAGTTTTCCTCTACTTTTGAAACACTACCAATCAAACCACCATTTGCAATAGCTAACATGTTCTCAGAAGCTCCTTTTGATTTGCCTACATCTAAGGTCAACTCCTGCTTCCAAGATACCGGAGAACGCATAATAACATCTGCTACCAAAGTCTTTGTAGCTTGCAACTTGGACTTCATACCAAGCAATTGGCGCAGTTGTTCATTTTCTGTCTTTAAACTTTCCGCCTCATTTGATTTAACTTCTAACTGGTAAATCTGTTTCTTCAAACTTTCATTTTCATTATATGTTCGTGTCAAATGAGCCAAATCTGATTTGACAGAATCAAACCACTGAAAAGGTTTTTGCACAACTCTATCAACCAATGAGATTCCATCTCCTAATTTTGTCACAATTGTACTTGAATAAGTCGTCGCTAAGAGAGCTGAGACAAGCAGAACAGTGACAAAAACAATAATGACATATTTTGATTTTTTAAAACGGTTCATATCCCTACCTTTATATCAAAAACTGTTACAGTAACTTTTTTATCAATTCCTGAAAGCTACTAAGATTTTAAGAAAAATAAACAACAACCAAGTACGAGAACAACAAGAATGGTCAGCGTATCCTTTCGAGTCCATTTCAATTGTCTGTATTGACTTCTGCCTTTTCCACCCTGATAACCACGCGCTTCCATAGCAATAGCCAATGAATCCGCACGTTTTAAACTTGTCGCAAAAAGAGGAATCAAAATGGGAATCATAGCCTTCACCTTTTGAACAATACTTCCTTCTCCAAAATCCACTCCACGCGCTTTCTGTGCATTCATAATCCGCGTCGTATCATCCATTAATGTTGGGACAAAACGTAGACTCATGGACAGCATCAATCCAATTTCATGAACTGGAACTTTCACACGCTTTAAAGGCGCTAACAAAGCTTCGACAGCTGAGGCCAAACTTAAGGGCATGGTCGTTAAGGTTAACAAAGTTGAAAAGAAAATAATTAATACAAAGCGACAAAAAATAATTCCAGCTTGTTGCAAAGCATAATCCGTGATTCTCACAAACGAAAACTCAAATAAAACATTCCCATTAGAAATGAAAAACAGTTGAAAAATAGTTGTGAAGGCAATCAAGAAAAACATAGACTTCAAGCCCTGAATAAAGAATGAAAGAGATACTCCTGACAAGGCAATAAATATCCCTGTCGCTATAAAAAGAATTAGATTCGTCAAGGGATTATTAGCCCAAAAAACGATTAAAATCAGTAGCATCATAGCCAGTAATTTGCTACGTGGATCCAACCGGTGAACAATCGAATCCCCTGGGATATAACGCCCCAAAATCATACTATCCATTTAGCGACTCCTTGAACTCCTCTATCTTAATCGGTAATCGTTTAAATGACATGCCTCTATCAGCCAACCGTTTACAAAAGGCCGTAATTTTAGGTACTCCCAGCTGCACTTCTTCCATAAAGACAACATCTTGAAAGATATCACTTGGTTTCCCACCTTTAACTAAACGTCCCTTTTCCATCACATAGACTTGGTTCGCATATTCAGCAACATCATCCATCAAATGCGTTACCAAAACGATGGTCATCCCTGACTGGTGGAGTTTTTTGAACAGGGTCATCAACTCTTTTCTACCCAAAGGATCCAGACCTGCTGTGGGCTCATCTAAGACTAATATGGCTGGTTCCATGGCAAGTATGCCTGCAATGGCGACACGTCTCATTTGTCCACCTGATAGCTCAAACGGACTACGATCAAAAAGTGATTCAGCAATTCCAACCAGAGCCAGTTTCTCACGAGCAATCTGCTCCGCATCTTCTTCAGAAACTCCAAAATTTTGCGGTCCAAAAGCAACGTCTTTCAAAACCGTTTCTTCAAAGATCTGATTTTCAGCAAACTGAAATACCAAGCCAACCTGTTTTCTAATTTGACGAATATCTTTATTTTTAGAAGTCGAGGTGATTAAGGTATCAAAAACTCGTACACTCCCTTGACTTGGCACCAATAAACCATTTAAGAGTTGTAAAATAGTTGATTTACCACTACCTGTGTGTCCAACTAAAGCCGTATAAGAACCATCTTCAATCGTTAAAGAAACATCTGACAAAGCTGTTGAAGCTAAGGGAGTCCCCTCTTGATACGTAAAACTCACATTTTCTAGAGCAATTCCCATAGCTTATCCTCTAGCTCACTTTCTGTCAAATAATTTTCAGGCAAATCATAGCCATGTTGGTTCAAAGAATGTTTTAATTGATTGGCAAAAGGATCGTCTAATCCAATTTGATCTAAATCATTTCGTGAGAAAAGCTCCCTTGGACTACTAGTTGATTCAATTGATCCTTTTTTCATGACCAACACACGATCACTCATGGCAACTTCTTCCAAATCATGTGTAATGGAAATGACCGTCATATCATAGTCTTTCCGAATTCCTTTTACTGTCTCAATCAGTTCTCTACGACCCTCAGGATCCAACATACTCGTTGCTTCATCTAAGATTAAAATAGCTGGTCTTAGGGCTACAACACCTGCAATAGCCACACGTTGCTTTTGGCCACCTGATAGACGCGCTGGCTCTCTCTTTTTAAAGTCCAACATGCCAACCAAATCCAGAGCTTCTTCCACTCTCTTTTTCATTTCTTGACGAGAAAGACCCTGATTTTCCAAACCAAAGGCAACATCATCTTCAACAGTCGCTCCAACAAATTGATTGTCTGGATTTTGAAAAACCATACCGATTTGACGACGTATATTCCAAACATTTTCCTCAGTCAACCGTTGACCATCAATTACAATCTCTCCAGATTCTACTTCCAGTAAACCATCAATTAAGCGAACCGTCGTTGATTTACCACTACCATTATGCCCTACAATCGAAAGCCATTCCCCACGTTTCACGTGAAACGTAATATCCTTCACATCATAGTATTCTTGACTTTCCTTATAACGAAAAGAAAGATTTTTTACATCAATTACTGATTTCATTTCGAACCAAATGTCCCTTTAAATACATAGGCACTACCCTTGAAATAGTCATAGCCAGAGTAGATAGTGAAAAACAAGGCTACATAAAGTAGAACTTGACCAATCAAAGTCCAATGTAATAGCAAGAAAATAATGGCAAACATCTGACTAAAAGTTTTAATTTTTCCAGGCATTGCCGCTGCTAAAACCGTTCCACCAGTTTCAACCAATAAAAGCCTTAAACCTGTCACAGCCAACTCTCGACAGATAATCACTGCAACAATCCAAGCCGGAGCCATACCTAACTCAATCAACATAATAAAAGCCGACATAACTAGTAACTTATCCGCCATAGGATCTGCAAATTTACCAAAATTACTGACCACATTCCATTTACGAGCTAAATATCCATCTAAATAATCTGTAATACTAGCAGTAGCAAAGATAATAGCTGCCACTATATGACTCTCTATCGAATTTCCTATCGTTAAAATAAAGATAAAAATAGGTATAAAGAGAATTCGACCTATTGTTAAGAGATTGGGAATTTGTTCTTTTTTCATTCGTTTTTCCTTAATTTTTAGTAAAGGTTACAGTGATTTGTCCAGTCTGAGCTGTTAATTTCGATAAATCAACAGTCTGATTATCTACTGTCAAAGCAACACCTTTTACAACACCTAACGTAATTGTTACAGGACTTTTAGTTGCAACTGTTGTTTCCGCACTTTTCTTCTCTGGCGATAAGGTTACACCGCCCTCAAGTTCGCTTTCTGAAACGCTGACCCAACTTGTAACATCTGAAACTGCCAATTGCAATTCAACTGTTTCCTTACTTGTCTTATAAGCGATTTCTACATGATTGCCTTCACCTGATACACTTATAGCTGATTCTACACTAGAAGAACTGCTAGATAAACTACTACTTGAGGAGTGGGGAACAGAGCTAGTTGAACTTATTGAACTTGTTGATTGAACCACACTGTAATTAGAAAGAGAAGTCCCCTCTGGTTGAGTTTGAATATAGTTCCAAACATAATAGGTCACAAAAATTAAAATCGATAAAGCAAAAAGGATAAAATAAAATAAAGGTAAAAAGGATGTTTTTTTCTTCTTTTTCTTACTTGAACGTCTACGACCTGTCAACTCATCTTCATCAATATCTACTTCCTCATAAGTAATCATACTCCCAGAATCATAAGCATCCAAAACAATTTGATCATCTAACTCAACAGCCCATGCATATTTTTTCAAGAAAGAACGCGTGTAAAAAGGACTTGGAAGTTGATCGAAATCGTCTGCTTCCATTGCTTCCAACATATCTAACTGGATTTCTGTCTTTTTCTGCAATTCATCTAAACTCAATCCCTGATTGATTCTAGCTAATCGTAAAACCTCACCAATTGTTTTTTTCCTCATACTTGTCATCCCTTCTTTCTAGTGTCTATTATGATAGGTTACTACGATGGGAATATTGTAAAATCAACTATATCCCCTTCATCTATTAAATGATGCCCTGCTTCAAGGACATCCTCTAAAGTAATTTCCTGTAAAATCTTTGGTAAATCAAAAATTGTCTCACCATGTTCAAAAGCATCATATTGCGTTGCAATAAATTCAAGAGAGTTCATGCTACTGAAAAATTCTCCAAACATCTCTCTTTTTATAATATCTAAATGATCCTCTGTAATATCTAAATCCTTTGTAAAATTACGAATGGCCTTCCTAAATTGATGAGATAAAGCAACTGGCTCTTTCGTATCCATTGTCAACATAGCAAAATGAAAACGACTTGTTACTTCAATTTCAAGAGATAAGGAAGCATCTATTTTACCTGATTCATATAACTTTTGAAAACGATCCGAAGTCCAACCAAACATCATTGCAAACAATAATTTTAATAAAATATGATGTCGATAGCAATCCGCTTCAGCAACTTTTCGCTTACCTCTAATCCCAATCGCTAGTTTAGGAGAAGATACTTCCATTCTCATACTGTCTGTTTGCTTTACAGCCTGTAAAACAAACTTTTCTCTTGCTACATCCTGAACATCTAAATCTTTCAGTTCTTTGCTTTCAAAATAGTCCTGTACTCGCTCCACATCAAAATTACCAACTAAAAACAGAGACATATTTACAGGTTTGTAAAACCTTGTAAAGT
Source organism: Streptococcus mitis (assembly GCF_946190275.1). GTDB lineage: Bacteria > Bacillota > Bacilli > Lactobacillales > Streptococcaceae > Streptococcus > Streptococcus mitis_DC. The sequence goes on along the minus strand of NZ_CAMHZQ010000011.1, from coordinate 34,399 downwards.
TTTCTTGCAAATTAGTTAGATTGATTTGGGAAATGGACTCCTCACTTCCAACAATATCAGTTGCTAAAGGTGTACCAGAATACAAATTTGCTAAAGTTGAAAAGAACAAACACGAATCTGGATCATCTTGATACATTTCTCGTTCTTGCTGAATAATATCCTGCTCTCTTAAAATGGAATCTTCAGTAAAATGTGCTGATGTTACCAATTCATCAAGTAACTCTAAATTTTCTAAAAAATGATCCGTTGCTGAAAAAAGATAGCTTGTTTTTGTAAAGCTTGTAAAGGCATTATTATCTGCACCTAGACTCGTAAAAGCCGACATCAAGTCGCTAGAATCTTCTCTCTCAAATAATTTATGTTCAAGAAAATGAGCAATTCCTGCAGGATATTCTTTTACATCTCCGTCAACTTCTGTGACAAGCGTATCTACCGAACCAAAATGTACAGTTACACTCCCGTAAACCTCTTTAAATTCCTTTTTAGGCAAAAGAGCAACTGTCAATCCATTTGACAAACGAGTTCGATAAATCATTTCTTTTACAGCTGGATAGTATTTTTCTTCAAAAACAACCTTTGTCATTCTATTCCTTCCATAAAGTAAATCGCCTGTAGTTTCACATTAGTAGCTGCTCTACAAATAGCATCTTTGTCAACTTGCTCGAGTTTTGCAATCCAACCTTTAAAGTCTGCTGAGGATTTTCCAAGTAAGGCATTTTGATAAGTACGTTCAATCAATGAACCTTGATTATCTTGAGAAAGTAATAAAGACCGACGAATCATTTCTTTGGTCTGCTCTAACTCAAGTTCTGTAAAATATCCTTTTTTTAAATCAAGCAGTTGATTATTCATCATTTTACGAGCCTGGTTCCGATTTTCTCGATCGATACCAGCATATATCCTCAAGAATCCACTAAATAAATCGAGCTGACTTGAAATAGTATAAGCCAATCCAGCATTTTCACGGACATTTGTAAATAGTTTAGAATGAGCAAATCCACCAAGTAAACCATTCATTACAATCATGGGTAAATGTTGCTCATCACCATATTCAACAGAGCAATGATAGCCCAACTCTAAAATGGATTGTCCCACATTTTTCCGAACCATACCTTCTTGTAGGATATTGGAATAAGGTTGACAATACTGAACCTTCACATCTCCTTTTCGACCTTTAAAGCCAAATGATTCTAATACATTTTGAATTTCGACCTCATTAAAATCACCTAAGAAAAAGAAATCTATTCGATCATTGGCCAAAAATTCTTGGAAACAAGAATAAGAACTCTGTGGAGTTTCAGCTAAAATACGATTTCGTAAATCACTATATTCCAATTGGAGACGTTCATCATGAAAAAATAATTTGTCTAATTCTTTATGTGCAAAATAAAAAGAATCATCCATATCAGCTGCTAAACTTGCTAGCAATTGTTTTTTCTCAATTTCAAATAAGGCCGGATCAAACCCATTATCAACTACTACGGGGAAAAAAAGAGTTTCTTTTACTAGTTCCAAAACCTGAGAAGTTAGCACATTTTTCCTACTCAAAAACTCATCACGAACATAGGTAAATGTCAATTCTACAATGTGACTTTGCCCTCTTCTGAAACAATTGGTTGACATATCTGTACCGTATAGACTGGCCAAATGTCTTCTCAAATCTTGAGAAGTGGGATACATCTGATTAGCAGTCTCTATCATACTCGCACTCAACATGCGACCTGCAATCGTATCGAGGGATAATGGAGCGGTAAAACGCACGGTGATTTTGTTCGTTTTAAACTTTTTTGATTGGATAAAATGTGTTGAAATTCCATGCACTAACTCCATGATTTACCTCCTTATATACAGACTTCTATTATATCACGAAAACCTGAAATTTTCTTGTTCTCTGTAACACTTTTGAAATAAAAATCGCTTACATTTCTCCCTATTTCTCTCACTATTTTTAGGAAAATATGGTATAATACCAAAGATTGAGGTGAATTATGGAATACAAATTATTTGAAGAATTTATTACCCTCCAAGCACTACTCAAAGAACTTGGAATCACACATAGCGGAGGAGCTATCAAATCATTTCTCTCTGAACATTCTGTTTACTTTAATGGAGAATTAGAGAGTCGTCGCGGTAAAAAACTTCGTATTGGTGATAAAGTTGACATCCCTGACATGAATATTGACATCTTGTTGACACAACCTACTTCTGAGGAGCAAGATGAATACCAAGCTGATAAAGTTGAAAAAGAACGAATCGCTAAACTTGTTAAGGAGATGAATAAAGGAGTAAAAAAAGACAACTCTAAACCTACTTCATCGCCCAAAAGCAAACAAGCTCCACGATTCCCTGGTAGATAATCATGTGGCTACAACACCTATCTCTCAAAACTTTTCGTAACTACAAAGAGACGAAAATAGACTTTAATCCTAAATTAAATATCTTTTTAGGACGCAATGCACAAGGAAAAACAAATATGCTAGAGGCTATCTATTTTTTAGCCTTAACGCGTAGTCATCGAACTCGAACAGATAAAAATCTCATTCATTTTGATGAGGAACAGCTTCATCTTTCAGGTCTTGTTCAGAAAAAAACTGGATCCATTCCTCTCGAAATTGAACTAACACAAAAAGGCCGTGTAACAAAAGTTAATCATTTAAAACAGGCACGACTTTCAGATTATGTCGGACACATGAATGTTGTCTTATTTGCTCCTGAAGATTTACAACTAATTAAAGGAGCACCTTCGGTTCGACGAAAATTCATTGATATGGAACTTGGACAAATCAAGCCAATCTATTTATCTGACTTAACCAATTATAACCACATCCTAAAGCAAAGAAACACTTACCTAAAATCAGCTCAAAAAATAGATGAAACCTTCCTTTCAGTGTTGGATGATCAGTTAGTTGATTATGGATGTCGTGTAATGAATCACCGCTTAGATTTCATAAAAAAACTAGAATCATTTGGTCGTAAGAAACATTTTGAACTCTCTAATCAGATTGAAGAGTTGTCAATATCCTATCAATCTTCTGTAAAGCCAACTGACAAAGAAGACTTATCAGAATCTTTCAAAATTACTTTAGAAAAAAGTAGATCCAGAGATTTATTTAAAAAGAATACTGGTGTTGGTCCTCATCGAGATGACATTTCTTTTTATATAAATGGGATGGATGCTAGTTTTGGGAGTCAAGGTCAACATCGTAGTCTCGTCCTTTCTATAAAATTAGCAGAAATCGAATTAATGGAAAGTATTACTACAGAATCTCCGATATTATTGCTTGACGATGTCATGAGTGAACTTGACAACACTAGACAGTTAAAATTATTAGAAACGATTTCTCATTCAATCCAAACCTTTATCACAACAACAAGCTTAGATCATCTTCAAAATCTGCCAAAAAATCTAAGTATCTTCACTATTCAGAATGGTAAAGTTTCTGTAAATTAAAATTGACAACATCGTAAAAGAACTCCTGTTTTCACGGGAGTTCTTTTCATTGTTTTTTTACATAGAATAATTTGGTGCCTCATTAGTAATTTGCACATCATGAGGATGGCTTTCTTTCAAACCGGCACCAGACATTTCAATAAATTGAGCATTATCGTGTAGTTCTTTAAGGTTAGCTGCACCACAGTAACCCATACCAGATCGGATACCTCCAATCATTTGGAAGACAATATCAGCTACCGCTCCCTTATAAGCAACACGACCTTCAATTCCTTCTGGAACGAGTTTGTTTGCTTCATTGACAGAACCTTGGAAGTAACGATCGCTTGAACCTTTCTTCATAGCAGCAATTGATCCCATACCACGATAAGTCTTGAACTTACGTCCTTGGAAGATTTCAGTTTCGCCTGGAGCTTCATCAGTTCCAGCAAACATTGATCCAAGCATAACTGCATTTCCACCTGCAGCAAGGGCTTTTACAATATCTCCAGAATACTTGATTCCACCGTCAGCAATGATTGTTTTACCATATTCACGCGCAACAGCTGCAGCATCATAGATAGCTGTTACTTGTGGAACACCAACACCAGCAATCACACGAGTAGTACAGATAGAACCTGGTCCAATACCAACCTTGACAACGTCTACACCTGCTTCATAAAGGGCACGTGCACCTTCAGCAGTAGCAATATTTCCAGCAATCAAAGTACGATCTGGGAAATGAGCACGAATCTCAGCAATTTTACGCAAGACACCTGCAGAATGACCATGTGCAGTATCAATAACAATCGCATCCGCTCCTGCCTCAAAAAGAGCCTCTGCACGTTCAAATGTATCTGAAGTAACACCTACTGCACCTGCAACTAGAAGACGACCAAACTCATCTTTAGCAGCATTTGGAAACTCAATAACTTTTTCAATATCTTTGATAGTAATCAAACCAGAAAGACTACCTTCTTCATCTACCAAAGGAAGCTTTTCAATACGGTGTTCTTGAAGAATACTCTCAGCTGTTGCAAGATCTGTACCCACAGGAGCAGTAACAAGATTTTCACTAGTCATATGGTTTGAGATTGGTTGGTTATAGTCTGAAATAAAACGAAGATCTCGGTTTGTCAAAATACCAACCAATTTACGATTTTCAAGTGTTTCAACAACTGGAACACCACTAATGCGGTAACGACCCATAAGCTCATCTGCTTCAGCAATTGTATGTTCAGGTGTCAAAAAGAACGGATCAATAATAACTCCATTTTCAGAACGTTTTACCTTACGAACCTCGTCTGCTTGTTGAGCAATTGACATGTTTTTATGGATAACTCCGAGACCGCCTGCACGAGCAATAGCAATGGCCATTTGACTCTCTGTAACTGTGTCCATGGCAGCGGTAATAATTGGGATATTTAAAGTCAGATTATCTGCCAATTTAGTTGTTAAATCTGCATCGTTAGGCAACACATGACTTTCAGCTGGAATAAGCAATACATCATCAAAGGTAAAACCTTTTTTCAAAAATTTAGTGTCCCAATTAGACATTCGAAGTTTCCTCTTTTCTTTCTTTTTGAGCTTGACTCTTTTTATATTGTATCTATCATACCATTCTATAAAAATTTGTCAAATGTTACAGGGGTAAATAAAAAACTATCTTTTCTTCGAGATAGAAATGATAGTTTCTTGTAAAATAAACTTAGTTAAAGTAATGAAGTCCCATTGCTCCTTTAACCTCAGATAGGGTTTGACCTGCAACTTCACGCGCTCTTTCACTACCTTTTTGAAGCATATTATAAACTTCTCCCATATCCTTAGCAAATTCAATACGGCGCTCACGAATAGGACCAAGTTCACGTTCTAATATTTCAAGTAGATAACGCTTGGTCTTCACATCACCAAGACCACCTCGTTGATAATGTTCTTTCATGTCAGTAATTTCTTGAGCATCTTCTGGACGACCAAAAACATCTAGATAATGGAAAACCATATTGCCTTCAATTTTACCTGGATCTTCCACTCGAATATGATCTGGATCTGTATACATACTCATTACTTTTTTACGCAAAGTATCCGCATCATCAGCTAAATAAATACCGTTATTGAGTGATTTAGACATTTTAGCATTTCCATCTAAACCAGGTAAACGCCCTGCTCTCTCATTTTCTGGATAAATACCTTCCGGCTCTACCAAGACATCACAGTTATATGCATTGTTAAAAGAACGAACAATTTCACGAGTTTGCTCAATCATTGGTTTCTGATCTGTCCCAACAGGAACATAATTAGCCTTAAAAGCAGTGATATCAGCTGCTTGAGCTATTGGATAGACCAAGAATCCTGTCGGAATGCTTTCTCCAAATCCTTTCTGAGCAATTTCTGTCTTGACAGTTGGATTACGCTCCAGACGTGCTAATGAAACCAGATTCATATAATACATAGACAACTCAGCCAACTCTGGAATCTGGCTTTGAATAAAAATAGTTGACTTACTTGGATCCAATCCAACTGCAAGATAATCCAAAGCCACATTTCCGATAGACTCTACAATGGTTTGAGGATCTTTGGCATGATCTGTCAAGGCTTGTTGGTCAGCCAAGAACACAAACATATCATACTTATTCTCTTCCTGTAATAATACTCGATTTTTGAGACTTCCAACATAATGTCCAATATGCAATTTTCCTGTTGGACGGTCTCCTGTTAAAATAATGGGTTTAGTCATTTTATTCTCCTTCGATATGGTCCTTTCAATTATAGCATTTTTTTAATGAAATAACTGCAATTTATAAAAATAAATCAACCTTGCTATTTACGGATTTGTGTAAAGTATACTGTAAATGTAATTTACACAAAATTGACAGATAAAAATTTGAATATTTCCGTATTTTCTAGTAGAATAAATATATTACACATATAGGAGAAAAACATTGCTTACAGTATCTGATGTTTCACTACGTTTTAGTGATCGCAAACTTTTTGATGATGTCAATATCAAATTTACAGAAGGAAATACTTATGGATTAATCGGTGCTAATGGTGCTGGAAAATCAACCTTTTTAAAAATTTTAGCTGGAGATATCGAACCTACTACTGGTCACATCTCTCTTGGTCCAGATGAACGTCTCTCTGTTCTTCGTCAAAATCACTTTGACTATGAAGATGAACGTGCCATTGATGTTGTTATCATGGGAAATGAAAAACTTTATAGCATCATGAAAGAGAAAGATGCCATCTACATGAAGGAAGATTTCTCAGACGAAGATGGAGTGCGTGCTGCCGAACTCGAAGGAGAATTTGCCGAGCTTGGAGGCTGGGAAGCAGAAAGTGAAGCCTCTCAACTACTTCAAAACCTAAACATTCCAGAAGAATTGCACTATCAAAACATGAGCGAATTGGCCAACGGTGAGAAAGTAAAAGTTCTCCTCGCCAAAGCACTTTTTGGTAAACCTGATGTTCTTCTCTTGGACGAGCCTACCAACGGTTTGGACATCCAATCTATTACTTGGTTAGAAGACTTCTTGATTGACTTTGATAACACCGTTATCGTAGTATCCCACGACCGTCACTTCTTAAACAAAGTATGCACTCACATGGCCGACCTTGACTTTGGAAAAATCAAACTCTATGTCGGAAACTATGACTTCTGGAAGGAATCTTCTGAACTCGCTGCTAAATTGCTAGCAGACCGTAATGCTAAAGCAGAAGAAAAAATTAAACAATTGCAAGAATTCGTAGCTCGTTTCTCTGCTAATGCTTCTAAATCAAGACAAGCAACATCACGTAAGAAAATGCTTGATAAGATTGAACTTGAAGAAATTGTACCATCTAGTCGTAAATATCCATTTATCAACTTTAAAGCAGAGCGTGAAATCGGTAATGATCTCTTGACAGTAGAAAATCTAACTGTAAAGATTGATGGTGAGACTATTTTAGATAATATCAGCTTTATCTTGCGTCCAGGTGATAAGACAGCGCTTATTGGACAAAATGACATCCAAACGACTGCATTAATTCGTGCAATCATGGGAGACATTGACTATGAAGGAACTGTCAAGTGGGGAGTAACTACTAGCCGTTCTTACTTGCCAAAAGATAACTCAGCAGATTTTGCAGGAGGAGAGTCAATCCTTGACTGGTTGCGTCAATTCGCAAGTAAAGAAGAAGATGACAATACTTTCCTACGCGGTTTCCTTGGCCGTATGCTCTTCTCTGGAGATGAGGTTAACAAACCTGTCAACGTCTTGTCAGGGGGAGAAAAAGTTCGTGTCATGCTTTCAAAACTCATGCTATTAAAATCAAATGTCCTTGTCCTCGATGATCCAACAAATCACTTGGACTTGGAATCTATCTCAAGCTTGAATGATGGATTGAAAAACTTTAAAGAATCAATCATCTTTGCCAGCCATGACCACGAGTTTATTCAAACTCTAGCTAACCATATCATTGTCTTGTCTAAAAATGGCGTCATTGACCGTATCGATGAAACCTATGATGAATTCCTAGAAAATGCAGAAGTACAAGCAAAAGTTAAAGAACTTTGGAAAGACTAAATAAAACTTCAAAACTCAGTTGGGTTAACCAGCTGAGTTTTCTAACATTTTATGAGGTAACATGAAATTATTTTTTAAAACATATTGGACCTATTTTGTTTCTTTCATCATTCCCATAATCATTATGATAGGAGTATATCTATCTCAAGGTATCTACTGGAATAGCGACAACTCTCCTCTATTAGGAGATGGCTTTCATCAATACGTTATTTTTGATATAGCTCTAAGAAATATCCTACATGGAAATGGTAGTTTGTTTTACACCTTTACAAGTGGCCTCGGATTAAATTTCTATACCCTATCTAGTTATTACTTGGGAAGTTTCCTTTCACCTCTAGTTTACTTTTTTAATCTGTTGAATATGCCAGATGCTGTCTATCTGACAACTCTCTTAAAATTTGGATTGATTGGACTGTCAACTTATTTTAGTTTAAATAAATTATTTCAATCGATTCCTAAGCCTTTAAAACTAGCTTTATCTACTTCCTATGCTCTGATGAGTTTCACTGTCAGTCAATTAGAGATAAAAACCTGGCTAGATGTTTTTATCTTGATTCCTTTAATTATAACTGGTTTACAGCTACTTATCACTGAAAAGAAATTCCTATTGTACTTTACAAGTCTGTCAATTTTATTTATTCAAAATTATTATTTTGGCTATATGACAGTATTATTTCTTATTTTCTGGTATCTCTGTCAAATTTCTTGGGACTTTAAAACTCGAGAATCATCTTTTCTTGATTTCATAATCACCTCCGTTTTAGCTGGTATGGCTAGTTTGATTCTGACTCTGCCTACTCTATTTGATTTACAGACACATGGGGAAAAATTAACTGAAATTACAAAGTTTCAAACTGAAAGTAGCTGGTATCTTGATCTCTTTGCTAAACAATTCATTGGTTCCTTTGACACAACAAAGTATGGGGCCATCCCAATGATTTTTGTTGGACTACTTCCCTTTATTTTGACCATTTTATTTTTTACGCTGAAATCTATTAAGTTTCACGTGAAACTTATCTATACAATCTTCTTTGCATTTCTAATTGCTAGCTTTTATATAGAAGCTCTTGATTTATTTTGGCAAGGCATGCATACTCCAAACATGTTTTTACATCGCTATGCTTGGATTTTCTCTACCTTGTTAATTTACACAGCAGCAGAAGTCTTAAATCGTCTGAAAGAACTTAAAGTATGGAATTTTTTAGTTTCGCTTTTTCTTCTAGTAGCAGGATTTTTAGCTACCATCTATCTAAAATCACATTATTCTTTTTTAACAGATTTGAATATTCTGCTTACTCTTGAATTTTTAGTTGTCTATTCTCTTTTACTCCTTGCAGTTATCAAAAAATTTATCTCTGTAAATCTATTTGCCATTCTAATCTCTTTATTTATAATGGTTGAAATGAGTTTAAATGCTTCATCTCAAATAGACGGAATTGCTAAGGAATGGGGTTTTGCTTCTCGAAATGCATATAATCGAGATATCCCAGCTATGGAATCTTTCTCAACATATATTGGAAATCAATTTACTCGTACTGAAAAACTACAAACTCAGACAGGAAATGACAGTATGAAATTCAACTATAATGGAATCTCTCAATTTTCATCTGTTCGAAATCGTTCAGCAAGCTCTACTTTGGATAAACTTGGTTTTAAATCCTCTGGGACTAATCTAAATCTCCGTTATGCCAATAATAGTATTTTGGCTGATAGTTTATTTGGTATCCAGTACAATATCTCAGACAGTCCTATTGATAAATATGGTTTTAAAGATATCTATCAAAAAGATAATCTTACCCTATATGAAAATCAATTCTCTCTCCCGATTGCATTTGCTAGTCAATCTGTTTACAATGATGTCAAGTTCACTGAACACACTCTAGATAATCAGGCCTCGTTTTTAAATCAACTTGCTAACGTCAATTTTGATTATTTTTCTGCGATCCCTTATGACAAAACAGAAAATACTGATGATTTGATTAGTGTTACAAGCTCTTCAAATGAGGATGCAGCAATCCAGTATCAAATTGAAGTACCAGAAAACAGCCAAATTTATCTTTCTTTCACAAATCTTCACTTTTCTAATGATAAACAAAAGAAGGTTGACATCCTTGTAAATGGTGAAAAAAAGACTTTTACAACTGATAATGTCTTCTCCTTCTTTAATCTAGGCTATACAAAAGAGAAAAAGATTTTCAATATCAATGTTAGTTTCCCTGGAAATTCACAAGTATCATTTGAATCTCCTACCTTCTACCGTTTAGATACCCAAACTTTCACCGAGGCAATTCAAAAAATTAAAGAACAGCCTGTCACAATATCAACTTCTAAAAACAAGATCTTTGCTAGATATGATGTCCAACAAGATACATCTATTTTCTTCACCATTCCTTATGACAAAGGTTGGTCTGCCTACCAAGATGGTAAGAAAATAGAAATTAAACAAGCTCAAACTGGTTTTATGAAAGTTGATATTCCTAAAGGGAAAGGAACTATTACACTTTCCTTCATTCCCAATGGTTTTATTACTGGAGCAATCTGTTCCTTTACTTCTCTTTTACTATTTGGAATCTATAATCACAAACGAAAGTCATCTAAGACATAAAAAATCGACCAGTTGGTCGATTTTTTTAATCTTCTTCCATTTTCTTAGGTTGATAGGCTAGCATACCTAAACAAATAAATAGTACTAATATAACGGCAAGGAAAATGACTTGATGATGAATATTTCCTGTCATAGAGATTGTTTGTCGTAATCCCGAAACTGAATAACTCATTGGTAACCAAGGATTAATGGCTCTAAAGAAATCATTTGTCAAAGCAAGTGGGTAAGTACCTGCACTTGATGCTAACTGTAATAAAAGCAAAATAAGAGAAAAGAAAGCTCCTATACGGCTATTCCATGTTGTTAAAGCGGTCACCATGGACATGAATACTAAACTTGTTAGGATAATGAGAATAAATGTTCTCATCTCATGATTTGCAGTTAGACCAATAAGATGAACTCCTCCATATACCAAAATTCCTGCCAAAACAGCTATAATACCATTTATTTCAGTTCGAGATTTCAACCAAGCCCAACGGCTCTCCGGATGACGTCCTGAAGGCAACTTCGCAAAGATCATATTCGTTGATATTGCTGCAACAAAAAGAGCAACTGATATCATATAAGGAGCCATTGCAATTCCATTTACAGGAACTTGGTCATTGTCAGTTTTGGAGATACTGAGAGGATTTGACAAAATCTCTGCATTTTTAGATTCTGTTGATGCTGACTTGAGTTGATCACTAGCATTACCTAATCCTTGTCCCAAAGAAGCAACTCCTGTCTGTAAACCTTCCAATCCAGAAGTTAACTTTGTTCCACCTTCTGCTAGTTTCCCAGCTCCATCTGCCAATTTATTAGCTCCATTCTCTAATTGAGAAGCACCTGAAATTAACTGACTGGATTTGTCAGCTAGTTGGCTAGATCCTGACTGCAATTTATCAACTCCTGCTATCAATTCTTGACTCTTTTGATTCAATTGGTTAGAGCCAGTTGATAATTTTTCAATACCAGACACTAATTCTGGAGTTTTTTCAGCTAATTGACCAACTCCTACTGTCAAACTAGAAGATTTTTGTGTCAAGGTGTTTGAGCCTGAAACTAGTTGATCCAAACTACCTGTCAAGGTGGAATTCTTTTCACTTAGTTGACTTGCGCCTTGAGAAACTTTATCAACACCTGCAGTATATGCGTTTACACCTGATGCAATCGACTGACTGGCAGGAACTAATTTGCTAGTAACAGCTCCTTGTATCTCTGTTAATCCACTTGACAATCCTGTCAAAGAAGTAGAAGCAAGCGGTAATACTTGATTAGCTTTATCTTTTAATGTTGAAAGATTAGAAGATTGATTTTGTAAGTTTTCTAATCCTCCCTGTAAACCTTGTACTAAAGCTATAATTGACTGAGCCGATTGAATACTATCAGTCGAATTTTGAGATACAGAAGCACTTATCTCAGCTTGTTGCTCACTTGTCAAGGATTGATAAGCTGCTGTTGATTGAATATTTGCTAATGTAGTTGCTTTTTCAGACTGAGCACTTGCTAGCATTTGATTAGAAAGAGAAACTATACTTGATAAAACAGAAGATAATTGTTTTGTATCTCCAACATCAATATTTTGAATAGCTTGATTTAACTGATTTAGACCAGAAGATAATTGATTAATTTGATCTTTTTGCCCAGATGAAGCATCTAACTTACTAGAAAGCTGTTGAATCCCTTCACTTAATTGCTCCACACCCATTCGAAGTGTAGCTGATTGATTGGATAGCTGATTAGCACCTATTGCAAGACTTCCCACTCCATTGGTGTAGGCACTAACACCAGATGAAAATTGATTAAGACCAGCATTAAGCTGAGAAACACCGCCAGTATAGGACTCTACACCAGTATATAACTGATTGATTCCCCTTACTAATTCAGGACTTTTAGAAGCTAATTGACCTAATCCGCTATCTAATTGACTCACTGCACCAGTATATGTAACTAAACCACTATTAAAATTTCCTAAGCCAAGATGAAGTTGTTCGACACCAGAAACATAAGCAGATAATCCTTTAGTAAACTGCTCCGTTCCATTTGAAAATGTTAAACTTGAAGCTGCTAAAGAGTGTAGGTTGGTAGTTAATGTTTGACTTCCTGCCACTAACTGATTCGCTCCATCAGTTAATTTTTTACTACCAGAAGCTGCTTGACTCATACCATCCTTTAAATCGACCATTTTGTTAAATAAGGCTTTAGTATAGGTCTCAGTTACATTGGTAGAAACATTCTGCTTTAATTGTGTCATCGCAGAATCACTCATCTTGCTGGCAATAAAGCTATGACCACTTGAAGTCTGATAATCGATTTGCATTTGCTCTGGATGATCCGTTAAAATAGAAGCTGCTTTTTCAGATAAATCACTTGGTAAAGTCACTACCATATAGTAATCGCCATCTTCCAATCCCTTCTTTCCTTCATCTTCATCCACGAAATGAAAATCCAAGGTTTTATTTTCTTTTAAATTGGACACCATGTCTTTTCCTATAGACATGCTATTACCATTATAGGAAGCCTCTTTATCATTATTGACAACAGCCACAGGTAAGTCAGACAATTGACCATATGGATCCCACATTGAGGACAAAAATATGATATTGTACAGAGCTGGAATAAGAGAAATCCCTATCATGACAATAATAAAGGTTGGTTTTTTAAAAATTGCTTTCCATTCTTTAAACATAGTTTCTCCTTTTTTAAACATATTGTCTAAAATTTTGATATAATAGATTATACAATAAAAAATCTAAATTACAAGATAAAAAATCCATTTTTAGACATATAGTCTAATTTGTTTACAAGGAGGAAATATGAAAGAAAGTAACAAACGCTTAAAAACAAAGCGAACTATTGAAAATGCTATGGTACAATTACTGATTGAACAGCCATTTGATCAAATTTCTACTGTCAAGTTAGCAGAAAAAGCCGGAATTAGTCGTTCCAGCTTCTATACTCACTATAAGGATAAGTATGATATGATTGAGCACTATCAAAGCAAGCTATTTCATACATTTGAATATATTTTTCAAAAACATGCTCATCACAAAAGAGATGCTATTTTAGAAGTATTTGAATATCTAGAGTCAGAACCACTTCTGGCTGCCCTTCTTTCTGAAAATGGGACCAAAGAAATCCAAAATTTCTTAAGAAATAAACTTCATATCATGCTCAGTACAGATTTACAAAAGCAATTTATGCAACTGAATTTCAATACCACTGAATTAGAATATAGTAGCATCTATCTAACTCATGCACTTTTTGGTGTCTGCCAAACTTGGATTGCACACGGAAAAAAAGAAAGTCCTCAAGAAATAACAGACTTCCTTATGAAGATGCTTGGTGATACAAATTGATACAAAAAGAGGAACACAGTTGTGTTCCCTTTTATCTATACTCCGCCAGTAGGACTCGAACCTACGACATCATGATTAACAGTCATGCGCTACTACCAACTGAGCTATGGCGGATAAAATAGTCCGTACGGGATTCGAACCCGTGTTACCGCCGTGAAAAGGCGGTGTCTTAACCCCTTGACCAACGGACCTTCTATCTGTAGCAGATATAACCATTATATCAATTTCTTACTAATTGTCAATCACTTTTGAGATTTTTTCTCTAAAATATCTTTTAACTTTCTAATTTTTAACCTTGAAATAGGACAGCGATGATCTTCATAGAAAACAACTTCTAGATTCTTTCGGTCAATTTCTCTGATATTGCCTATATTTACTAAAAATGACTTATGAGGGGAATAAAATCGCTGAGTATGTTTGTCCTTTTCCTGAATATCTGTCATGGTACCATAGAACTCTTTGGCAAAATTCTTACCAATAATGCGCAATTTATGAGAGACTCCTGTCGTTTCAATATACAAAATATCATGGTAAGGAATTTTTAAATCATTTCCCTTGTAATTGTAATCAAAATAATCTACAACATCTTCATTTTCAAGTAACATACTCTTCGTGTAAAAAATATTTTGCTCAATTCTCTTCTTAAACATCTCATCATTGATATCCTTATCAACAAAATCTAGAGCTGATACCTGGTATTTATAGGTTAAAGTCGCAAACTCTGATCGACTGGTAATAAAGACGATAATGGCATAAGGATTGTAATGACGGATGAGCTGAGCAACCTCAAATCCCTTTTTCTCAATTCCATGAATATCGATATCTAGGAAGTAAAGCTGATTTACTTCATCGTTTTCAATATATTCTTCAAATTCACGGACTTTTCCCGTTGTCTTGTATGATATTGGAATATTCGATTCTTTCGAAATTTCATCCAATATTCTCTCTAGTCTCACTTGATGTTCAATAACATCCTCTAAAATTAAAACTTTCATTCAAATTCCCTCTTAAATCTAATAATTTGTCTAAATGTACTGCCTTCCATCTCTGTTTCTAAAATAATATTGTTGTACTTATCTAGTAGTTCTTTCACATTATTTAATCCGACTCCTCGATTTCTTCCCTTAGTGGAGAATCCTAAGGCAAATAGATCTCCTGAAGGAGTCATCGTCATTTTACATGAATTCTGAATTACAATAACTGTTTCAGTTTCCATCTTAATAACTGCTACTTCCATCTGCTTTTTATAGCTATCAGCTGATCCTTCGACAGCATTGTTCAATAAAACGCTCATGATACGAACCAAATCCAATAGTTCAATTGGGAGCTTGGTAATCGTATCTTTTACTTCCAGTGTAAACTCTACACCATTATTTCGAGCATAGACAATTGACTGAGCAACCAAACTTCGTAAAGCTGAATCTTCTATGTTGTTCAAATCAAAGTAAGTGTACTTATCTGAACGCAGTTTATGATTTGCTTTGACTAAAACTTCATTGTAAACTCTGTCAATTTCCTGTAAATCACCACTGTCAATTGCCATCTGCATGCTGACAAGCATCCCAGCATAATCATGTCGAAAACCACGGATTT
Organism: Streptococcus mitis; assembly: GCF_946190275.1. Classification (GTDB taxonomy): domain Bacteria; phylum Bacillota; class Bacilli; order Lactobacillales; family Streptococcaceae; genus Streptococcus; species Streptococcus mitis_DC. The sequence goes on along the minus strand of NZ_CAMHZQ010000011.1, from coordinate 18,871 downwards.
CATTATACAGACCGACAATTTCATCTGTGTAATTCTGTAAATGTTTCTGTTCAAATTTCTTCTGCTTCAAAGCAATCTCTTTCTCCATTTGTTCTTTATGCGAATTCATTGTAAAGAATGTCAAAAAGAGAGAGATAAAGACAATAGATGACAAAATACTTCCAAAACTATTCAAATGTTTAACCGTACTTACCATATCTGAAACGAAAGATGCAACATGTAACAATAATAAAGCAAAAAATACTTTTTTCAAGAAAGGATAAAGGTAGTCCTTATCAAAATAGTTTAGTTCTAAATGGAAATAATGAATGATTTTTAAGATAATAAAATAGGTCAACACCGTTACAACGAAAAAGAATAACCCATAATATTGTAAAACAAAATTGTCTCCTGTTATAGAGGAAAAAGTTACGGACAGAAAGGTGTGAGGACTCTCATATAAAAGAGATAGTAGTAAACTTAGGAATAATCCTCTATCCCTCTCATACTGTTTAATCCATCGAAAATAGGAATATAAGCCCAAAGGAAATAAAAATGTTGCAATCCCTAACCCATCTAAAGATAGAAGATAAAAGGGAAGACCAAGGACTATTTGTAATAGTAGTGTATAAGCACCAAAAATGTATAATTCCTTTGCTTTTATTTGATCTTTACAAATTAAATGGTAACTGTGACTAATAATTAAAAAATATAATATAAAATCTACTACTAAGAAAAAATCCATTCTGACACCCCTTTATATTCTTCTTAAGAAATGAAAGAAATTATTATTTGATTTCCTCATCTCCCCACCTTTAATCTTTTGCAAGTCTTTTTCCTTCAAGGCTACAAACTGTTCCAATTTAACTGTGTTTTTCATAATAAAATCTCCTAAAATGTTTTTTTCTTGTAAGCTAACTTACAAAAACCATTATACAAAATGGAATTTCATTTTAGATAAAATTCTCTCAACTGTCATTTTTTTCTCCCCAAATGTACTTTTTTAAGAAAAAAGCCGGGAAAATTCCCAGCTTTGCTACTATATTGATCCCAGCAGGATTCGAACCTGCGACCGTTCGCTTAGAAGGCGAATGCTCTATCCAGCTGAGCTATGAGACCTAACACAATTATTCTACCAAAAATTCAATTAAAAGTCAATTTTCTATTTATGATAGGGCGAGCCCTGCTGAATCGTAAAAGCGCGATAGATTTGTTCAGCAAGGACTAGTCTCATTAACTGATGGGGCAAAGTTAGACGGCCAAAACTGACAGAAAGATTGGCTCTCTTTTTTACATCCTGTGCTAATCCCAGACTCCCTCCAATAATAAATGTAAGAGTAGAAAATCCTTTTATAGAAGCTTCTTCTAATTGTTTACTAAATTCTTCTGAGGAGAAAGTTTTCCCCTCAATAGCTAACGCAATAACAAAATCACGGTCACCAACTTTTGATAAAATTCTCTGACCTTCTATTTCTAAAATCTTTTGATTTTCTGACTCACTAGCCCTATCTGGTGTTTTTTCATCTGCTAGCTCAATCATTTCAAGCTTAGCAAATCGAGAAATTCGTTTTGAATACTCTGCGATACCATCTTTTAAATACTTTTCTTTCAGTTTCCCAACTGTTACAACTTTAATTTTCATGACTCTATTCTAACATATTCTTTATTTTTTCACATCTTATTCACAAAATAAAAGGTTAATTTTAACCGAGAAAACCACAGATTTTTGAAAGTTATCCACAATCTGTGAAAAACTTTTGTGTTTAAGTTATAATTAAGCTAGTCAGTTTATACTTTCAGTAATTTCAAACATATGGAGGCAAATATGAAACATTTAAAAACATTTTACAAAAAAGGGTTTCAATTATTAGTCGTTATCGTCATTAGCTTTATTAGTGGAGCCTTGGGTAGTTTTTCAATAGCTCAACTAACTCAAAAAAGTGGTGTAAGTACCTCTAACAACAATAGTACTATTACACAGACTGCCTATAAGAACGAAAATTCAACAACACAGGCTGTTAACAAAGTAAAAGATGCTGTTGTATCTGTTATTACTTATTCAGCAAACAGACAAAATAGCGTATTTGGCAATGATGATACTGACACAGATTCTCAGCAAATCTCTAGTGAAGGATCTGGGGTTATTTATAAAAAGAATGATAAAGAAGCTTATATTGTCACCAATAATCACGTTATCAATGGCGCCAGCAAAGTAGATATTCGTTTGTCAGATGGAACTAAAGTACCTGGAGAAATTGTCGGAGCTGATACTTTCTCTGATATTGCTGTCGTCAAAATCTCTTCAGAAAAAGTGACAACAGTAGCTGAGTTTGGTGATTCTAGCAAGTTAACCGTAGGAGAAACTGCTATTGCCATTGGTAGCCCGTTAGGTTCTGAATACGCTAATACTGTCACTCAAGGTATCGTATCTAGTCTCAATCGAAATGTATCTTTAAAATCTGAAGATGGACAAGCCATTTCTACAAAAGCCATCCAAACGGATACTGCTATTAATCCAGGCAACTCTGGTGGCCCACTAATCAATATTCAAGGACAGGTTATCGGAATTACCTCAAGTAAAATTGCCACAAATGGAGGAACCTCTGTAGAAGGCCTTGGTTTTGCAATCCCTGCAAATGATGCTATCAATATTATTGAACAGTTGGAAAAGAACGGAAAAGTGACTCGTCCAGCTTTGGGCATCCAAATGGTCAATCTCTCAAATATTAATACAAGTGATATTAGAAGACTGAATATTCCAAGCAATGTAACATCTGGTGTAGTTGTTCGTTCTGTGCAAAGTAATATGCCTGCCAATGGTCACCTTGAAAAGTACGATGTCATTACCAAAGTAGATGACAAAGACATTGCTTCATCAACAGACTTACAAAGTGCTCTTTACAATCATTCTATCGGAGACACCATTAAAATAACTTACTATCGTAACGGTAAAGAAGAAACTACATCTATTAAACTTGACAAGAGTTCAGGTGATTTAGAATCTTAATTGACATCTATGTAAAGAAAGCTTTACATAAGAGAAAAGATGTGTTAGTGTAGAATCATGGAAAAATTTGAAATGATTTCTATCACGGATATACAAAAAAATCCTTATCAACCTCGAAAAGAATTTGATAGAGAAAAACTAGATGAACTAGCACAGTCTATTAAAGAAAATGGGGTCATTCAACCGATTATTGTTCGTCAATCTCCTGTTATTGGTTATGAAATCCTTGCAGGAGAGAGACGCTATCGGGCTTCACTTTTAGCTGGTCTAACGTCTATCCCAGCTGTTGTTAAACAGCTTTCAGATCAAGAGATGATGGTCCAGTCCATCATTGAAAATTTGCAAAGAGAAAATTTAAATCCAATAGAAGAAGCACGCGCCTATGAATCTCTTGTAGAGAAAGGATTTACCCATGCTGAAATTGCAGATAAAATGGGTAAGTCTCGTCCTTATATCAGCAACTCCATTCGCTTGCTGTCCTTGCCAGAACAGATCCTTTCAGAAGTAGAAAGTGGTAAACTATCACAAGCCCATGCGCGTTCTCTCGTTGGGTTGAATAAGGAACAACAAGACTATTTCTTTCAACGAATTATAGAAGAAGACATTTCTGTAAGAAAATTAGAAGCTCTTCTGACAGAGAAAAAACAAAAGAAACTTCAAAAAACGAATCATTTCATACAGAATGAAGAAGAACAGTTAAAAAAACTACTCGGATTAGATGTAGAGATTAAACTGTCTAAAAAAGATAGTGGAAAAATTATTATTTCTTTTTCAAATCAAGAAGAATACAGTAGAATTATCAACAGCCTGAAATAAGGCTGTTCTTTTATTTTTTTATCTCACAAAGTTATCCACTATTTTTTTTTAACAAAAAGCTTAATAAATCAAAAGTTTCTGCTTTTATCCCCAACCTGTGGATAAAACTTGGTAACATTGTGGATTATTTTTCACAGCTTGTGGAAAATTCTTGTTCTCTATGGTAAAATAGGTCTAGTATTAAACTTTTAAATAGTAAAGGAGGAGAAATGATTGAAAGAAAAACAATTTTGGAATCGTATATTAGAATTTGCTCAAGAAAGACTGACTCGATCCATGTATGATTTCTATGCTATTCAAGCTGAACTCATCAAGGTAGAGGAAAATGTTGCCACTATATTTTTACCACGATCTGAAATGGAAATGGTCTGGGAAAAACAACTAAAAGATATTATTGTAGTTGCCGGATTTGAAATTTATGATGCTGAGATAACTCCCCACTATATTTTCACTAAACCTCAAGATACGGCTATCTCACAAGTTGAAGAAGCTACAAATTCAACTCTTTATGACTATAGTCCAAAGTTAGCATCTATTCCTTATTCGGATACGGGGTTAAAAGAAAAGTATACCTTTGATAATTTTATCCAAGGGGATGGAAATGTTTGGGCTGTATCAGCCGCTTTAGCTGTCTCTGAAGATTTGGCTCTGACCTATAACCCTCTTTTTATCTATGGAGGACCTGGGCTTGGTAAGACTCACCTGTTAAACGCTATTGGAAATGAAATTCTAAAAAATATTCCAAATGCGCGTGTCAAATACATACCTGCTGAAAGCTTTATTAATGACTTTCTTGATCACTTAAGGCTTGGGGAAATGGAAAAATTTAAAAAAACCTATCGTAGTCTTGATCTTTTGTTAATCGATGATATCCAGTCACTCAGCGGAAAAAAAGTCGCAACTCAGGAAGAATTTTTCAATACCTTTAACGCCCTTCATGACAAGCAAAAACAGATTGTCCTAACCAGTGATCGAAGTCCAAAACATCTAGAAGGGCTCGAGGAGAGGCTTGTCACGCGCTTTAGTTGGGGATTGACACAAACTATCACACCCCCTGACTTTGAAACACGTATTGCCATTTTACAAAGTAAAACGGAACATTTAGGCTACAATTTCCAAAGTGATACTCTAGAATACCTAGCTGGGCAATTTGATTCAAATGTTCGAGATCTTGAGGGAGCTATCAACGACATCACTTTAATTGCCAGAGTAAAAAAAATCAAGGATATCACTATTGATATTGCTGCAGAAGCTATTAGAGCTCGCAAACAAGATGTTAGCCAAATGCTCGTCATCCCAATTGACAAAATCCAAAATGAAGTTGGTAACTTTTATGGTGTTAGCGTCAAAGAAATGAAGGGAAGCAGACGCCTTCAAAATATTGTGTTAGCCCGTCAAGTAGCCATGTATTTATCTAGAGAACTAACAGATAATAGTCTTCCAAAAATTGGGAAGGAATTTGGAGGAAAAGATCATACAACAGTCATTCATGCCCATGCAAAAATTAAATCTTTGATTGATGAAGACGATAATTTACGTTTAGAAATTGAATCAATCAAAAAGAAAATAAAATAACTTGTGGATAACTTTCGCTTTTTTATCTTTTTTATCCACATTTTTTAAACAAGCCAAAAAACTTGATATGACTTGTTTAAAGTCTGTTTTCCACAGATTTCACAGACTCTATTATTACTATTATCCTTCTAATACTAAAAATAAATAAAGGAGAATCCATGATTCATTTTTCAATTAATAAAAATTTATTTCTACAAGCCTTAAATACAACTAAGAGAGCTATTAGTTCTAAAAATGCCATTCCTATTTTATCAACTGTCAAAATTGACGTGACCAATGAAGGTGTTACTTTAATTGGTTCAAATGGTCAAATTTCAATTGAAAATTTTATTTCTCAAAAAAATGAAGATGCTGGTCTATTTATTACTTCTTTAGGTTCGATCCTTCTTGAAGCTTCTTTCTTTATCAATGTGGTATCTAGTCTACCTGATGTAACTCTTGATTTTAAAGAAATTGAACAAAATCAAATTGTTTTAACCAGCGGCAAATCAGAAATTACCTTAAAAGGAAAAGATAGTGAACAGTATCCACGAATCCAAGAAATTTCAGCAAGCACTCCTTTGGTTCTTGAAACAAAATTGCTCAAGAAAATTATCAATGAAACAGCTTTTGCTGCAAGTACACAAGAAAGTCGTCCAATTTTAACAGGTGTTCATTTTGTATTGAGTCAGCATAAGGAGCTAAAAACAGTGGCAACAGACTCTCATCGTCTAAGCCAGAAAAAATTAATGCTTGAGAAAAATAGTGATGATTTTGATGTCGTAATTCCTAGCCGTTCTCTACGCGAATTTTCAGCGGTATTTACAGATGATATTGAAACTGTAGAGATTTTCTTTGCTAACAATCAAATCCTCTTTAGAAGCGAAAATATTAGCTTCTACACACGTTTGTTAGAAGGAAACTATCCTGACACAGATCGTTTGATTCCAACAGACTTTAACACTACTATTACTTTTGATGTGGTAAACTTACGTCAGTCAATGGAGCGTGCTCGCCTTTTATCAAGTGCGACTCAAAATGGTACTGTGAAGCTTGAAATTAAAGGTGGTATTGTTAGCGCCCATGTTCATTCTCCAGAAGTTGGTAAAGTAAACGAAGAAATCGATACTGATCAGGTGACTGGTGAAGATTTGACTATTAGTTTCAACCCAACTTACTTGATTGATTCTCTTAAAGCTTTAAATAGCGAAAAGGTGACCATTAGCTTTATCTCAGCTGTTCGTCCATTTACTCTTGTGCCAGCAGACACTGATGAGGACTTCATGCAGCTCATTACACCAGTTCGTACAAATTAAGTGAAAGAGGTTGAGCCTAGCTCGCCTCTTTTATGATATAATCGAAAAAGAAAAGGAGAGTAGTATGTATCAAGTTGGAAATTTTGTTGAAATGAAAAAACCACATGCTTGCACCATCAAGTCAACAGGTAAAAAGGCCAATCGTTGGGAAATTACACGTGTAGGAGCAGATATCAAAATTAAATGTAGCAATTGTGACCATGTTGTCATGATGGGGCGCTATGATTTTGATCGAAAAATGAATAAAATTATTGACTGAGACCCCTTAGTTAGAGGGTTAGCAAGTTTTCCCTTTTTGTGTTATAATATTAGGGATTGAAATGAAAACGGAGAATGAGAAAATATGGCTTTAACAGCAGGTATCGTTGGTTTGCCAAACGTTGGTAAATCAACACTATTTAATGCAATTACAAAAGCAGGAGCAGAGGCAGCTAACTACCCATTTGCGACTATTGACCCAAACGTTGGAATGGTGGAAGTTCCAGATGAACGTCTACAAAAATTGACTGAAATGATTACTCCTAAAAAGACAGTTCCAACAACATTTGAATTTACAGATATTGCAGGGATTGTAAAAGGAGCTTCAAAAGGAGAAGGACTAGGGAATAAATTCTTGGCCAATATCCGTGAAGTAGATGCGATTGTTCATGTAGTTCGTGCTTTTGATGATGAAAATGTTATGCGTGAGCAAGGACGTGAAGACGCCTTTGTAGATCCACTTGCAGATATTGATACAATTAATCTGGAATTGATTCTTGCTGACTTAGAATCAGTGAACAAACGATATGCGCGTGTAGAAAAGATGGCACGTACGCAAAAAGATAAAGAATCAGTAGCTGAGTTTAATGTTCTTCAAAAGATTAAACCAGTCCTCGAAGATGGAAAATCAGCTCGAACTATTGAATTTACAGATGAGGAACAAAAGGTTGTCAAAGGTCTCTTCCTGTTAACGACTAAACCAGTGCTCTATGTTGCTAATGTGGACGAGGATGTGGTTTCAGAACCTGACTCTATTGACTATGTTAAACAAATTCGTGAATTTGCAGCGACAGAAAATGCTGAAGTAGTTGTTATTTCTGCGCGTGCTGAGGAAGAAATCTCTGAGTTAGACGAAGAAGACAAGCAAGAGTTTCTTGAAGCACTTGGATTGACAGAATCAGGCGTTGACAAGTTGACTCGTGCAGCTTACCACTTACTTGGACTGGGAACTTACTTCACAGCTGGTGAAAAAGAAGTTCGTGCTTGGACTTTCAAACGTGGTATGAAGGCTCCTCAAGCAGCTGGGATTATTCACTCAGACTTTGAAAAAGGATTTATTCGTGCAGTAACCATGTCATATGAGGATCTAGTGAAATACGGATCTGAAAAAGCCGTAAAAGAAGCTGGGCGCTTGCGTGAAGAAGGAAAAGAATATATCGTTCAAGATGGCGATATCATGGAATTCCGCTTTAATGTCTAAAAAATTTAATGAATAGTGTCACTTAGGTTGGAAAAAAATTCCAACCCTTTTGGCTTTTGAAAGGAAAAATAAATGACTAAATTACTTGTAGGCTTGGGAAATCCAGGGGATAAATATTTTGAGACCAAACACAATGTTGGTTTTATGTTGATTGATCAACTAGCGAAGAAACAGAATGTCACTTTTACACACGATAAGATATTTCAAGCTGACCTAGCATCCTTTTTCCTAAATGGAGAAAAAATTTATCTTGTCAAACCAACGACCTTTATGAATGAAAGTGGAAAAGCAGTTCATGCTTTATTGACTTATTATGGTTTGGATATTGAAGATTTACTCATCATTTACGATGATCTTGACATGGAAGTTGGAAAGATTCGTTTAAGAACAAAAGGCTCAGCGGGTGGTCATAATGGTATCAAGTCTATTATTCAACATATAGGGACTCAGACCTTTAATCGTGTTAAGATTGGAATCGGAAGACCTAAAAATGGAATGTCAGTTGTTAACCATGTTTTGAGTAAGTTTGACAAGGATGATTATATTGGTATTTTACAGTCTATTGACAAGGTTGACGATTCTGTAAACTACTATTTACAAGAGAAAAACTTTGAAAAAACGATGCAGAGGTATAACGGATAAATGGTGACCTTATTAGATTTATTCTCAGAAAATGATCAGATCCAAAAATGGCATCAAAATTTAACAGATAAAAAAAGACAATTAATTTTAGGTTTGTCAACTTCTACAAAAGCTTTAGCAATTGCAAGCAGTTTAGAAAAAGAAGATAAGATTGTTTTACTGACGTCAACTTATGGAGAAGCAGAAGGACTTGTTAGTGATCTTATCTCTATCTTGGGTGAGGAACTGGTCTATCCATTTTTGGTAGATGACTCCCCTATGGTCGAGTTTTTGATGTCTTCACAAGAAAAAATCATTTCACGGGTTGAAGCCTTGCGTTTTTTGACTGATTCATCTAAGAAAGGGATTTTAGTTTGTAATATTGCAACAAGTCGATTGTTTTTACCTTCTCCGACTGGATTTAAAGAAAGCATTATAAAAATTGCAGTTGGTGAAGAATATGACCAACACGCACTTATCCATCAGTTAAAAGAGATAGGCTATCGAAAAGTTACACAAGTACAAACTCAGGGCGAATTTAGTCTGCGAGGAGATATTTTAGATATTTTTGAAATATCCCAGTTAGAACCTTGCCGAATTGAGTTTTTTGGTGATGAAGTCGATGGTATTAGGTTATTTGAAGTCGAAACACAATTATCGAAAGAAAATCAGACAGAACTCACTATCTTTCCAGCTAGCGACATAATTTTGAGAGAAAAGGATTATCAACGAGGTCGGTCAGCTTTAGAAAAACAAATTTCAAAAACGTTATCACCGATTTTGAAATCCTATCTAGAAGAAATTCTTTCAAGTTTTCACCAAAAACAAATTCATTCTGATTCCCGGAAATTTTTATCTTTGTGTTATGACAAGACATGGACTATTTTTGATTATATTGAAAAAGACATACCAATATTCTTTGATGATTATCAAAAATTGATGAATCAGTATGAAGTCTTTGAAAGAGAATTAGCGCAGTACTTTACAGAAGAATTACAGAACAGTAAAGCATTTTCTGAGATGCAGTATTTTGCTGATACAGAGCAAATCTATAAAAAACAAAGTCCGGTGACCTTTTTCTCTAATCTTCAAAAGGGGCTAGGAAATCTCAAGTTTGACCAAATTTATCAATTTAATCAATATCCTATGCAGGAGTTTTTCAATCAATTTTCTTTTCTAAAAGAAGAAATTGAACGATACAAAAAAATGAATTATACTATTATCCTGCAGTCTAGCAATTCAATGGGAAGTAAAACATTGGAGGATGTTTTAGAGGAATACCAGATTAAATTGGATTCCAGAGATAAGTCAAGCATATGTAAAGAATCTGTAAACTTAATCGAGGGCAATCTCAGACATGGTTTTCATTTTGTAGATGAAAAAATTCTGGTGATAACTGAACATGAGATTTTTCAAAAGAAATTGAAACGTCGTTTTCGAAGACAACATGTTTCAAACGCAGAGAGATTAAAAGATTACAATGAACTTGAAAAAGGAGATTATGTTGTTCACCATATCCATGGAATTGGTCAATATCTAGGGATTGAAACAATTGAAATCAAAGGGATTCACCGTGATTATGTCAGTGTTCAATACCAAAACGGGGATCTAATCTCTATCCCAGTGGAACAGATTCATCTACTTTCCAAATACGTTTCAAGTGACGGTAAAGCACCTAAACTAAATAAATTAAATGATGGTCATTTCAAAAAAGCAAAGCAAAAAGTTAAGAACCAGGTAGAGGATATAGCTGACGATTTAATTAAACTTTATTCTGAACGCAGCCAGTTGAAGGGGTTTGCTTTCTCAGCTGATGATGAGGATCAAGATGCTTTTGATGATGCCTTCCCTTATGTTGAAACGGATGATCAACTGCGTAGTATTGAGGAAATCAAGAGGGATATGCAGGATTCTCATCCCATGGATCGACTTTTAGTTGGAGATGTTGGTTTTGGAAAGACTGAAGTTGCTATGCGTGCAGCCTTTAAGGCAGTCAATGATCACAAACAGGTTGTCGTTCTAGTTCCGACGACGGTTTTAGCGCAACAGCACTATACCAATTTTAAGGAACGATTCCAAAATTTTGCAGTTAATATTGATGTGTTGAGTCGCTTTAGAAGTAAAAAAGAGCAGACTGAAACACTTGAAAAATTGAAAAACGGTCAAGTTGATATTTTAATTGGAACACATCGTGTTTTGTCAAAAGATGTTGTGTTTGCTGATTTAGGCTTGATGATTATTGATGAGGAACAGCGATTTGGTGTCAAGCATAAGGAAACCTTGAAAGAACTGAAGAAACAAGTGGATGTCCTAACTTTGACCGCTACTCCAATCCCTCGTACCCTCCATATGTCTATGCTGGGAATCAGAGATTTGTCTGTTATTGAAACTCCGCCGACTAATCGTTATCCAGTGCAAACCTATGTTTTGGAAAAGAATGAAAGTGTCATTCGTGATGCTGTTTTGCGTGAAATGGAGCGTGGAGGTCAAGTTTACTACCTTTACAATAAAGTTGACACGATTGACCAGAAGATTTCAGAATTACAGGAGTTGATTCCAGAGGCTTCGATTGGTTATGTTCATGGTCGCATGAGTGAAATCCAGTTGGAAAATACTCTATTAGACTTTATTGAGGGACAATACGATATTTTGGTGACGACTACCATTATTGAAACAGGGGTGGATATTCCAAATGCCAATACCTTGTTTATTGAAAATGCAGATCATATGGGCTTGTCAACCTTGTATCAGTTAAGAGGAAGAGTCGGTCGTAGTAATCGTATTGCTTATGCTTATCTCATGTATCGTCCAGAAAAATCAATCAGTGAAGTCTCCGAGAAGAGATTAGAAGCGATTAAAGGATTTACAGAATTGGGATCTGGATTTAAGATTGCTATGCGAGATCTTTCGATTCGTGGAGCAGGGAATCTCCTAGGAAAATCCCAGTCTGGTTTCATTGATTCTGTTGGTTTTGAATTGTATTCGCAGTTATTAGAGGAAGCTATTGTCAAACGAAACGGTAATGCTAACGCTAACACTAACACAAGAACCAAAGGGAATGCTGAGTTGATTTTGCAAATTGATGCCTATCTTCCTGATACTTATATTTCTGATCAACGACATAAGATTGAAATTTACAAGAAAATTCGTCAAATTGACGACCGTGTCAATTATGAAGAGTTACAAGAGGAGTTGATAGACCGTTTTGGAGAATACCCAGATGTAGTAGCCTATCTTTTAGAGATTGGTTTAGTCAAGTCATATTTGGACAAGGTCTTTGTTCAACGTGTGGAAAGAAAAGATAATAAAATTACAGTTCAATTTGAAAAAGTCACTCAACGACTGTTTTTAGCTCAAGATTATTTTAAAGCTTTATCCGCAACGAATTTAAAAGCAGGCATCGCTGAGAATAAGGGATTAATGGAGCTTGTATTTGATGTCCAAAATAAGAAAGATTATGAAATTTTAGAAGGTCTGCTGATTTTTGGAGAAAATTTATTAGAGATAAAAGAGTCTAAGAAAGAAAATTCCATTTGATATTTTTCTTCTATAAAATAGATAAAAATGGTACAATAATAAGTTGAGGTAATAAGGATGAGATTAGACAAATATTTAAAAGTATCGCGAATTATCAAGCGTCGCACAGTCGCAAAAGAAGTAGCAGATAAAGGCAGAATCAAGGTGAATGGAATCTTGGCCAAAAGTTCAACGGATTTGAAAGTTAATGACCAAGTTGAAATTCGCTTTGGCAATAAGTTGCTACTTGTCAAAGTACTAGAGATGAAAGATAGTACAAAAAAAGAAGATGCAGCAGGCATGTATGAAATTATCAGTGAAACACGGGTAGAAGAAAATGTCTAAAAATATTGTACAATTGAATAATTCTTTTATTCAAAATGAATATCAACGTCGTCGCTATCTGATGAAAGAACGACAAAAACGGAATCGTTTTATGGGGTGGGTATTGATTTTGATTATGCTATTATTTATCTTGCCAACTTTTAATTTAGCGCAGAGTTATCAGCAATTACTCCAAAGACGTCAGCAATTATCAGACTTGCAAACTCAGTATCAAACTTTGAGTGATGAAAAGGATAAGGAGACAGCATTTGCTACCAAGTTGAAAGATGAGGATTATGCTGCCAAATATACACGAGCGAAGTACTATTATTCTAAGTCGAGGGAAATAGTTTATACGATTCCTGACTTGCTTCAAAGGTGATAAAATGGAAAATTTACTAGACGTAATTGAGAAATTTTTGAGTTTATCAGATGAAAAGCTGGAAGAGTTGGCTGATAAAAATCAATTATTGCGTTTACAAGAAGAAAAGGAAAGGAAGAATGCGTAAATTCTTAATTATTTTGTTGCTACCAAGTTTTTTGACCATTTCAAAAGTCGTTAGCACAGAAAAAGAAGTCGTCTATACTTCGAAAGAAATTTATTACCTTTCACAATCTGACTTTGGTATTTATTTTAGAGAAAAGCTAAGTTTTCCCATGGTTTATGGAGAGGTTCCTGTTTATGCGAATGAAGATTTAGTAGTGGAATCTGGAAAATTGACTCCCAAAACAAGTTTCCAAATAACCGAGTGGCGCTTAAATAAACAAGGAATTCCGGTATTTAAGCTATCAAATCATCAATTTATAGCTGCGGACAAACGATTTTTATATGATCAATCAGAGGTAACTCCAACAATAAAAAAAGTATGGTTAGAATCTGATTTTAAGCTGTACAATAGTCCTTATGACTTAAAAGAAGTGAAATCATCCTTATCAGCTTATTCGCAAGTATCGATTGACAAGACCATGTTTGTAGAAGGAAGAGAATTTCTACATATTGATCAGGTTGGATGGGTAGCTAAAGAATCAACTTCTGAAGAAGACAATCGGATGAGTAAGGTCCAAGAAATGTTATCGGAAAAATATCAGAAGGATTCATTCTCTATTTATGTTAAGCAACTGACTACTGGAAAAGAAGCTGGTATCAATCAAGATGAAAAGATGTATGCAGCTAGTGTTTTGAAACTCCCTTATCTCTATTATGCGCAAGAAAAAATAAATGAGGGTCTTTATCAGTTAGATACGACTGTAAAATACGTATCTGAAGTCAATGATTTTCCAGGTTCTTATAAACCAGAGGGAAGTGGTAGTCTTCCTAAAAAAGAGGATAATAAAGAGTATTCTCTCAAGGACTTAATCACAAAAGTATCTAAAGAATCTGATAATGTAGCTCATAATATATTGGGTTATTACATTTCAAACCAATCTGATGCCACATTCAAATCCAAGATGTCTGCCATTATGGGAGATGATTGGGATCCAAAAGAAAAATTGATTTCTTCCAAGATGGCCGGGAAGGTCATGGAAGCTATTTATAATCAAAATGGATTTGTGCTAGAGTCTTTGACTAAAACAGATTTTGATAATCAGCGAATTGCCAAAGGTGTTTCTGTGAAGGTAGCTCATAAAATTGGGGATGCGGACGAATTTAAGCATGATACGGGTGTTGTCTACGCAGATTCTCCATTTATTCTTTCTATTTTCACTAAGAATTCTGATTATGATACAATTTCTCAGATATCCAAGGATGTTTATGAGGTTCTAAAATGAGGGAACAAGATTTTTTAAATCATTTTCTCAAGAAGGGATATTTCAAAAAGCATACTAAGGTGGTGCTAGCTCTTTCTGGTGGGTTAGATTCTATGTTTCTATTTAAGGTATTATCTACTTATCAAAAAGAGTTAGAAATTGAATTGATTCTAGCCCATGTGAATCATAAGCAGAGAGTAGAATCAGATTGGGAAGAAAAGGAATTAAGGAAGTTGGCTGCTGAAGCAGAGCTTCCTATTTATATCAGCAATTTTTTAGGTGAATTTTCAGAAGCTCGTGCTCGACATTTTCGTTATGATTTTTTTCAAGAGGTCATGAAAAAGACAGGTGCGACAGCCTTAGTCACTGCCCACCATGCGGATGATCAGGTGGAAACGATTTTAATGCGTTTGATTCGAGGTACTCGTTTGCGCTATATATCAGGAATTAAGGAGAAGCAAGTAGTCGGAGAGATAGAAATCATTCGGCCCTTCTTGCATTTTCAGAAAAAAGACTTTCCACCAATTTTTCACTTTGAAGATACATCAAATAAGGAAAATCATTATTTTCGCAATCGTATTCGAAATTCTTATTTACCAGAATTAGAAAAAGAAAATCCTCGATTTAGAGATGCAATCTTAAGTATCGGCAATGAAATTTTAGATTATGATTTGGCAATAGCTGAATTATCAAAGAATATTGATGTAGAAAATTTAGAGCAGCTATTGTCTTACTCTGAGTCTACACAAAGAGTTTTACTTCAAACTTATCTGAATCGTTTTCCAGATTTGAATCTTACAAAAGCGCAGTTTGCTGAAGTTCGGCAAATTTTAAAATCTAAAAGCCAGTATCGTCATTTACTTAAAAATGGCTATGAATTGATAAAAGAGTACCAATGGTTTAAGATTTGTAAAATCAGTCCTCAGTCTGATGAAAAGGAAGATGAACTTGTGTTACACTATCAAAATCAGGTATCTTACCAAGGTTATTTATTTTCCTTTGGACTTCCTTTAGAAGGTGAATCAATTCAACAAATACCTGTTTCACGCGAAACATCCATACACATTCGTCATCGAAAAACAGGAGATGTTTTGATTCAAAATGGGCATAGAAAAAAACTTAGACGTCTATTTATTGATTTGAAAATCCCTATGGAAAAGCGAAAATCTGCACTGATTATTGAGCAATTTGGTGAAATTATTTCAATTTTGGGAATTGCGACCAGTAATTTGAGTAAAAACACGAAAAATGATATAATGAACACTGTACTTTATATAGAAAAAATAGATAGGTAAAAAAATGTTAGAAAACGATATTAAAAAAATCCTCGTTTCACACGATGAAATTACAGAAGCTGCTAAAAAATTAGGTGCTCAACTCACTAAAGACTATGCAGGAAAAAATCCAATTTTAGTTGGGATTTTAAAAGGATCTATTCCTTTTATGGCTGAATTGGTCAAACATATCGATACACATATTGAAATGGACTTCATGATGGTTTCTAGCTACCATGGTGGAACAGCAAGTAGTGGTGTTATCAATATTAAACAAGATGTGACTCAAGATATCAAAGGAAGACATGTTCTATTTGTAGAAGATATCATTGATACAGGTCAAACTTTGAAGAATTTGCGAGATATGTTTATTGCAAGAGAAGCAGCTTCTGTTAACATTGCAACCTTGTTGGATAAACCAGAAGGACGTGTTGTAGAAATTGAGGCAGACTATACCTGCTTTACTATCCCAAATGAGTTTGTAGTAGGTTATGGTTTAGACTACAAAGAAAATTATCGTAACCTTCCTTATGTTGGAGTATTGAAAGAAGAAGTGTATTCAAATTAGAAAGAACAATTTTTAATGAAAAAACAAAATAATGGTTTAATTAAAAATCCTTTTCTATGGTTATTACTTATTTTTCTCCTAGTTACAGGTTATCAGTATTTTAGTACAGGTAGTGTTGCAGGGAAAAGTGAGCAAATTAATTATACAGAATTGGTAAAAGAAATTACCGATGACAACGTAAAAGAATTAACCTACCAACCAAATGGAAGTGTTATCGAGGTTTCGGGTGTCTATAAAAATCCTAAAACAAGTAAAGAAGAAACAGGTATCCAGTTCTTTTCTCCTTCTGCTACAACAGTAGAGAAATTTTCAAGTATTATTCTTCCTTCAGATACTACAGTATCAGAATTGCAAAAACTTGCTTCTGACCATAAGGCAGAAGTAACTGTTAAGCATGAAAGTTCAAGTGGTATGTGGATTAATATTCTTGTATCAATTGTGCCATTCGGTATTCTATTCTTCTTCCTGTTCTCTATGATGGGAAATATGGGAGGAAATAATAGCCGTAACCCAATGAGTTTTGGACGTAGTAAGGCAAAAGCCACAAATAAAGAAGATATTAAAGTAAGATTTTCAGATGTTGCTGGAGCTGAGGAAGAAAAACAAGAACTAGTTGAAGTTGTTGAATTTTTAAAAGATCCAAAACGATTTACAAAACTTGGAGCCCGTATTCCAGCAGGTGTTCTTTTGGAGGGACCTCCAGGAACAGGTAAAACTTTGCTTGCTAAGGCAGTAGCCGGAGAAGCAGGTGTTCCATTCTTTAGTATCTCAGGTTCTGACTTTGTAGAAATGTTTGTCGGAGTTGGAGCTAGTCGTGTTCGTTCTCTTTTTGAAGATGCAAAAAAAGCAGCACCAGCTATTATCTTTATCGATGAAATTGATGCTGTTGGACGTCAACGTGGAGTCGGTCTCGGCGGAGGTAATGATGAACGTGAACAAACCTTGAACCAACTTTTGATTGAGATGGATGGTTTTGAGGGAAATGAAGGGATTATCGTCATCGCTGCGACAAACCGTTCAGATGTACTTGATCCTGCCCTTTTGCGTCCAGGACGTTTTGATAGAAAAGTATTGGTTGGCCGTCCTGATGTTAAAGGTCGTGAAGCAATCTTGAAAGTTCACGCTAAGAACAAGCCTTTAGCAGAAGATGTTGATTTGAAATTAGTGGCTCAACAAACTCCAGGTTTTGTTGGTGCTGATCTAGAGAATGTCTTGAATGAAGCAGCTTTAGTTGCTGCTCGTCGCAATAAATCGGTAATTGATGCCTCAGATATTGATGAAGCAGAAGATAGAGTGATTGCTGGTCCTTCTAAGAAAGATAAGACTGTTTCACAAAAAGAACGTGAATTGGTTGCCTATCATGAGGCAGGACATACCATTGTTGGTCTAGTCTTATCGAATGCCCGCGTTGTCCATAAGGTTACAATTGTACCAAGAGGTCGTGCAGGTGGTTACATGATTGCACTTCCTAAGGAAGATCAAATGCTTCTATCTAAAGAAGATATGAAAGAGCAATTGGCTGGCTTAATGGGTGGACGTGTAGCTGAAGAAATTATCTTTAATGTCCAAACTACAGGAGCTTCAAACGACTTTGAACAAGCGACACAAATGGCGCGTGCAATGGTTACAGAGTACGGTATGAGTGAAAAACTTGGTCCGGTACAATATGAGGGTAATCATGCCATGTTTGGTGCACAAAGCACTCAAAAATCAATTTCAGAACAAACAGCTTATGAAATTGACGAAGAGGTTCGTTCATTATTGAATGAAGCACGAAATAAAGCTGCTGAAATTATTCAGTCAAATCGTGAAACTCACAAGTTGATTGCAGAAGCATTATTGAAATACGAAACATTGGATAGTACACAAATTAAATCTCTTTATGAAGCAGGAAAGATGCCTGAAACAGTAGAAGAGGAATCTCATGCACTATCCTATGATGAAGTAAAGTCAAAAATGAATGACGAGAAATAACCCAAAGAGAGGCAAGACCTCTCTTTTTTGTGCAGTTGAGGAACTAAAGGGTGCAGAATGGATGAAATGTGCCAAAAGTGTTTTTGAATTTGTTAGACTGTACACAGAAAGGGGAAGATTATGCTTAAAGAATTGTATGAAGAAGTGCAGGGAATTGTATATAAGTGTAGAAATGAATATTACCTTCATTTGTGGGAGCTATCAGATTGGGATCAAGAGGGAATGATATGTCTACATGAATTGATTAGTAAAGAAGAAGGATTAGTTGAAGATATTCCACGCTTACGTAAATATTTCAAAACCAAGTTTCGAAATCGGGTTCTAGACTATATCCGTAAACAAGAAAGTCAAAAACGAAGATATGATAAAGAGCTTTATGAAGAAGTGGGTGAGATTAGTCATCGTATAAGTGAGGGCGGTCTATGGTTAGACGATTATTATCTCTTTCATGAGACACTAAGAGATTATAGAAACAAACAAACTAAAGAGCAACGAGAAGAGTTAGAACGCGTCTTAAGAAATGAACGTTTCCGAGGGCGTCAAAGAGTGTTAAGAGACTTACGTATTGTGTTTAAAGAGTTTGACATCCGTGCTCATTAGGAATTCATGCAAAAAAGTAAAAAAAGTTAAAAAAAGTGTTGACAAAAAATAAAAAGTCGGTATAATAGTAAGAGTTGAAAATAACAACTCTGGTCCGTTGGTCAAGGGGTTAAG
>NZ_CAMHZQ010000010.1 GCF_946190275.1 Streptococcus mitis | reverse complement strand
ATTTTGAACAATAAGCGTCAGCTGAGAAAGACCAAATACGAAAAATAAGTAAGAGAAGACTGCACTTATTTTGAATAAAAGTTGATACTTCTTCATATGAACTCTCCTTTGTAAACTCGAGACATCTCTAATATAAGCGATACTTTCCTAAATCCTTACTCCAAATCCTAAATGGTACTTGAGATTTCCTGAATGGTTAAATAGTGATAAGAAAACATGGATATATATGCTCTCGTTTCAAAAAATCACTGCCTCCCCAGATAAACCTGAGGAAAACAGTGATTCAGTTTTTAGGAATTAGGAATGAATACACGAAATCAATTTAGCTGATTATTTTTTGTTTTTCAAGAATTCATCGTATTGTTTTTGCATTTCGTTCAATACTTTATCGTAGGCACCTTCAGATTTCAATTTTTCCATCAATTCTGGAATAGCTTTATCTGGGTCTACAGTACCAGTGTTGATAGCTGTATCGAATTGTTGCATTGTGTTAGAGATTGCTGAGATTTCAGATTTCACATTGTCAGTGTTAAAGATGAATCCAAGTGCTGGAGATTCTTTAGCTTCAGCCAATTGTTTCTTAGAATCTTCGATTTGTTGGTCTGTAACGTTTTCGTTGATGTAAAGGATCCAGTTGTTACCAGTGTTCCATCCACCCATGTGAGTGTTTCCTTTGTAGCCATCAAGGACTTTAACACGGTTTTCTTTACCTGCAAGTTTTTCCCAGTTCTTACCTTCTGGACCGTAAACAAGACCGTTCAAGAGTTCTGGGTTAGTGTTCAAGAGGTTCAACACTTCCATTGATTTTTCTTTGTTCTTAGAGTTGTTTGAGATGACAAAGTTAGCAACTTGTGTTGTTTGGTTTTTCTTGATGAAGTTAGTGATTGGTTTGATTTGGATGTCTTTGTTTGCAACACGTGAAAGCAAGCTGTTACCGTAGTCAGCTGGTCCTACTGTTTCTTCACGAACGAACCAAGTATCTTGTTGAAGGTCAAATGAAGTGTCGCTTGTTGCTACGTCTTTTGGAATGTATCCAGCTTCATAGAATTTGTGAAGAGTCTTCAAGTGTTCTTTGAAACGAGGCACTTCGTAACGGTTTACGATCTTAGTAGTGTCCCCTTCAAGGTCGATAACGAATGGAAGTCCGTTTGGAACTGGGTAGTCAAAGTTATCAGATGGGATGAAGTTCTTAGTAACCGCAAATGGCACTACATCTGGAGCTTTTTCTTTGATTTGTTTCAAGACTGGTTCAAGTGTTTCATATGAAGTGACACCTGAAATATCGATACCGTATTTAGCAAGAAGAGTTCCGTTGAAGGCGAAGTTTTGAGATGATGCAACGTTGGCTGCAACTGGAACTGCGTAAATTTTACCGTTAATGCTGTTACCTTTGATGTAAGCTGGGTCAAGTGCCTTGTAAAGATCTTTACCTTCTTTTTTGTACAATTCTGTCAAGTCAGCGTAAGCACCTTTTTGAGCGTTTACAACATAGTTATCTGCAAAGGCGATATCATAGTTTTCACCAGATGATGTGATAACTGACATTTTCTTACCATAATCACCCCATCCAAGGTATTGGATATCCAATTTAGCACCAACTTTTTCTCCGATGATTTTGTTGGCATTTTCTAGCAATTCATCCAAGTTATCTGGTTTGTCACCAATTTGGTACATTTTGATAACAGTCTTATCACCTGAAGCTGAGTCAGCAGCTTTTTTGTTACCTGAAAGGTTTCCACAAGCAGCGAGACCAGCAGCCAAAGCGACTACACTAGCAGATGCAAAAGCATATTTTTTCCAGTTTTTCATGATAAAAACTCCTTTTTTTATTTTTAAACTTATAAACAATGTAATGATCTTAACTTCACGCAAGGGAAGTTTGGAAATGAGAAATATTTTTTCTCAACAAGCACTATTCTTTCACACCACCGATAGTCAAACCTTTTACAAAGTAGCGTTGGAAGAATGGATACAAGATTGCGATTGGAAGGGTTGCGACCACAACCATGGCCATACGACCTGTTTCTTTCGGTAGAGCAACGCCCAGTTGACCTGAAAGGCCGACTGCTTTGGCGATGTAGTCCATATTTTGTTGGATTTGCATGAGCAAATATTGCAATGGATACAAGTTATCACTCTTGATATAAAGAAGGGCGTTGAACCAGTCATTCCAGAAACCAAGAGCTGTCAAGAGCGTGATGGTTGCGATACCTGGTAATGACAATGGCAAACAGATTTGGAAGAAGATCCGTGCTTCACTGGCACCATCGATACGAGCGGACTCAAGAATGGCTTCTGGGATAGTCTTCTTGAAGAAGGAACGCATCAAGATGATGTTAAATGGTGAGAGAAGCATTGGAACAATCAAGGCCCAAACTGTATCACCGAGTTGAAGTAAACGAGTCACCACAATATAGCCTGGTACCAAACCAGCGTTGAACAACATACTAAGAAGGGCAAAAATCGTAAAGAATCTGCGATACTTAAAGGTTGTCCGCGAGATGGCGTAGGCATAGGTTGTTGTGATAAAAACGTTTGTAATAGTCCCCACCACTGTTACAAAGACTGAGATGAAGAGGGCTTGTAGGATTTTATCCTTAAACTGTGCCAAGAATTCAAAACCGTCTAAGCCAAATTGAGATGGGAAGAAGCTATATCCATTTTGCAGGATACTCTTTTCATCTGTCACCGAAATCACGATAACGAATACAAAGGGTAGGATACAAGATAGGGCGATCAAACCAGAAATGATACTGAAGAAGATATCCGCTTTCTTACTGAAGGAGTGAATGCCGACATTATCAATTTTTTCTTTTTTAATTTTCTTTTCTGCCATATTCTCCTCCTTTCTAGAACAAGGCTGAGTTTGGATCAACTCGTCTTGCAAGTAAGTTTGATAGGATAACCAGAATCAAACCGACAACTGATTGGTAAAGACCTGCCGCTGAAGCCATCCCGATATCCGCTGTCTGAGTCAAACCGTTATAAACATATACGTCCAAAACGTTGGTTACGTTGTAAAGCTGACCAGCATTGTGTGGGATTTGGTAGAAGAGACCGAAGTCTGCACGGAAGATATTTCCGACTGCAAGGATGGTCAATACGGTTACCAATGGTGTCAACTGCGGAATGGTTACATTGCGAATTCGTTGCCATTTGCTGGCCCCGTCCACTGTTGCTGCTTCGTAGTAGGTTGGATCAATTCCCATGATTGTCGCATAGTACATGACACTGCTATATCCAAAGCCTTTCCAAATACCTAGGAAAAGTATGAGATATGGCCAGATACCCAAGTCAGCATAGAAATTGATTTCTTTGAGACCAAGAGTTTCCAATAAATGGTTGAACACCCCTTTATCAATGTTTAGGAAGGCATCTGTAAAGAAACTGATGATAACCCAAGACAAGAAGTAAGGGAACAACATGGAAGTTTGGAAGATCTTAACCATTCTCTTAGAACGGAGTTCACTGAGGATGATGGCAATCCCTACAGATACAATCAAGCCAATAAAGATAAAGCCAAGATTGTAGAGGACAGTATTTCGTGTGATAATAAAGGCGTCTCTTGAACTAAATAAGAATCTGAAATTATCTAGTCCGACCCATTTACTATTCATGATACTATCTATGAAACCATTACTGGTCATGTGGTAGTCTTTGAAGGCAACCACGTTCCCAAATACTGGAATGTAGAAGAATAGAATCAACCAGAGTGCCCCTGGTAAAACCATCAAGAGAAAGATCCAGTTGTCTCTCAAGGTTTTTGAAAACTTATTCATAATTTCCTCCCTTTTTTATTTTGATATCCGTCTAAAAATTCCTTTTTAGACTTTTGATAACGATTACATTATTAGTATACTCCTATTTGCAGGTTAGGTTAAACTACTAATTATAGAAAAAACTCCACAAATTATTTTATGTGGAGTACTTTTGAAGAAAGGGATGTTTCACGGGAAACACCCTGCGCCAAGCAAGGTGTTCTTGTTTTAGGTCGTGTAAATCGTTGAAGCTGTCGCAATAGTATGCCACTGGTTGGCTGTTGTGGCTGCGAAGTCCTTGTCTGCGTAGAAGTCGTTAAATGGCAGAATTTCTACTTCTAGCTCGTCGATGCGGTCCAGCTGACCAGCCAGATAAGCATCGATGCGACTTTCTGCTCGCTTGATCCTCTGCAAGAGTCCACCCATGCGGATATCAACTGTGTCCAAGCCAAAGACCTTGTTTTCCTTCAACCATTGGTGGCTAAAGAGGGCATGGAAGTGTTCGATTTGGCTTCTGAGTTCTGGTAATTCTCGTCTTGCGATTTCTTGCAGACTTTCCTTATCGTTTACTTGATAGGCTTTACGAATACGTCGTCCCACATCCACTTTCCTACTTAAAATCTGGTTCAACTGAGCCTGAGTTTCAAAGAGGTAAGCATAGTTTCCTGCTTTTTCTTTAATATCAGCAAGCGTCTCAGCTGACTGAGCGAAGTGCGGTTTGTCCTGTTCAAGTGTCATGTGGCGGTCAAGAATCGGACAAAGAACATCCTGATAAAAAACATAGCGGTTAGGGTTGATACCACTGAGATTGCCTGGTAGATTTGGCAAGAGGTTGGCAAGGTCAATCTGCATGAAATCTTCGACCGATAGACCAGTATTGGTCTTGAAGTGAGCAGACAAACGGTCTAGGTCATTGCGATAGCTGAGTTCAGCCCAGATTTGCAAGCTTGGTAGGATAGAAAACTGGGCAGTTTCCCCACCATTGTCTCCCCAACCTGTCACGATAACTTCTTTGATGTCATTGGCACGACAGGCTTTATTGGCTTCAAGAGCGATGAGACGGCTGAAATGGTTATTGGGTGTGAAACCAATCCACTTCCAAGCACCACCTGCAAAGGCAAGGTCATGGCTAATCTTGTGATGGTTGCGGAAGTTGCGATTGTATTTTTCCTCGCTATCCTGATAATAGTCCCAGTAAACCAAAGTTACTCGGTCTTTGAGACGGTCTAGGTAGACACGCGTTTCCTCTGGAATTTCCACATCACGGTCGTACTGGCCATCTGCTGACATAAGTTTAAAGAACATATCGCTCCACATCTGGCAGTGGAAACCATATTTGTCAGCAATATCCAGCACGCGCTCCAAGTGTTGACACATGAGGAGACTACGATCCACAACACCGTTCAATATCAAGTAACGTCCCAAACCAACCAAGTGGGCTTCGTCCATCCCGATATTGACCTTGCGAGTTTGTAGTTTAGATAGAGTAGCAAACATCCCATCAATCAGGTTATAAACCTTTTCTTCGCCAATAAGGAGAATGTCCTCTACATCACGGAGTTCTTGCACTTCCTTGACACCCCATTTGACGAAGGCTGACAAGTGGGCCAAGGTCTGGATGCAAGGCACAAAGGTCATATCAAACTGCTGGGCATAGGCTTCGATTTCCTGCAATTCCTCAGCTGAGTAGGCTCCACGGAAATAGCCAAAGTAAGGCTGCCCTTCAATCTGGTAGGTATCTTCCATGTAGAGCTCAAAGGTTGAGTAGCCCATGAGAGCCAAGATCTCAATCATCTGCTTGGCAGAAGCGACATTCAGCACCGCATTGCGCGAACAGTCAGCCATATAGGCTAAATCTTCATAAGCCGCTTGCTCCTCAATCTCTACCTTGTCACCTTCTGCTATAACTGTTGCCAACAAGGACAAGGCACGGTAGAGTTGGTGAGGTTTGCGGTAAGTCAATTGATAGTGGCCACCCTCACCCTTGATAGAGATAGAGGCTTGGTCAGACTGAGCGACAGCTACCTCTACATCTGGTAGCGAAATGTGCTTTATCAGCCAGTCGATTGCCTGAGTTTGTTTGGAACTAAGTCCTGTAAATCTTACCATTGGTTTTCCTCCTGTAGCCAGTTGACAAGGGCTCCGTAGAGATTAGCATCTGCATGATAGGTGCAGGCTTGGATAACTGGGGCGACCGTGTATTCTTCGTAGGTATCGACAAAGTCTTCAACAGCTTCCTTGACACCTTGGATGAAATCTGGATTTTGACTGATAGAGCCTCCCAGACTAATGACATCTGGGTCGATGAGATACTGAATATTGAGCAAGCCTTGCGCCAGATTACGATTCATGCGCTCAATGGCTTCTTGACAAAGGGCATTTCCTGCTTCGGCCTCTTGGTAAATCTTGCGACCGTCCCAATCAGTCTGACCAGATTTTTCAATCACGTAGCGCACCATATTTCCAGTTGACGCTAGTTGCGACCAGTTGTTGAGCTTTTCAGCAGGGGCAAGGGTTGTCATGTAGCCAAATTCTCCACCCAAGCCATGGCGTCCTCGGTGAAGTCTACCGTTGATAATCATGGCTCCGCCAATCCCAGTCCCAATAACGACACAGGCTGCATTTTCAAGTTCTGGATGAGCCAGTAATTCACTGAGTCCAACGCAGTTGGCATCATTTTCTAGATGGACAGGAATCTGATAAGAACTAAGCGCCTCATACCAAGAAAATCCGTGAATGTAGGGCACCGCACTGAAGCCATCAATCACACCTGTCTCTTGATTGACAGCGCCTGGAACGCTCATAGCAATCCCGCTATAATCCTGTTCTGACAAACGTTGATCTAGCCAAGCTAGTAAGTCCTCCAAGTTTTCAGGCGTTGGAATGCTTGTCTTATTCAGTATTTTCCCATCAGGAGTCAGACTGGCAAACTTAATCCCAGTCCCTCCGATATCAATCGTTGCAATGGTCATTGTTTTTACCATAAAAAAGGGCGAATCAGCAGTTAGTTCTTACCTTTTCGCCCCTCCTTTCTATCTTGTAGTACTAGTTATCAAACACTTTCAAAATCTTAGATTTCTTCTTTTTGGATGAATTCTGTACGAATCTCTTGTGGTGAAATGAGGCCTCTATGAACTGGGTATGGTCGTTCAAGTAGGTCAAGGAAGAGATGTTGACTTTCCGGTACACGCACATTTTCATTACACATATTGTAGTAACGAAGGACATAGCCTTCTTCATTTTCAGCTACCTTAAAGGCTGTCGGACAGATTTGCGGTATGCTGAGAACAGAATGACTCAAGAGGCTACCAGTCGCAGCCACACTTCCTTCTTGTCTAGCAATCTGAATACTAGTAAATGGTGTCTGCAAGGCTTTAGCGCGACGATAGGCCGAAAAGCGTTCTTGGGCTTGATGGCATTCAAGCGCAAACTCTACCTCAAACTCACGCAAGCACTGAGCCTCTGGTGTTGGGAAGTAGCCCCAGTCACCCAGCTCACCTGATGCACGCAAAATAGTCACGGCAATGGTGTCGTCTCCAAGGATTTCGTATTCATTCAATCCCTTGTTTGATACAGTCACACCTTTTTCATCGTCATACAGACTGACAAAAGCTTGTTGGTGTTGAGGATTTTCAGGATTTTCCCATGAAGCCGCTGGTTTGTTTGGTCGTGTCACCACTTCATAGATGCTTTCGGAATCATTGCTTGGACGCGTGTTATGAGTCTTGACCAAGAGACGGATACGGTGATCCTTGGCAGTGTTAGTAAAGCGCGTCTTAAAGCGGATTTGTGGATTGTCAACAAAGACAGTCAACTCAGTTTCAAGAGGAATGCTTGTCAATTCTTCTGACCGTCCAGCCTCACGCTTCATAAATTCGATGATGCCTTTTTGCTCTTCTTCTAGCTTTTCATCGGCACTAACAGGCACTGTCAATTCATGTTTGAGCAAAATCTTAGCGTAGCGAGCTGTGTTTTCCAAGACCTCGTAACCCTTAAGCTCTGCATAGATGGGTTCTGTTCCTTTTGGTTGGAAATAGATATACTCGTTTCCGATATCACCACGGTCTTCGAAGCGGATAAAGTCTTCGTATGCTTCGTGAGTTGTTTTATCATAAACTGTGATGTTATCATCCACACTGACCGTTACAAATGGCGTATCAATTACTCCATTTTGGTAAATACCGTCACGGTGTTCTTGTGCTCCTTCCAGCAATTGGAAGGTTGTCCAAGAGAGCGGGGCTAGGTGAACGGGGATGGTCACGCGCACTTGACGGGCAATACGAGCTTGGCGGAACTTGTCTTTTGGTAAATCATACTCAAAATTAGCCCCAAGGTCTTCGATTTTAGCCTCCACAGGACGACCATCCAAGTCCTCTACACGGTAACTTGGCAAGGTTAAGGCAGCCATCTTCTTGTAACCTTCTGTTGGGTGCAATTCCTTGAAATCACAAGTCGCCACATCAATTACTGTGCTGACCGTATCAACCTTATCATGCAAGCCTGTGTTAATAACCGTAAAAAGATAATCACTTTGAGCCTTAGCTGTAGCGATTTTGCCCTTCCACTCGTTAAGAAGATTGGTCTTAACAAAGTTTCCTACTTGATTAACCTTGGCAAAACGTGTTTCCATCTCGCGATGAACCTCGTCCACGCTACAGCCACAGATACTATCATGGGGCGCGTTCTGCAAAAGTGTTTTCCAAGCATAGGTCAACTGGTCCTTGTGATTATGGCCACCAGTGATAATTGTTAATGGTTCCACCACTTGCTCTAGGAGGTTGCTATTTTCTTGGAAGGCTTGTTTGAGATAAATACGAGATGAAGAAGTGTTGGCAAGTGTGTACCAGCCGTCTGTTTCCTGACTGGTCAACTCACCTGTAACCGTTGATAACTGCTCTGGTAGGGCACTTTCCACGGCTTGAACATATTCATCAAAGGAACTATGAACAAAGGTTACATCTGGGAAGAGTTCATTTGCCACACGAATGGCTTCACTCAAATTTTTCTGGACAGGCTGATGGTCACAGCCGTTCATCATCAACCATTGGTTGGTCGAAGCATAGTCACGCACGTCTGATAATTTTTGTTTCCAGAAGGTCAAGACCTCATCTTTATCAACTGGAATTTCATTCCCATTACTGTACCAATTGGCAAAGAGAATCCCGAGGACACGACTACCATCCGCACCCTGCCAGTACATTTCTGAAAACTGGGAAGTAAACTGCTCATCTTCGAGGACTTGGTTGTCAAATCCAATCGGCTTCACACCACGACCAAAGGCTGCTACGTGAATCCCTGATTTTTGAAGGATTTGAGGTGCTTGCCCCATATTTCCAAAGGTATCTGGGAAGTAACCAATCTGGGTTGATTTGCCCCATTTTGCACATTCTGCTTGACCAATCAAGGTATTGCGGACATTGGCTTCACTTGAAATCAAGTAGTCATCCTGCAAAATGTAAAAGGGACCAATTTTAAGTTTGCCTTGGTCGATGTATCGTTGGACTTTGTCGCGATTTTCAGGGCGAATCTCCAAGTAGTCATCAAGGACAATGGTTTGACCATCCAAGTGGAAGCTCTTGAACTCAGGGTCATTTTCAAAGAGATCGAAGAGATTGTCAAATAATTCCACCAACTGCATACGGTGGCTTTCAAAAGGCAAGTACCACTCACGATCCCAGTGACTATGTGAGATAATATGTACAACAACATTTTCCATGAAGTAAAACCTCATTCTAAATTTAAATTTTTATTGTTAACGTTTTTGGATGTAAATTTGTGATTCTTTCCAAGAATCAGTTGCGCTAAAGCGAGCTCCTTAACGGATATCCAAGTAATCCAAGACCAATTCACAGAACATCATGTTGGCCCAAGAGAACCATTCACGAGAGTAGAGAGTTGGGTCATCTACGTGGAAGCTTTCATGCATAACACCTGTACCCCCATCGCAAGCAACTAGCTGATCCAGCAAGAATTTCTTCTCTGCCTTATCTCTTGTTGTCAAGCCTTGGATAGACAGAGCGATTGGCCAGATATAGCGATAGAAGGTATGAGAACTTCCGAGACCGCTAGCGTATTCTCCTTGGTAGAAATATGGATTTTCAGGGCTCAGAATAGTACGACGAGTTGCTTGATAAACTTCATCATCGACCGAACAGTAGCCCAGATAAGGCGCAGCCAACAAACTTGGAACGTTTGGATCATCCATGATGCTAGCATTTCCCAAACCGTCTACTTCAAAGGCATAAATCTTTTCGCCCTTGCTGTTGGTGGTATAAGCATAGTTTTCGATTCCTTCTTGGATTTCAGACTGGAGGCGCTTAGCATCAGCAATAATGCTCTCGCTATCAGCTAGATTCAATTCTGCAAAGATTTCTTGCACATAACCTAAGACAACGACTGCAAACATATTTGACGGAATCAAGTAACTATACTGACAGCAATCATCACTCGGACGAAAGGCTGACCAAGTCATACCTGTCACTGCAAAATCAGGTCCAAAGCCATCATTTACCAAGGTGTCTTCCTTACGGTCCGTATCTCGGACAAAACGATAAGGAGAGTTCTTGTGGTCTTGTTCCACCGTCCAAAGATGGAGAATTTCCTTAGTCGCTGCGACAAAAGTCTCATCAAACTGACTAGTATCGCCAGTCTCTTTCCAGAGGAGATAAGCCAACTGCAAAGGATAGCAAAGCGAGTCCACCTCATACTTGCGTTCCCAAATCCAGCCATTAAGGTCTGTATGGTCGGTCTCGTGGTGCCCCTTCCAGTTTTCTTCAATGTTGAAGGAGTTGGCATAAGGATCCTTGAGTATCAAGGTCATCTGACGTTTGACCAAACCTGCAACGGTCTGACGCAGGAGGGTATCTCTTTTGGCTACATGAAGGTAGGGCCTGAGTTGGGCTGTCGAATCTCGAAGCCACATAGCAGGAATATCTCCTGTGAGTACAAAGGTTGAACCATCTTCTAGGATTTCAACCGTATTGTCCAAGGTGTCTGTATAGCAACGCTCGAAAACATCCACCCACTCTGGATGGTCCTTAGCCCGCTCTGCTACTTCATCTAGCCATTCTCTAACAATTTCTTTTGAATAAATCATCGTGCAGTATCCTCTTTCAAACAAGTTTCATTTTCAGTATATAGCTTTTGAGACAGAAAATACATACACAAATGATAGTCATTTTTCTACAAAATTGCTTTCTTTTGAACCCCATATCTAAAGGCCCCATTTTTCTGATATAATGTAGAAAAACAGCTAAAGGAAAGACTATGAAACCACTACTTGAAACCATCGATACCCGCTTTGGAACTGCCAGCAAGCATGCCTTTTCTCGGGGAAATACTCTGCCATACACAGGCCTTCCTTTTGGGATGAATTACTTTGTGCCCCAGACCAGTGACCAGGAGGGAGCTTGGTTTTTCAATCCGCATCTGCCCATTTTTCAGGGGATTCGTTTAACCCACCAGCCCAGTCCTTGGATTGGCGACTACTCTTGGCTCCTTCTGACACCTGTCACAGGCCAGCTAGGTGGAGACAGCCTCTTCCATCGTCAGTCTTCCTATGATATCGATAAGGCCTCTTTCCAACCTCATTATCTGAAAATTTTCTCCCTGCGCTATCAGATTGAAAGCCAGCTTACACCGACTTGCTACGGTGCTTCTATTCGTTTGGAGCAAAAGCAAGGCAAAGCCCTCTCCCTCTATCTTCACACAGCAGATGAGCTGACCGTGGAGCAAGTAGATAAGCGAACTCTTGCCCTGCGACAAGAAGGAAAAACTGAAACCAACAAAAATCCACTAACGATGTTCACTGTCCTGCGAATGAATACGGATATTCTTGCTATCAGCCAAGAAGGCGAAGACTGGCGAATTGACTTAGCAAGTAGTCAAACCGAGATTCAGCTAGCAACTTCTTTCATCTCTCCTTCTCAAGCACTGCTTAATCTACCTCAAAAGGACTTTGACAGCTGTAAATCAAGTGCACAAGCGGACTGGGAAAATCTCCTCCATCGTTTTGACATTATAGAAACAGGAGAGGCTGACCGAACCTTCTTTGATCACTGTCTCTACAGACTCTTCCTATTTCCTCAAACTTTTTATGAGATTGATGAATCAGGGCAAGCCATCCACATGGATCTGGCTACTGGCACTGTCAAGCCCGGTGTCCTCTTTAGCAACAATGGTTTCTGGGATACCTTCCGCACCACCTTCCCCCTCTTTGCCCTTATCATACCAGAACACTACCACCGCTTTTTAGAAGGATTTCTCAATAACTACCGCGATACTGGTTTTCTTCCAAAATGGCTGGCTCCAGATGAACGGGGTATGATGCCAGGTACCCTTTTAGACGGCATTATCGCAGATAGCGCCTGCAAGGACATGGCTCCTGACCTAGAAGAAGAACTCCTCCAAGCCATGCTTGAAACAGCCAGCAAGTCCGACCCTCTCGGCATCAATGGTCGTCACGGACTAGCCCAATACCAAGAACTGGGCTACCTCTCTACCGACCACCACGAAAGTGTCAGTCACACCCTTGACTATACCTATAGCGACTTTTGTATCGCCAGCTGTGCCAAAAAACTTGGTCAGAATGACATCGCGGAAACCTATAGGACTGCTTCACAAAATTACCACCATCTATTTGATGATGAGACAGGTTACATGCGAGCGCGAGACAATCAAGGCAACTTCCGCCCTGACTTCTCTCCTTATAGTTGGGGACGAGACTACGCTGAATGCTCTGCCATTCAAGCGACTTTAGGTGTCCTCCACGACATCCCAGACTTAATCCAGCTTATGGGTGGAAAAGAAGCCTTTAGCAACTATCTTTTGAAGACTTGTCAGGAGGCTCCCCTCTTTGAGACAACAGGCTATGGTTACGAGATTCACGAAATGAGCGAGATGGCTACTGCTCCTTTTGGACAACTCGCTATTTCCAACCAACCGAGCTTCCACATTCCTTATCTCTTCCGTTACAGCAACTACCCTGACTATACTGCCCTTCTCATCAAGACTCTCCGTCAGAAAGCCTTTCACCCAAGCTGGCAAGCCTATCCTGGCGATGAAGACAATGGTAGTCTCTCTGCCTGGTACATCTGGTCAGCTCTCGGATTTTATCCGACCTGTCCAGGAAAACCAAGCTATGATCTCGGAATCCCTCTCTTTAATCACCTCCGTATTTACCTAGCTAAAGAAAATAAATGGCTAGATATTCATACTGAGCAAAACCACAGCCACTTCAACTTTGTCAAAGAATGTCGACTGGACACAACTCTAGTATCAACTATTCAACACCAAGACCTCTTAAAAGCTGAACAACTAACTTTCACCCTCAGCTGGTTACCAAGTCAGCCGTCCACTTCCTGAAATACAAAAATCTCCTAGCAGACTTTCCTGCTAGGAGATTTTCTTATGAGAGGTACTTGCTTAAGCTTTGAAAATCGGATTTATCATTCGATAATTATCAAACAATCTACCAATTAAGCTTCTTCGTCTTCTTTACGACGACGGCCTGCAAGACCAAGACCAAGTAATGCACTTGCGGCAGCTGCTACCATAGCTACAGTAGAATCTGCTGTACCTGTATTTGGCAATTCTTTAGCTGCTTTACGCGCGTTTGTTGCTGCTTCTTGGCTAGCATTAGCTGCTGCTTGAGTAGTAGCTGGAGCTACAGCTGATGTTTGAGCAGCTTGGTCGTTAGCTGGAGTTGCATGATCAGTTGATGAAGCAACCTTCGCCATGAAGTCTTCGATACGTTTAACCATTGCATCCACTTCTGCTTGAGTTGCATCTGCATTAGCAAATACTTTCTTAGCATCTGCTAATAAGTCATTCGCTTCTTTTGCAGTTTCTGCATCAAGCTTAGCTGATTCTTTAATGATCAATTCATCTAATTGATGGATAGCCCCTTCTAACTTAGCTTTATTCACTTTTGCGTCAGTGTTATTAGCTGCGTTATTGCCAGAAGTTCCATTGCTGTTACCATTACCAGTGCCATTGTTATTACCTCCAGCATTGTATGGTACATATTGTTTGAATGCGTCATCTCTTGGAATTGCTAATACTTGACCTTCTTTTGTAACGATTGTTACATTTCCAGCTTTATCAATGTTAACTGCTAAATCAGTCTTACCATCTTTCGTAACTTTCATATTACCATCTTTGTCGATTGTAATTTTCACTTTAGAATCTTTAGATGTGTAAATTGTATTACCTTGCTCGTCTGTTTCTTTCAAGAACTCATCAAGATTGAATTCATCTTTAGAATTAATAGCACCTAGCATCATGAATTGGAATTTCGCTTTTTCTTCTGGAGTAATATTAGCAAGGTCTGCTACCTCTACTTTACTCAAGTCGATATCAAGATTATCTCCACCGTGTTTAGATTTAGACACAGCTTCTTTATCTTTCACTAGTTGTTCTTTAGAAATTGTTGCTGTAGAACCGTCTGGCATTGTAACTGTTGCATTTCCTTTGTCGTCTACTACTACAGTTGCGCCTGGGTTGACTGCTTCAATTGCTTTCTTAACAGCGTCTTTTTCGTCTTTTGTTAAGTTTTCTTTATCTCCAACTAATGTACGGATAGCTGGTGTTTTCACTTTAGCGTTTGTAGCTTGGTCAGCTAGGTTCGCAGCAGGAATTACTAAATCTATTGACGGGATGTTAAGAACTGTTCCGTCAGCTTTCGTTACTGTTGCGTTTCCTTTATCATCTACTACTACAGTTGAACCTGGGTTGACTGCTTTAACTTTATCTCCGATTGCTTCTTTTTCTTTTGGATCTAGAGAATCTGGATTTTCCACTACAGTCTTAGCTGCTGGTGTATTTGCATCGTTACCACCATTTGGTTTCGTAGCATCATCTTCAACTTTAACTAAGTCTGTTGATGGGATAACTGAAACATTACCATCTTTGACTACTGTCGCATTTCCTTTGTCATCTACTACAACTTCAGCACCTGGATTTGCTGCTTTAACTTTATCCTCGATGGCTTTCTTCTCTTCTGGAGTTAGAGAATTTGGATTTGCTACTTTTGTTTTCGCTGCTGGTGTAACTGCGTTGTCTTTAGCTTTTCCATCGTTCACATCTTTTTCAGATTTTGTTAAATCTGATGCTGGGATAACTGCTGTCTTACCGTTTGGAAGTGTTACTGTCGCATTTCCTTTGTCGTCTACTGCTACAGTTGAACCTGGGTTTACTGCTTTAACTTTAGCTGCGATGGCTTTCTTCTCAGCGTCAGTTAATTTCTCAGGATTTGCAACTTTTGTCTTAGAAGCTGGTTTAACGATGTCATTTCCTGCTTTTGGTGCTTTTTCTGCATCTGATGACTTAGTTAAGTCTGCCGCTGGAATGACTGCTGTCTTACCGTTTTCAAATGTTACTGTTGCGTTTCCTTTGTCGTCCACTACAACTTTAGCTTCTGGGTTGACTGCTTTCACTTTATCAGCGATTGCTTTCTTCTCATCATCAGTAAGTTTAGCTGGATCTTTCACCACAGTCTTATCAGCTGGTGTAACGATATCGTTTCCTGCTTTTGGTTCTTTAGTTTGTGCTTCTGTCTTCGTTAAGTCTGATGCTGGAATTACAACTGGTTTTCCATCTTTTGGTGTTACTGTTGCATTTCCTTTATCGTCAACTACAACTTTAGCATCTGGATTTAAGGCTGTAAGCTTATCTGTGATGGCTTGTTTCTCATCATCAGTAAGTTTAGCTGGATCTTTCACTAAAGTCTTATCTGCTGGTTTAACTACGTCGTTTCCTGCATTTGGTTTAGCTGCATCTTCCGCTGTTTTCACTAAATCAGCTGCTGGAATGACTGCTGTCTTACCTTCTGGTGTTGTTACTGTTGCGTTTCCTTCGTCGTCTACTACAACTTCAGCACCTGGGTTGACTGCTTTCACTTTATCAGCGATTTCTTTCTTAGATTTTTCTAAGTTAGTTGGATCTAAGACTGTCTTATCTGCTGGTGTGTTTACATCGTTTCCTGCATTTGGTTTAGCTGCGTCTGCTTCTGTCTTCGTTAAGTCTGCCGCTGGAATTACAACTGGTTTACCGTCTTTAGGTGTTACTGTTGCATTTCCTTTGTCATCAACTACTACAGTTGCATCTGGATTTAAGGCTGTAAGCTTATCTGTGATAGCTTGTTTTTCTTCATCAGTAAGTTGTTCTGGATTTGCTACTACAGTCTTATCTGCTGGTTTAACTACGTCATTTCCTGCTTTTGGCTTAGCTGCGTCTTCTTTTGATTTCGTTAAGTCTGCTGCTGGAATTACCGCTGTCTTACCTTCTGGTGTTGTTACTGTTGCGTTTCCTTTGTCGTCAACCGCTACAGTTGCACCTGGATTTACTGCTTCTACAGCTTTCTTAACAGCTTCTTTTTCTGCATCTGTAAGTTGTTCTGGATTTGCTACTACAGTCTTGTCAGCTGGTGTGTTCACATTGTTTCCTGCTTTTGGTTCAGCTGCTTCCGCTTCTGTTTTCACTAAATCAGCTGCTGGAATTGTTGCAGTAGTTCCATCATTTAGAGTTACTGTTGCATTTCCAGCTTTGTCGAATACAACTTTTTCAGCATTTGGATTTACCGCTTTGATTGCTTCTGTAACCTTAGCTTTATCCGCATCTGTCAATGCATCTGGATCACTTACAACCACTTTGTCAGCTGGTGTATTCACTTTATTTCCTGCATTTGGTTTAGCTGCGTCTGCTTCTGTTTTCACTAAATCAGTTGCTGGAATTGTTGCTGATTTACCATCTTTCAATGTAACTGTTGCATTTCCTTTGTCATCTACAAATACTGCTTTAGCATCTGGATTTACTGCTTTAACTTTATCTGCGATTGCTTTCTTCTCTTCTGGAGATAGAGCATCTGGATTTGCTACTACAGTCTTATCTGCTGGTTTGTTAATGTTGTTTCCAGCTTTTTCGTTAGCAGCTTCTGCTTCAGTTTTCACTAAATCATCTTTCGGAATAACTACAGTCTTACCGTCTTTAGTTGTTACTGTTGCATTTCCTTTGTCATCTACGAATACAGTTGTTCCATCTGCTGGTGGGTTAACGGCTTTAACTTTATCTGCGATTGCTTTCTTCTCAGCATCAGTTAGAGCTTCTGGATTTTTAACTAAAGTTTTATCCGCTGGTTTCTTAACTGCATCTTGCTTAGCTGGATCTTGTAAATCTGCTTTTGGTTTAACTAAATCTGCTACTGGAATTGTTGCAATGTTACCTTCTTTAGTCTTAACTGTAGCATTTCCTTTATCGTCAAATACTACTTCAGCACCTGGATTTACTTCTTTGATTTTCTTCTCAACTTCTTCAAGCTCTTTAGCAGTTAATTTAGCTGGATCTTTCACTAATACTTTATCTGCTGGAGTATTTACTTTGTTACCAGCATTTGCTGTATTCTTATCAGCTTCTGTCTTCACTAAATCATTTACTGGAATTGTAGCTGTTTGTCCGTCTGGAGTTGTGACTGTTGCGTTTCCTTTTTCGTCCACGTATACAGATGCTCCTGGGTTAACTGCTGCAACTCTGTCTTTGATAGCTTTGATATCTTCAGGAGTTAAGTTGTCTTTATCTGCCACTAATTCTCTATCAGCTGGTTTGTTGATGACGTTACCTGCTTTTGGATCCGTTAATTCTTCATCTGCAGTTTTCACTAAATCATCCGCTGGAATTACTGCTGTTTTTCCGTCTGGAGTTGTTACAGTTGCGTTTCCTTTGTCATCAACTACTACTGTTGCTCCTGGGTTAACTTCTTGAACCTTAGCTTTAATTGCTTCTTTTTCAGGCTCTGTTAAAGAATCTTTATTAGCAACTACTGTTTCATCGATTGGTTTCTTAATCGCATCTTGTTTAGCGGCATTTTCTAAGTCGTCTTTAGCATTTGATTTCACTAAATCTGAAGCTGGAATTGTTGCTGTAGTCTTAGTTCCATCTGGATTTGTTACAGTTACTGTTGCATTTCCTTTGTCGTCTACTACTACTTTTGCTCCTGGATTTACTGATTCTACAGCTTTTTGAATAGCATCTTTAACATCTTTTGGTAATGTTGCATTTGGATCATTCAATACTGCTGGATCTACAAGTGCTTTTTCAGCTGGAGTGTTTACTTTGTTTCCTGCTGATGGAGTTGCTTTAGCAGCTGGATCTTTTAGTAA
Source organism: Streptococcus mitis (assembly GCF_946190275.1). Classification (GTDB taxonomy): domain Bacteria; phylum Bacillota; class Bacilli; order Lactobacillales; family Streptococcaceae; genus Streptococcus; species Streptococcus mitis_DC. The sequence goes on along the minus strand of NZ_CAMHZQ010000010.1, from coordinate 54,913 downwards.
GTCTTCAACTGGGATTGTTGCTGTCTTACCGTCTGGTGTTGTTACTGTTGCGTTTCCTTTATCGTCTACGAATACAGTTGCACCTGGGTTAACTGCTTCAACCGCTGCTTTAATTTTAGCTTTAACTTCGTCTTTCTTATCTCCAGTTAAGTCTGCTGGTGTTGCTGAAACTTTATCCGCTGGTTTGTTGATGTTGTTTCCTGCTTTTGCACCTTCAGCTTCTTTTGCAGTTTTCACTAAGTCTGATGCTGGGATTACTTCAGTTTTACCGTCTGGTGTTGTTACTGTTGCATTTCCTTTTTCATCTACAACTACTGTTGTATTTTCTGGATTTACTTTTGCTACAGCTGCTTTGATTGCATCTTTTTCAGCTGGAGTTAATTTAGCTGGGTTCTTAACAAGTGTTTTGTCTGCTGGTTTCTTAACTGCATCTTGTTTTTCTGGGTTAGTTAAGTCAGCATTCGTTTTCGCTAAGTCTGATGCTGGGATTGTTGCTACAGCTCCGTCTTTCGTTGTTACTGTTGCATTTCCTTTTTCATCAAATGCTACTTTAGCATCTGGATTTACAGCTTTGATTTTAGCTTCGATTGCTTTTTTCTCTTCTGGTGTTAAGTTAGCTGGATCTGCTACAACTACTTTATCTGCTGGAGTGTTTACTTTGTTTCCTGCATTTGGAGTTTCTTTAGCTGCTGGATCTTTTACTAAGTCTTCAACAGGAATTGTTGCTGTTTTACCATCTGGAGTAGATACTGTTGCATTTCCTTTGTCGTCTACGAATACTTTAGCATCTGGGTTTACTGCTTTAACTTTAGCTTCGATTGCTTTGATGTCTTCAGGAGTTAACGCATCTTTGTTTGCAGATACTTTATCTGCTGGTTTGTTAACGTTGTTTCCTGCTTTTGCACCTTCAGCTTCTGCTGGAGATTTCACTAAGTCAGTTACTGGAATTGTTGCTGTTTGTCCGTCTGGTGTAACTACAGTTGCGTTTCCTTTGTCGTCTACTACTACTGTTGCATCTGGGTTAACTGCTGCCACTTTTGCTTTAATTGCTTCGATGTTTTCAGGAGTCAATGCATCTTTATCAGCAACTACTTTATCTGCTGGTTTGTTGATGTTGTTTCCTGCTTTAACAGTTTCTTTATCAGCTTCTGTTTTCACTAAGTCAGCTTTTGGAATAACTACAGTTTTACCACCTGGTGTTGTGACTGTTGCGTTTCCTTTGTCATCAACTACTACAGTTGAACCTGGGTTAACTGCTTCAACCGCTGCTTTAATAGCATCTTTAGCTTCTGTTGGTAAATCTTGATCAGCTGCTACTAGTGCTGGATCAACTACTACTTTATCTGCTGGTTTGTTTACAGCATCTTGTTTTGTTGGGTCAGCTAAGTCAGCTTTAGGTTTTACTAAGTCGCTCGCTGGAATTGTTGCTGTTTTGCCTTCTGGCGTTGTTACTGTTGCATTTCCTTTGTCGTCAAATACTACATCAGCACCTGGGTTTACAGCTTGGATTTTAGCTTTAATAGCTTCTTTATCTTTGTCTGTTAATGCAACTGGGTTTTCTACCACTACTCTATCTGCTGGAGTGTTTACTTGGTTTCCACCAGTTACATTGTCTTTGTCAGTTGAAGTTTTCACTAATTCGCTTACTGGAATTGTTGCTGTTTTTTGTTCTACACCTGGTGCTGCTGGTGTTGTTACAGTCGCGTTTCCTTTGTCGTCAACTACTACTGTAGAACCAGGGTTTACTGCTTCAACTGCTGCTTTGATTTTAGCGATTTCTTCTGGTGTTAATTTAGCTTTATCTGCTACTTGTACTCTATCTGCTGGGTTGTTGATATTGTTACCAGCTTTTGCAGAAGTTTTCTCGTCAGCGCCTTTAACCAAATCATCAGCATCGATTACTGCTGTTTTGCCTTCTGGTGTTGTTACTGTTGCATTTCCTTTTTCATCAACAGTTACAACTGCATCTGGATTTACAGCTTTAACTTTGTCTTCGATTGCTTTTTTCTCATCTGGTGTTAAAGCATTTTTATTTGCTACAACAGTTTGTGAGTTTGGTTTGTTGATGTCATCTCCACCATTTGGTTTCTCAGCATCTTCTGGTGTCTTGAATAAGTCACCTGCTGGAATTGTAGCAATTGTTCCGTCTGGGCGAATTACTGTTGCATTTCCTTCATCATCATATTTAACTTTAGCATCTGGTCCATTTAATTTTTGAAGTTTTTCAGTTGCTTTTTCTTGATCAGCTGGGTTTGTTGCATCACCAACTACTTTATCAGCTGGTTTACGAATTCCTGTATTAGCTGAATCAGGTTTTGCTGCGTCCTCTAATGTACGTACTAATTCTGATGCTGGGAATGCTGCTGTATTTCCTTCTGGAGTTGAAACAGTTACTGTTCCGTTATCGTCCATAGTTACTACTGCGTTAGGGTTAACGTCACGAACAGCTTGTTTGATTTTTGCTTTTTCTTCAGGTGTTAAGTTCTTAGGATCTTTAACGATAACTTTATCCACTGGACGGTTAATGTTGTTACCACCAGCTGGGGTATCTAAAGCATCTGCAGATTTTGTTAAATCAGCTTGTTTTAATGGCTCTGTTTTACCATTTGGTAATGTAACACTTGCTGTTCCATCAGGATTTACTGTTACAGTTGCACCTGGGTTTACAGCCTCGATAGCTTTTTTAAGCTTATCTTGTTCTTCAGCATCTAGATTTGTTGGGTTTTTAGCAACTAATTTGTTACCTGGTACACGTGCAGAGTTGATTGCTTTAATCGCTTGTTCACCTGCTTTTTTAGCTTTATCAACGTCAGCATTTTTCTTAGCACCAGTGATTGCTGCATCTGTTGCTTCTTTAATATCGTCTACTTCTTTTTTAAGTTTTTCTTTAGCTGCTTCAGATAATGTGTTGTCATTTTGAAGAGCTTGTTTTTTAGCTTCTGCTTCATCTGCTACTGCTTCTTTAGCAGTTGTTTTTTTGTTAGCTGGTGGATTTACCGCCGCTACTTTATCAACACCGTCTTTCTTAGCTGCATCTACTGCATCTTGAGCTGTTTTAGCTGCTTCTGGAGTTGCTTCTTTATCAGGTTGAGCGGTAATCGCATCTGTTGCTTTTTTCGCTAATCCTTTAGCTTCTTCTTTAGCTGCATCTTTTTCTTCTTTTGTTAAATCTGTACGAGCGTCGATTTCTTTTTCTTTTTTAGCTAATTCGTCAGCTACTGCTTTTTTAGCTTTTTCTTTAGCGATTGGGTTTACAGTCTTAACGTCTGCTACACCTTTATCTTTAGCTGCATCTACTACTTTTTGCGCTTCTGCTGCTTCTGCTGCTGTTTCTTTGTTATCAGGTTGTTTAGCAACTTCAGCTAACTGTGCATCTGCTAATTGCTTAGCTTCTTCTTTAGCTTTTGCTTTTTCTTTGTCTGATAAATCTGTACGTTTATCAAGTTCAGCATTTTTAGCTTTTAACTCATCAGCGATTGCTTGTTTAGCTTTTTCTTTCGCTACTGGGTTTACTTTTGCTACAGCATCAGTACCTTCAGTTTTAGAGGCAGAAACAGCATCATTATTTGTAGCTTCATCAATTTTATCTAATGCCGCTTGTTTTCCTTCGTTTACTTTAGCAATAGCTTTATCTTTTTCAGCTTGTGTCAGGTTATCATTACCATTAATAGCTGCGATTTGGTCGTTTGCTTTGTTAGTAACTTCATCGATAGCTGGTTGCTTGTCTAATTTAGCAACTTTATCTACTGGAATCGTATCTTTAGAACCATCTTTATAAGTTACTACTAAGTTAGAGCCATCTTGTGTTACAGTATCTACTGCTTTCTTAACGTTTTCTGGAGTAACTGCTTCATCTTTATTGATGTTCTTATCTTTATTTTTCTTAGAGTATTCTAATTGAAGTTTTTCTTTAACAGCTGCTAAATCATCAGGAGTCAATGTTGCACTATTACTTACAACAATTTTGTTAGCGTCATCTAATTCTTTAACGTCATATTTAGCTGTTTGAGCTTTTAAGACAATTCTGAATCCACCTGGGTCATTTGAATATGATGAACCAGTCGCATTGTTGAAGATATTTCTTCCGTCTTTATCTGTTGCTGTTGCGTAACGAGTTACGATAGGATATTCACCATTCTCATCTGTTGGGAATTTCTTAGCATCTAATCCTGGTGTTGTCTTAGATAAGTTACCAGTGATGTGAATAGTTGCAGGGTTGTTTTCTGTTGCTTCCGTATCTTTAGAAATTTTTCCTACTGTCATATTATATTGATTATCTAAAACATTAGGATCATCTTGTCCAGTCTTCTGAGGTAGTTCTTTATTTCCACCCTGTCTAATAGACGCTTCCACTACCCTACCACTATCATCTGTATATTTAATAGGAATATCGAAATCTTCATTCGCATATACATATACGTCTTTCTTACCGTCTACAGAGTAAGGGATTTTTACTTCTGGAGCGTTGTTTGTACGAACTACATCTGTAACAGGTTTAGTATCTTTAGAACCATCTTTATAGGTTACTACAAGATTATCGCCATCTTTTTCTACTTTATCAACAACTTTTGAAGCATCTTCTACTTCTTTACCTTTTTTGTCAGCTAAACGTGCATCATCATTTGTTTGAGCATATTCAACTTTAAGATTGTTTTTGATTTTTTCAAGATCTGCATCTGTTAAATCATTAGCATCGTTAACAGCAATTTTGTTTTCTGCATCTAGTGTTTTAATGTCATATTTAGTAGTTTGGTCTTTTAGAACAAAACGGATATATCCATTTACAGTCTTATTATTATCAAATGAAGCAGAAGTATCTTTATCATCTGTATCTTTTGCATAAAGGATACGAGTCATCCCTGTATTAGAGTTTAATCCCCATGTTCCTTTTGGAATAGCACCTGTAAGTTTAATTTCGTGTGGTGCATCTTCACTTGCAGTTACTTCTGAAGTTGTCATACCTTCTTGTTTTAGGTACATTGCAGATTTATTTCCACCAGTCATATAAGACTCGTTTTGTCCACCAGGGAATTTAAGAACTGCTTCTTTAACTTTTCCAGAATCATCTTTTACTTTTAGAGAAATATCATTTTCTTCTGTAGTATATAGATAGATTTGTTTTTCTTCTTTATTAGAATATGGAATATCTAATGTTGGAGCATCGTTTTTACGTACAATTACTTTATAAGTGTATTCTGCTGATTCTTTACCTTGGCTATCTACAGCTTTATATTTAACAGTATATGTTCCTGGTGTTGCTAAATCTGCTGCTTCAAGAGTTGTTTTACTTGTATCACCATTGATAGATACTACTGTTGGTGTACCTTTGGCACCTAATGTAGCATTTTGGTCATCTTCATGGTCTGTTACTTTCGCTAGAGTTGAAAGATCTACAGTTCCTCCCTCAGCTACTGTCGTTACATCTGAGTCTGTTGCTGATGACACTACTGGTGCTTCGTTAGTTACATTGATTGATTTTTTTCCTGAGAAACTTCCATGAGAAGCTGAACCATTATGCGAAATGATTTGAATGTTATTATTTCCTTCAGCAACTGGTTTTGTTAGTGTTAATGTAATTGTATCAACAAAATTACCGTGCTGAACAGATTCAATAGTTGCTCTTTCTGGATTTTCTGTAATAGACCATCCTCTGTCTTCGCCTCGTTTCAATGTCACTTGAGGTGCTGAATTTGTTTCTTTATCTTTGTACCAGAAATATGAATATCCTGTATCGTGCGGAACTGTTAGTACAACTTTCTTAGCTCCAGCGACAACACTAGTTTTGTCTTTAGCTGCCTCTGATGGTAAGATTTTTGATTCACCAATAGAAACCTCTAAGTTTGCCTTTTCGCTTTCGATACCATTTGTAACACTCACAACCTCGACTGGATTTTTAGGATCATAGAATGTTCTCGCAGCTTCACTAGCACCTAATAAGGCTTCATTACTATTCAATCCTTTATCTAAAGTAAGTTTCCAGTTTCCATCTTGTCCTACTTCTGTTGTTTTTTCAGACAATACAGCTCCAGTTTTCTGATCTTTGACCGTTACTTTAATTGTTGATCCAGCAGTTCCTGTACCTGTAATTTCATTATCAGTAGAATAGATGGTATTTCTTGCTTTAGTATTTACTACTGGAGCAGCTCCACTATTGATTAGTTTAGACTTATCAATTAAATCAGTTGTTCCATCGTTATAAGTAATAACAACTTTATCACCTTGTTGAGTAACAGTATCAATCTTACCGTTAAGGTTGTTTCCGTTACCTTCTTGCAATTTAGCTTTAATTTGATCCAATTCTGGTTGTTGAAGTTGTGCTGGATTAGCTACAGCAACTTTATCAATGTTTGCAGCTTTATTTGCTAAATCTCCTGTGTATTTTACGTTTTGTGAACGAACTTTGAACCATACTTGAGCATCTGGATCAGAGGCACCTTCGTTGTCCATTTCATTGTTACTTGCATCTTTAGCACGAACTTTACGTGATACTACGGTTGAACCATTAGGCCATGGCTTACCATTAAGGCGTGGTTGTAAAACCCCTGTAACAGAAAGTGTAGCTGGTTGTTCAGGTGTGGCAGTTGTTTCGCCATCAATATTAGAGTTATTTAATCCATAACCTACATTAATGTCAGTTCCGCCACCCATTTTTTGCATCCAACCTTTAACAATCTTACCGCTGTTATCTGTAATCTTGATACGGTCAATAATATTTGTTTCTTCTGTTGGTGTTACCCAGAATGTTTTAGATGCTGGATCATCATAATCGATTGATACTTTTGGTCTTTCTGTATCAGCAGTGTCTGCACGGAAAGCATTATCTTTATCTAACACTTTCCCATTACGTGAATCATGAGATCCTGTGTTTTCGATTGAGTTAGTACCAGCTTTTGGTTCTGTATTTTCTGCTTTTTTACCTACAGTTGGTTGTCCGTTAGTAGTGTCTACTTTCGGAGCTTCTTTTGGTTTGTTTTTTAACCCTGAACTAACAAACGTCACTAGTTTCTGATAAGCCTTTGTCAATTCATCTTGAGTAGTTGCAGAAGCGAGCGTAGACTCAGCAGAAGCCAATTCACTATTCAAAAGAGCAAGGCTTTCCTCTGTTTTATTAGCATACTTACCTGTAGAAAGTTTTGATTTAACTTCTGAAATGTAGTTTTCTAGTTGCTTTTTGTCCAAAGCTGGAGTTGTTACTTCTGGTGCAGCTGGTTGTGTTGGCTCTTCTGCAATTGGTTGTGCTGCTGGAGTACTTTCTGCTGGTTTAGCAGTAGGTTCCGCTACACCTGTATTGTCTACTTGTTTTGTAGTATCTCCCTGAACCTTATCTAATCCAGTATTTTCATCATTTGGTTTAACTTTAAGCTCTGATTCGTCTTGCGGTTGAACAGCAGTCATATCAGCTGATACAGCACCATTTCCTAAGAACATGAAAAGAGCAGCAACGGCTACACTAGCCGCACCAAAGCTATACTTGCGGATTGAATAGCGTGTTACCTTTTCACGATGTAGACGCTCAACGCGACTCATTGATGATTTGTTGTCCATTAATTTAGGATCTCCTTTTTGAAATATATTTTGGATTTTCACGCGAAACTAGCCGTTTCTTAAGCAACAGCTAATTATTATAGTTAGTGTGAATCCCTACATTGACTATTCTACTTTATTTTTGATATATATGCAACTAATTTAATTTAAAATTTTCGCAAAAAAAAAAGCGTTTTGGGAATGTAGGTAATTTTCAGAAAATTCCATTTCGCATTTTTTCACATTTTTATAAATAAAAAGTTCTAAGATTATTATATGTTGATATTTTGCTGTTTATCTGCGATTTGGAAAAATAAGGCATACATTGGTCGAAAAAGGTAAAATATATCAGTTTGAAGTATGAAACCATCTATTCTAACTTTAAAAAAAGAAATCATTCGTAAAAACAATATACTTCAGAAAATTAAAGATCAAACCAGAAAACTCCTCATAGACAGGGCACAATTGGCTAGATACAGCTAAGAGACGATGACATGGATTGGCGAGCCTCCTAAAGAGTATAAACACAAAACAAAACATGCTATCTTACGCGATAACATGTCATTTTTTACTATTTACAACAAGGCCTCAAACTCAGCGACGCTCATGCCCAATTGCTGGCTGGCAACTTCAGAAGTCAGGAGACCTTGACGTACTAGATTTACTAAACCTACTTTTAATCCCTCTTCAATGCCTTCTTCTCGTCCTTGTTCACGACCCTCTGCACGACCACGCTCTAAACCTTTTTCTTCAGCTTGTTCCAAAGCATAGTCCTGTGCTAACAAGGCTTGTTCTTCTCGCATACGTAGTTGACTAAACATCTTCCTGTCCTCCTCGGACCAGCTCTTGTAGTCCAGCAGTTGGTCTGCTTGACTGATGGCTCGCTCAGGTTGTTGGGTAAAGGGCTTGTTACCAAAAAACTCCAACCACGGTTTGCGAATGCTATCTTTGCTGGTTTCTCTGTATTTTCTTAATTCCAAGAATGCCATCTTGACCAGATGGTGTTCTTGTCCATTATTGGTGATGGTTAAAACCTCGCCTGTCGTGTCCTCCCGCATACTAAAGCTGTGAAAAGCCAAGTCATCTGAGAAGTAATTACTATCTACGATGGCAATAGCATAAACGGGTGCAATATGCTTGTAACTCTGGTGTGTATCGCCTTCTCGTTGGCGAATTTTTTCGAGATTTTGATTGACCTGACTGCACAGATAAGCCCATAAACGATTGATAAAAAAATTCTGATGATGAACTTGGATTTCAATAATTACTTGCGTTCCATTATCTAGCTCAGCTAAGACATCAATACTGGTATAGAAATCCTGGGCCGAGTACGGCAGGGAAGGCAAGACATGAATATTGCTCCCCTCCAAAATGGTTACATTTTTGGCTGGTAAGTCCAACATATCGCGAATAAATTGACAAGTGATTTCTGGATTGCTAAAAATTTTCTTAGCAACCAAATCATTTGTTGGGCTGATGCCCGGATGTCTTAAAGTCATCCATTTCCTCCTTCTATTATACCATATTTTTAAATCTAATTTTGCTAGATTCGATGGTTCTATCTATTTATTCGAAAAGGAAATGAATTGTGAAGATATTTTATCTCGTTTCAACTAAAATATGAGCTTGATCAATCAGTTGTCCATCAACAGTCAGATTCAGATAGAAATCCAAGGTCTTATCAGCAGCAAAATACAGGGTTGGTATGGTCAAATCTTTTTTGCATTCCCCAGCTTGGAATTGGAGGACTTGAATTTCGTCCTGATAGGCGATACCATGGACACCTGTCCCCGGTTGAATCGAAATCTTAGCCTCCAAAGGAGTATCACTTTCGCTACGTTCAATCCTAAAATGAAGAGTCTCTCCCTTTGCTACAGCTAGACTTTTTTCTGCAAATGCTAGACTCTGAACAACTACTTTTTGTGATAAGCTAGGAGTTTTATAGAGGGAAATCTTGGTCAATACAGGCATAGATTGTGCCTCTGTAATTATCACGCGCACCTTCTGTGCCTCTACTAGCGGACCTCGCAGGAGACGCTTATAACCAACTGTAAAGCCTGTACCAAATTCTTGCCAGATGCCGTCCACCTCTACTTGCACATGAAAAGCTGCGATTCGTTGGCCCAGCTTCAAATCTTCTCTTAACTCAAGCACATCGAAGATTTTGGGAGAACCTAAATCAATTTCTAGCTGGATGGGCAAGTCTGCATCGCTTGCCCATGAACTAGTCTCAAGTCCGTCTGTCAGATGATGACAGGCAAAGGCTACGGAACGTGCTGGACCAGATACCTTGGCTCCCAGAGCCAAATCTTCTTTATAGAGCTCATTGCGATAGGCCGCAAATTCATAAAGTCGTTCAATATCCTTTGTGTCAAATAGCCCATCTTGATTCGGCGGAATATTGAGCAAGAGTGGAGTTCCTCGCCCTACTGAGTGAAAGTAGATTTCAACCAATTCCTCAAGAGACTTAGGATCCTGGTCCTCATGGTAAAACCAACCTGGCCGAATGGAAACATCTGCCTCACCGATTGAAAAAATAGTGCCTGAAGAATCTCCATGCTGAAGATAGTCCAGCTCTGCCTCTGTCCCTAGTTTGTCAGGATTCACCTTTTGCCATAGGGGATCACCTGCATACCCTCGTTCATTGCCAATCCAGCGTATACTGGTACCTTCTGTTGAAAAAATTAAACAATCTCCCTGCAAGTCACGAATGGTTTCAAACCATTTTTCAAATTCATAATTGACCTTTTGAGCGCCCTCTCCTCTGGCACCATCCATCCAGACCTCAGCAAATATCCCTTCATTTCCATAGGCAGGATTTGATAAAATCTCCTTCAGCTGAGCCAGATAATAGGCATTATAGTCCGCTTCTCGGTCCACATGATAGAGGGGGCTGTGGGCGTCCCACGGCGATAGGTAGACCCCCATATCCATATCAAACTCTGTAGCAGCTTGGGATACTTCAAGGAGTAAATCACCCTCTCCATTCCTCCAAGGGCTGGCCTTGACCGAATAATCCGTGTATGCCGTCGGATAGAGTACAAAGCCGTCGTGGTGCTTGACCACCAAAATCAACTTCTTAAAGCCCGTTTCCTTAAGCACGCGAACCCATTCACGCGCGTCTAACCTTGTCGGGTTAAAGCGTTCAGGATCCTCCTGACCTGTCCCCCATTCCTGGTCATAAAAAGTATTAGGCCCAAAATGAATAAAGGCTGCTAGTTCATCCTCTAAATAAGCTAGCTGGGCCTGACTAGGCAAAGGTTCATGCTGTTTTATTTCTCTTACCATACTACTTCCTATCTACATTTTTCTTTACTTTTTTGGCATGTACTTGCAATTCTGTTAACGCTAGAGGGCTTGCCAAGCCTTCAAATCGAAGACGAAGGGCATAGGTTTCCACCTTGTCAAATTCAAAACGAAGCTCTTCATCCTTGTCGCTTGAAACTTTTCGGATAGCTGATACAGGGCGCCAATTCTCCTCTTGCTTGAGCAGAGAATCCTTGTCCAAATGGTTAGGAGTCCGAGGCAAGGCAGGTTCATTTCCCACATAATAATCGATATAGGTCGGCTCCACCGCCACATAATCTTGATTTTCAACATAATACAAGGTCACATTATCCACAAATCGCGGTTTTAAAATCCCTGCATCTCCAAACAGAATACCGACGCTGGCTTGCTCTGACTTGGTAATCCAAGTATTGGCTGTCGATTTCTTCCGAGCAATGACCTTATCATTGAGGTAAGAGGCTGGGTGATTAGGCTCTGAATGGGAAGCAAAGACCAGAGGCAGGTTAGACCCAGTCCACTGATTAGAAATAACTTCCCCATCTACACTAGCATCTGTCACATGAATGGTGACTGTTGCTGGCAACTCACAGCCCGCTACTTGTCCTGTGAGCACACTTTCTCCTACCTGAGCATAAACTTGAGGTTCGAGTTCATCCCAAGTCACCTTGGCCATATCTCGTCTGCCATCTGATAAGACTAGCTTAACTCGATCTGGCAAGTGTGGGGCTTCCTTGACAAGCGTCCAAACACTTTCAGACTCAATAGCGCAAATCCCTTGGATACAAACCTGAGCAGAAGCCTTTAAATCTAAACCCTCTAGCTGACCATATACCGTAAACTCATGAAAGCTTGCTATATCTTCTTCTGATATTGCCTCCCAAACAACCTTGACTCGTTTTGCACTACCGAACTCATAGTCCACCAAGACTGAAGATGGCAGCTGTGGATAAGTTCTCTTAGCTGTATGCAAGCGAAGTGTTCGTACAAAAACTGCTTGCCCTAGTGAGGTATTTTCTGCGACCTGCAAATGAGTTTGATAGGTTTTCCCTTGATAAATAGCACTGATAACCAAGTCTCCTGCAGACAAGCAATGAAGCACTCCCTGCTTGATAATGGCGTGGGCACTACCACTCGTCTCCCAAATCACTTCACTATTCCCCACCTTGTTCACAGGGTTATCCACAGTTTGTGGATAAAGTCCAATAGCTGGGGAATCCCCTTCTTGTAATCCTGCCTGCTTGTCCACTCGAATCTCAAATAAGCGCTGACTTTTCACTGGCTGGCAATCAAAAGCCTCTCCCACTAAGAGATCAAAACTTGCTGGCTCTAGCCCTCTGGCACTGGCCTTTACTCTTACTTGGCCTGCCTGCTCCAAGCTCTGAACCAAAAGTACACCTCTGCCATGAAAGGCTTTCCGCTTAAACCGACCATTTTTCTGAGCCTGGTAACGTTCACGACTGGCCTGTCTGCCATTATCCACACCTACAATGCGAGCAGGGCCTTCAATTTCAAAATGAAGCTGATTGGAAGCACTCGGCACCCAATTTCCATCCTTGTCCAATACATCAAAATAGAGATAAAGGAGGTCTTGCCCATCTGGCTCCAGTTTTGTTTTCTCGGCATGTAACCCGATTTTGGCTGGCTTACCTGCAGTCACCACCCTATCTTCTGCCACAATCTGACCTTGATAATCATAGGCTACAGCATGCAATTCTCCTGGTTGATAAGCCAAACGCCATTCGAGATAGAGTTGATCATAACCTTGTCCCTCTTGGTATTTTCTACCATCTGAAGTCCATTTTTCCTGAAAAGTCTTTCTGCCTTGGGATTTTCCATTGAGAAATAGCTCTACTGAACTAGCATTTGAATACACTCTAACAGGGATATCCCCATACTTATCCACAACTTGTTGATAACTCTTGTGGATTTCCCAATTCCAGTGGGGTAAAATATGAACCATAGGATGCTGATCCAGATCCAACCACTGACTTTGATAGAGATAATAGTCATTTTTAGGAATCCCTGCTGTGTCCACAATCCCAAAATAAGAACTCTTGACAGGCGTGTCATTTTGATTGTGCCAAGGAGTCGGCTCACCAATATAGTCCACTCCTGTCCAGATAAACTGACCTGCATAGTCTAGACGATTTCTATCTGCTATCCAAGAAGCCGTCGCTGTCTTCCCCCAAGGAACCCGATCATTACCATAGTCCGACTGTTCAAAATTTCGCAAGCGGCGATTATCCCCAACCCATTCCTTATCTGGGCGAAAATAGCTGTCACGCGTCCTTGTAGCCGATGAGGTTTCAGATCCGTAAAGTCGCCACTTGGGATGTCTTTTGCGAATCCCATCAATATTGTCTTCTGAGTAATTCAAACCCACTACATCCAACAAATCAGCAATCTTTTCATGACCTCCAGACCCATCGCCAAAGCGGAATTGATCCATTCCCATGGTCACAAAACGACTATCATCCACTTCCTTGACCCTTTCTAGCAAGCGTTTGATAGTCTTCAATGAATGAGCATCGCCATTTGCTTCACTGACTTCATTTCCCAAGGACCACATAAAGATAGCTGGATTGTTCTTGCCACGCTCAATCATAGTGCGCAAATCATAATCTGACCAGAAATCGCCTGCTTTCGCTTCTGGATGAGTCGCTTCTTCCTCAAAAAAGCGACCATAATCATATTCTTTCTTGCCTCCATACCAGGTATCAAAGGCTTCTTCTTGGATGAGTAGGCCCATTTTGGCAGCTACATCCAGCAAAATACTACTAGCTGGATTATGCGTGATTCGAATCGCATTGACCCCCATTTCTTTCATCTGGCGCAAGCGTCTCTCGGCAGCTGACCTATTTTCCACAGCTCCCAGCGCTCCGTAGTCATGATGCAGACAAACTCCATGAATCTTCAACCAGCGACCATTTAGAAAGAAGCCCTTATCCGCTTGCCAATCCATATAGCGGTAACCAAAAGCCTCCTCTTCTTCATCAACCAAGATGCCATTTTTGTAAAGACGAGTCTTCAATTGGTAAAGGTGAGGGGAATCAATATCCCAAAGCAAGGGTTGAAAAATTGATATTGCTTGTTGGAAAGAATATTTGTCCCCAGACTCAATCATTACAGAATCAGTCGCCTGCCAGTCTGACAGCTGTTGGCCATCATACCAGATACTCTGTTCCAAATACACCGACACGGACTGAGGCCCATCATTTGAAACCTTGCTTGTAAGCTGGGTTTCCACCCAAGATTGCCTTTGTTCCTTTAGCTTGGGACTTTCTATCTTAATCCCATATAAATCCAGATGCACCGAATCTGTAATCAATAATTTTACTTCTCGGTAAATACCGCTACCAGAGTACCAACGACTGCTAGGTTGCTGATTTTCCACAAAAACCGCAAGCTGGTTGGCCGTCCCATCATTTCTTAGATAAGGCGTGATATCATAAGAAAAAGGTGTGTAGCCATTGGGATAATAGCCCAGTACTTGCCCGTTAATATAGACTTGGGCATTCATGTAAACTCCATCAAACAACAAACGCACCGATACAAGACTGGCATCTTCTTCCAAGTAAAACTGCGTACGGTACCAGGCTTGACCCCCGTTTAACTGCCCACCCTCATTTTGCGCTGGCGAATACTGGTCAAAATCATTGTAAATACTCCAGTCGTGTGGCACTTGAATAGCCTGCCAATTTCCCCTCTGAAAATCCGACGCCAAGGCCTCTTCCTTCCCCACCTCTTGGCTAAAAAACCAGTGATTTCGTAAAACTTCTTCTCTTCTCATACAAGCATTCCTCTTTAAACGAATCGATATACTTGACTATAGCACAAAACAAAAGCGCTTTCAAGACTTCCTCCATCACTCCCTAAATCCTCAGAAAAGATTCTATAATTTGTGGAAAAGTTTGAAAATAACTCCATGTTCATATAAACTGTCATTTTTAAGAAATAAGATCAAATCTGACAAGAGCCAAAAAAACACCCCTCTGAATGTTCATTCCAGAGAGATGTTCCTTTTACCTTAGCTATTGTAAATCGATTGTCTAAAGTCATCTGAATCTTTGAGATAAGCTTTATAAATCGCTTTTTTCAGTTTTTGAACGGGAGTTTCGATAAATTTAAACTTTTTAGCCGTTGTATTGCCTGCTTTTATTTGAGCAAGTTCTTCTTTAACAGCTTTCTGCATCAATTCACTTAACTTCTGACCTGTCAGACTTATTTGCTGACCTTCATATTGGATTTTCAAAGGTTTCAATTGATTAAGCCTATCTACTCTTTCCTTGATCTGTGCTTTTTTGAACTCAGCATAACTCTTACCATTCAAAATGTTATTAAAAATGTAAGTATCAGATAAAGGCTTGTTTTCAGCCTCTGCTTCTTGCTTATATTGATTTGACACATAAGGAACAAATCCTTCATAATAGCCCAAAGTAGCCATCAATTCAAAGGCTTGTTTTCTAAAGGTGATATCCCCACTCATACCAGAGTCATTTTGACTAACACCATAAATGGTATCAAACATATCAACGGTATAGTAACCATTTGCTGCAATTTTACCTTTATCTGAAAAACCAGCAATGATATAACGATTGACCATGATATGATTGTCAATCAAACTATCAATATCTGTCAATTTTTTGGCATCTTCTAAGGTCAGAGCTTGGATTTCCTCACTCTTATGAGTCGGTTTAACCGCTGTATTACGGTAATCTACCCAAGTTCTAGACCCTGTTGAAGGAATCGGCATTATTTTTTTGAAATAACTCATCTTGTCTTCTGCAGATAAGTCTTTACTTGCCTCTGCTTCTAGGTAATCTAGAGTATAAAGGACATCAAAACTTCCCTTCATGTAAGATTGTAAATCTTCTGCCGTTTTAAATCGATCAGGTGTTTTATTGTAAAATCCATTCTTATCACTCTCATCATATACAAAGTTGAGATTAAAATAAGTATCCTTTTCCGGATTATAGGAGTTTTCAAAAATACCACGCGCATAAAACTCTGCCGCTGTACCATCTCGACGACCATGATTATTAAACAAGACCGTTCTATCTAGTAAGTGCGTCATTTCATGAGAATAAGTCGCTGAACCCCTATCATCCAGAACTCTGTCTATGAAGTAACGGACACCTACTCCGTTCGCTTCTGCACCTACATTTTGCGATGGCGAGTACATTCCTAAAGGTGTCATGAAGTCTTTAACCCCTTTATCCGCTGTTGGTCCTGATTCTTTAGACCATGTTGTCGCTATTCCAGCAGACGTATCCGTCGTATATTTTTTCATCGTATCGACAATCACTCTACTTGTAACTAATTTAGAACGATTTTCTTCTTTTGTAATTCGATATAAAGTATCAACATAATTAGCCTGCCTTGTAGCTGTTAATTCTATCAATTCTTTAACCTTATTAAGCTCTTCGTTATACTTAGCTTTATTGGTTTTCTCTAAAGAAGTATCCATATACGTTCCAATGTTTCCATAGGTTACCGTCGCCATATTAGTTATAGCATACACGCTTGGTTCTTTAATATTTACCAAGCCTAATAATGTAGCTATGTTCTGTTGTCTTCTATTTTTTATTTGAAGTTCTTCTGCCCCGTATTTCTCAGGAGGCGTAGTTAATTTTGTATATAATTCTACTTTTTCATCAGGTTTTTCTTTTGAAGTTTTTTCAACCACGATAGCTTTAGTCGCTTTCTTCAACCACGTATCACCGTCCATATTAGTGAATGTAGTTCTATTGTAATCTAAGAATTCTAATAATGTTGGTTTATCTGTAATTTTCCCAAAATATTTCTCAAATGTTTTTGGACTATTCGTTAATCTTAATTCATCATAACTCATAGACCCAAGGTGTGTTAACCAATCCAAAGAAGTAAGGTCTTTTTTACCGAACGAGCTTGGATTATAAGCTAGAATATCACGGATATTGGTATCTCCAAAATCAATATTATAAAAACGATTGATATAGGATAACCCTAGTAATATTTTCTCTTTATTAGCTTCAATATCACCTTTTACTTTTTCTCTATTTTGTTGATTGTCACCTAAAATACTCAAGGTATGCGCCGCAACTTTTTTCAAACTAGCTTCTAAATCGGTTTTAGTCGCATCGAGTGTTTCTTTAATAGATAATTTTTCAAGATATTCTTTTCGTAGAATTTCTTTTACTTCAGACTCTGTTATATTTGGATTAGTTTTTCGTAATTCGTTTCGTTTTAAGAATAAATCTCGATTTATTTCTATATCTGATGGAGCTAACTGCGCTTTTAACTTCTCATTTGTCAACAAGTCTACATTTCTCATCTCCGCAGTAGCTTCCATCACATCCACTGCATTTTCTAACTCGCTATTTTCTGGCAATAGATGTGGTTTGTCTTCTTTAGTACCAACCAAGATTACTTTTTGGCGCATAGCTTTAGTTGTTTCAGTCTTCTCTACTGGATTTGTTAACTCTCCTGTCTCCGGATTAACTTTATAAGTTTTAGTTATTGTTGTTTCACCTTGTTCACCTGTATCTTCAACTACTTCTTTTCCTTTCGGAAGTTCAGGGTTATCTTTTCTCAACTCAGTGATTTCTATAGGTGACACTATCTTTTCCACATTTCCAACTTTTATTACTTTGTCTTTAGCTGGAATATTTTCAGTTGTAGTTTCTTCTGAAATAGCCCCTGTTTCTTGATTTAATGTGTATTTTGTAGTTGATACTGAGCTACCATTCTCCCCTGGTGTTTCTTCTTGTTGCACATTGTAACTTAAATCTGGCGATGCTTTATAAACTGTCTTAAAAGGAATTTCTTGTGATTGAACTGTTGGTTTTGTTCCTACTGCCGTTATTTTCGCTTGCATTGGCTTAGCGATTTTTGTCGTTACATCTGGCTCAGTCAAGTCTCCTGTCGTCGAATTTACTTTATAAACACTTATAGTCGTTGTTTCTTCATCCTGACCTTGATTTCTGACTTCTTTGACACCTTTACCAAGTGACTCATCCGCGACAAACTGTTCACCTCTTTTGGTTGTTGAGGTTGTTTCTTCTACATTTCCAACCTTAACAACTCTATCTACTGGATGTTTTTCTATCTTTGTTGAAGTGTTTTCTACTATTTTCCCAGTACTTTCATCAAAACTGTAAGAAGTAGTTGTCACTTCCTTACCATTTTCGCCTGCTACTTCTACTCGTTGCTCTTTGTAATTTAAGGCTGGTGAAGCTTTATATGTTGTTTTATAGTCCAGTACTTTTTCTTTCATTACTGGACTTGGGACAGTTGGTTGCTCTTGGGGAGCTAAGGGTTCAGGCTGAACAGCTGGTTCTGGTTCGTTTCCTTGACTTGGGTTGACCTCTGGAGATGGAGGCGTTTGTTCTGGTTGTTTTTGGGTTTCTTGTGGGGCAGACTCACCAGTATCTTTTACCCCCTCAACTGAATTCTCCAGCTGTTTCTCCTCACCCTTTTGTTCCTCAGGAGATTGATCTTCTTCGCGTCCTGATTCCACGGCTGGGGTTGCTGGATCTGGTTGCTTCGGCTCGGCTTCGGGTTTGTCAGGTGTTTGTTTCTCGCCCGATGTTGCTTCTGTACCCGGCGTTTCTTCTGCTCCTGGTCTTGGTTGTCCTATTCCATCAGCTGGTTTTGTCTCTGTTTCATTCTCTACTATTGGTTTTTTCTCAATTTTTTCAGGTTGAACTGGTTTAACTTCCTCCGGCTCTGGAGTTACAGGTTGTGTTGGTTTTGGTGCAACTTCTTCCTTAGTCCCAACTGCAATCACCTTGTTCACCGGCTCTTTTGTGATTATATTTTCTATAACTTTGCTAGATTTTTCCCCATTAACGATAGTGACTTCCGTATAGATGGTGCGTTCACCAACAACACCGTCTTGAACAACTTTAATTTGCCCTTTAGCTAAGGTTGAATCTTCTTGTTCCATCGTTTGGAAAGCAACCTCCTCTGTAGTGATTAGCAATTCTGGTTTCTCTACTGTGACATTTAACACACCTTCCTCAGGACTTGTTTTATAATCACTATTATTTTCTGCTTTCGGTTGTTCTACTTTGGGATTTCCTGCAACTTCCTCCTTAGCCCCTATAGATCCAATTTCAGCAGGTGCTTGTTGGCTTACAGGAGCTTCAACAATTTTCTCAACTACGTAGGATGGTTGAGGAGATTGCACAAGATCTTCAGTTGAGCTAAAATGAGATGCAGTCTGTGGTACAATCTTCTTAGATTGAGGTTCTGAACTTTCCTCCTTTTGAGATAATGCTGGCGATTCTACCTTATCAACAGAAAGTTCCTTGCTAGCACTATCTCTTACCAAATAATATCCCGTAAATTCATATCCTTGAACTGTTTCAGGACTTGGTAGAAACTGACCTTCTACTCTCTTAACAAGGGCTGGTTGCAATTCTACCAGATTTTCAAAAGCAGAGATGGATGCTCCCCAGCCACCAACAGCAAAGACGGTCACAAGGAAGTAAGACGCTCCCTTTTTTCTCTTGATTAAAGTGAAGGAAAGCAATAATAATCCTGCTCCCAAGATAAACATCCCATCATTAGAAAACAGACCTGTTTCTGGTAATCTTGTAGCCAATTTTCGATAGACAAAGTAATATTCTTTTCCCTCTTTTACCTCAATCTTATTTTCTTCAAACCATTGCAACTCAGATTTCAGCTTTTCAGGTAAATCCTGCTCATCCAAATAATGACTTGAAATTAGTGTTGAACTCGTTTCTGTAGCCTGTACGGGTTGAGCACCCATACCAGCAAAAAATAAACTCGTTCCTAGCAAGACCGAACAAGCTCCTATTGTATATTTCCTCAAAGAAAAACGCTGCTTTCTCTCAAATTGAAATTCTTTCATCCCATATCCTATCATTCATTATTACTGTATATTTAGTATATCAGAAATAGTTTGTATTCACAAATCTTTCTAGTTATTCCCTCATCATTCCAAGTTAATGGGGATAACATACAATAATTTTTATTTAAATGTATATCAATGCTCTTTGTTTTTCTTAACAAATGCAATGCAAAAAGAGCCTGTTGCCAAGCTCTTTAGTCTATTATTTCTTCTCAGCACGGAGAGCTGACAAGATTTGGGTACGGATATCATCCACACCATTTGGTGTATTTGGTAAAAAGATAGTTTGATTTCCTTTAGAGGCAAAGGTATTCAAGGTATCCAAATACTGGTTGGTCAAGAGGATGGACATGATTTGTTCTTCTGTCATGCCAACATTGGCTTCCTTGAGTTCTGTGATAGACTCTGCCAATCCATCCACAATCGCCTTACGTTGTTGGGCAATCCCCACACCATGGAGGCGGTCTTTTTCTGCTTCGGCTTCAGCTGCAGTGACGATCTTAATCTTATCGGCTTCCGCCAATTCTTGCGCTGCGACCCGCTTACGTTGCGCCGCATTGATTTCATTCATGGATTGCTTGACTTCTGCATCTGGTTCGACCTTAGTAATCAAGGTTTTCACGATAATATAACCGTAAGTAGTCATTTCTTCTGCTACTTGGTGTTGAACTTCAAGGGCAATCTCATCTTTTTTCTCAAACAATTCATCCAAGGTTAATTTTGGAACAGAAGAGCGAAGGGCGTCTTCGATATAAGATTTAATCTGAGATTCTGGACGCATGAGTTTATAGTAGGCATCTGTCACGCTCTGCTCATTAACACGGTACTGAGTCGCTACATTCATCATAACAAACACATTATCCTTGGTTTTAGTCTCAACAACAATATCGCTTTGCAACAAACGTAACTGAATCCGCGCTGCAATCGAGTCAATCCCAAAAGGCAAGCGAATGTGAATACCGCTATTGGCAACCTTTTGGTATTTCCCAAAGCGTTCAATAATCGCCACCGACTGCTGACGAACCACATAAACTGTACTCAGTGTGACTATCACCAATAGGAGCACACAAACCACCACAAAAATCATCAAAAATGTTGCCATTATCGTGACCTCCATCATTATTTTTCCTGTATTATAGCACATTTAAAGAAGGCTGTGCAGTTTTTACTGCGATTTTTCCTGAAATGTCAATATTTAGAGGTGAATTGTCACATTGTCGTCTAATCTCTGCCTAAAACAACTCTTTATAAAAAGCAATCGTTTCTTCTAAAGTTGGCATAAATGGATTTCCTGGTGCGCAGGCATCAATCAAGGCATTCTTAGAAAGGTATTCAAAGTCAAAGTCTTTTTCTTCAATACCAAGCTCAGTCAGTTTCTTAGGAATACCTACTGTTTCAGACAGTTTCTCAATTTCAGCAATTGCATAATCAGCACACTCTTCATCTGATTTACCTTCCACATGAAGTCCCAAGGCCTTGGCAACATTGCGGAAAGCTTTCGGAACACGTTTAGCATTTTCACGTTCGATAACTGGTAGCAACATGGCACAGCAAACACCGTGTGGCAAATTATATACTGCGCCAAGTTGGTGAGCCATTGAGTGAACATAACCAAGACCTGCATTATTAAAGCTCATACCACCAAGGAAGATGGCATTGACCATGCCTTCACGCGCTTCAATGTCATGTCCGTTTGCCACTGCATGAGGAAGGTATTCCTTGATAAGCTCAATTGCTCCAATAGATAGCTTCTTGGTCACATCATAAGCACCAGGTGTCACCAAAGCTTCAACAGCATGCGTCAGAGCATCCATACCTGTCGCTGCAGTCAATCCTTTAGGCTTAGAGAGCATCAATTCTGGGTCATTAACAGAAATCAAGGCAAGGCTATTCTTGTCAACCATTACCATCTTAACCTTGCGTTCTTCGTCGGTAATCACATAGTTAATAGTGATTTCTGCAGAAGTTCCTGCCGTTGTATTGATAGCCACAACTGGCAAGCCTTTTTTAGCAGACTTATGAAGCCCCTCATAATCCTGTGGTTTTCCTCCATTTGTAGCTATGATAGAGATACAACTAGCTGCATCCTGTGGAGATCCACCACCAAGACTGATAATAAAGTCACAGCCATGTTCTTCTAAAGCAGCTACCCCATCTGTGACATTCTTACAAGTAGGGTTTGGCTCTACATCGCTAAAGATGACATATTCGATTCCTTCTGTATCTAGCGGTTTTAAAACCTTAGGCAAAATGTCACTGCCTTCGATGTACTTATCTGTCACCAAAAGTGCCTTTTTATAGCCAAGCTCCTTGATATAAGGACCTACTTCATTTACAACACCTTTCCCAATAAGGTTGACTGCCGGAACGTAAAATGTCGCCATATAATTTTCCTCCTGCGCCTCCGCGCTATTTACTTAACATCATTATATTACTTTTTGTATTCGTTTTCAATTATTTGTGAAATATTTAACAAATGTTTTTTAAAAGGATAGGAGGGACGTAAGTTCACCTCCTATATACACAATTTTTATTTATGTAGCGGTCCCAACAACTGACATGCACGATAGTCTGCTGATTCTAGATCTTCTGTCCCGAATAGAGACCAATTTTTAGGTCTAAAGATATCTTCCTCAGGTACATTATGCATATTGACAGGAATTCTCAACATAGAAGCTAAGGTAATCAAGTCTGCTCCAATGTGTCCATAGGTTATCGCTCCGTGATTGGCTCCCCAATTATTCATGACGTCATAGACAGACTTGAAAGCCCCTTTTCCGGTCAAACGTGGAGCAAACCAAGTAGTTGGCCATCCTGGATCTGTACGATTATCTAAAGTATGGTGAACATCTTCAGGAAGTTCAAGTGTGTAACCTTCTGCAATTTGTAGCACTGGACCAACCCCTTTTAGAAGATTGAGACGTACCATTGTTACTGGCATATCACCCTTCGTCAAGAAACGAGTTGAGAATCCTCCTCCACGGAAGTATTCGCGGTTTGCTGGTGGAAAGTCTGTGTTTTCAAGCATAGCCTGTACTTCACTTTCATCCAACTCCCAGAATGGTTTCATAACAGGTTTGCCATCTCGAGTAGCTTGACCTGTACCATCCAATGTACAAGAGCCAGAGTTGATTAGATGTAAGAATCCATCTGCAGCACGCCCCTCTAAAGTATGTCCTGTTACACGTTTAACAGCCTCGGGACTCCAATAAGTACGAACATCAGCAAAGATTTGTGGAGTATTTGTTAACAGATAATTAAAGAGCATAGACACACCATTTAGTGAATCATTCTCTGTCGCAAATACAAATGGTTTTCGAATACCATTCCAGTCAAACTGAGTATTGAGGAAAGTTTCCATAAAGTCCCCATTTGGGAAATGGTCTGTCCACTGGCGTTGGCCTTGGAATCCAGCTACTAAAGCATGGTGACCAACTGCTTCTTCCTCAAAACCAAGCTCTGCTAAACGAGGATTCCCCTGCATAAGATCTCGACCAATCATGAACATTTTTACCACAAATTCCCATTGTTTTTCTTTCTCTTCTTTAGAGAGAATCAAATCTTCACGATTTCGGTCAACGCCTTCTTTGATATGTTCTTTTACCCAAACCATAGCACGTTCGAACTCTTCTGGGTCATAAATACCACGGTCAATACGGCGCGTGAACTCCGTCATATCTACCGATTCATTTCGCATTCCTAGGTATTCTTGGAAGAAATCTGGATTTACAATAGAACCGCCAATCCCCATCGAAACACTACCCATTGATAGGTAAGCAGTGTCTCTCATCAAACCAGTTGCAAGAGCTGCACGCGCATAACGTAAAAGTTTTTCTTTGACATCTTCTGGAATATCTGTATCATTAGCTTCCTGAACATCTCTACCATAAATCCCAAACGCTGGAATCCCTTTTTGAGCATGTGAAGCTAGTACAGCTGCAAGATAGACAGCTCCTGGGCGTTCTGTCCCATTAAATCCCCAAATAGCATGAGGAATATCTGGAGACATATCCATAGTTTCACTACCATAACACCAGCATGGTGTAACTGTAATTGTTGCGCAAACATTTGACTTTTTAAACAACTCATGTGAAGCTGCTGCCTCTGGTACACGGCCAATAGTAGATGGAGAAATCACGCATTCCACAGGCTCTCCATCTGGATATTTCAATGTACTTGAAATAAGATCTGCCACACTTTTAGCCATGTTCATTGTTTGCACTTCAAGTGATTCGCGTACACCTTGACGACGACCATCAATAGTCGGACGAATACCAATACGTGGATGTTGAATCATAATATTTTCCTCTTATTTTTCTGTTTCTTTCATACTACCGATGATAATTTTTAAAATTACTTATAAGTATAAACCTCTACCTCTGCCAAACTTAAAGGAATTCCTGCGTTTCTCAAAGAAATTCTAACCTTTTTTCCCTTCAGTCCTTTTAAGTCTATGGATAGATTATTGCTTTCTAAACTGTCAATATGTTGTTTAAAAACTTCATGATTATTTGAATCATATATAATAATATCAAAATTTGATAATCTCTGAATTTCAGCATCTATTCTATTATAAATAATTAACTTTTCTAATTCTTCGGTTTGTGCTAAATCTATCTCCCACCATGAAGGAGAATCTCCTTTGGTATGAGTCACCGAATGATGACCATAATCTCCGTTTTTATTTCCATCAACTGCTAGACGAGAAAAACCATTGTAATCCGTTGAACTCTGTCTAGTTTCTTTTGCTAACGCAATATTGGAAAGTTTCTTCGGAGTTCTCTTTGAACCATAGACTTCAACTTCCGCTAAACTTAACGGAATAGCTGATGATTTTAATTCTATTTTGACTAGCTTAGCCCCTACAGAAGGTACTTTTAAAGATAACAGACCATCAACTACTTTATCAAAATGTCTTCTAAAAACTTCTTCTCCTGATGAAGATAGAAAAATAACATCAAAATTAGATAAACGCTGAGGTTCGGCGTCTGTTCTATTATAAATATCAACTTTAGAAACTGTAAACTCTTCTCCCAGATCGACCTGCCACCAAGCATTAGAATCTGCCTTAGTATGAGTCACCGAATGATGTCCGTAATCTCCGTCTTTATTACCATCAACTGCTAAGGCAGCCACACCTTCATAATTAGTTGAACTTTGAGTAGCTACCTTATTTGTAGAAACTACTTTATCTTCTGTTATTTTATCTATATCTTCTTCAGATTGCTTACCATCTGATTCTCTAAAAACCTCTACTTCTGCTAAACTCAAAGGTACACCACTCGTTAGTAATTTAACTTTAATATACCTTGCTCCTTTTTCTTTGAAATCTAGACTAACAGATTCACCCGACAAGTTATTAACATGTTTCTTAGCAACTTCGTTTCTATTATTGTCATATAGAATCACATCAAAATTAGATAGTCGTTGAGTCTCAGCATCTGTGCGATTATAAATTTTAACAAGCCCAACTTTATCCATTTTTTTCAAATCGACTTCCCACCAAGAGGGATTATCTGCCCTAGTGTGTGTTACCGAACCAGAGTTAAAATTACCATTTCTGTTACCATCTACAGCTCTATTAGGGTCTCCATTGTAATCTACAGAACTTTGTGTTGTTGGTTTTGCATATGCTATATTCAAATTACCATCATTAAATTTATCTGGTGTTGGGAAAGAGACTGGGCCTGTCCCCTCAGTATTTATAGACATCTCTACCATTCCATTATGATTAACCGTAATGGTATAAACATGGGTATTCTCATCCCAATTTTCTGTATAAGTATAATGATTTTTATCGCCACTTATATTTATCTGAGGTTTATGACCAGTATGCCCTTTTAATGTAAGTGTTGTTGTCCTAAAGTCATTATCTACAGGATTGATGGAATAATTTTTGCTTATCCAGTTCGCTAACTCTAATTCTTCTTTCTTCCAACTTTTTGATGCATCAAAATTTCCTGATAATGCCCACATAGCTGTCTTATCTGTCCTGTAATTGTTCAATAAAATATGTAAATTATTTGGATTTTCTTTAACAACAGCGTAAGTATGAGGCGTTAAATCTAACGATAACGACTTTGTATTATTAGTATACATAGGCAACATTACTTGCTGATTTTTATTGATGTTAGCATTACTATTATAAATATACCAGGAATTACCTACACGCTGAGCATACCCATCTCCTTCATAAAGTTTTGGATAAAGCGAGTTTAAATAGTTGACTTTACTAGACAATTCCTCACTATTTTTAGTCAAAATTTTTGCATTAGGGAATATAGATGAAATCTTTTCCTTATCAATTTTCTCATGTATTACAGGAAGAATATGGTATCTCCCATTATTATATAAAGGCATTGTTTCATCATTCGAATAAAGTCCTTGATAAAATCCGTTTAATGAACTAATCCTACCTTCTCCATTCCAAAATACAGCTTTTGTTCTATTTACAACTTCTTCCTTACTTGGAGCTGGATTTTGTATAGCATGTCTAAAGAAAGGAATAATACCTTTAGTAAATGCTGGAGTTGGTACATCATTTGTCATAAATGTATACGCGGCACATTCGAAATTATAAACTGTGCCTCCCCCAGTATATACATTCATCATTTCCATAGCAATCATTGATTCTGGTTCCGATGCATAGGATCTCATATCCCTAGCTCTTCCAGTTTCAAATGTGTTTGTATAATGTTTTTCCCACCATTTCCATGTATCTGTTGATGAGCCCCAGTTATCACATAAGCCACTCAACCAAAATCCACTAACGATAGAATCTGTACCCGCATCATCTCTTATTGGCGTATTTTTAGTTGCCAACACCAAATTTTTATGATATTTTTGACTCGCTTCAAAGAATGTCGGATCATTCATAATAGTTTCCCAGAACCATTTTTCATGATCATGCCAGATAAAATGCGCTCCATATTTGGCACAAACTTCCAAATATTTAGCACTATGCGGAGCTAACTGGTTATTGTAAATCCAATAATTCTCAATATTTAAAACACCTTTTAACACACTATACTTTTGGAATTGTTCATCTAACCACTCTGGAGGAACTGTATTACGCTCTCCAGCCGACATAATAACCAAGAAAACTGGAATGTTTAGACTTTGAGCTTCCTCCAACATCTTGACATACCATTCTCTCAATTCTTTCGTATCTCGTGGAATACAACTTGTTGGTTTACAGACTTTTGCAGGATGAAGTTCAATCGCTGCATATGGCTTTACATCTTCAGGAATAGCTTCCCATGCTCCCTTCAATGTGTTCCCCCACCATAATCCGTTACCATTATCATTGCCATACAACGGAGAAAGCAACAATGGCGATTCATTATTAATCGTCGTTCGCATTTGAACACGATTATCAGCCTTAACTCCTGCTAACAATCCAAAACATAACATCCCAATACATACAAACAGTATTGTGATTAATCTTCTTTTTATTTTTTCTTTATTCATGACTTATACCTAAAAATTTAACTCAATAATTTTTTCTGAATTAAATACCAATTCAATATTTTGTACATCAGTATTTTTGCCATATATTCTTACTCTTACTTTTTGATCTTTGTTTCCTCCTTCCAATTTTAGGAATGTTATATCCCCATTTTTCCAAGCAAACGATATCTTATATCCTCCTCTTACTCTGAGACCTTTCACTTCTCCTTCTGACCAAGCAGAAGGTAAAGCTGGAATTAGGGATAACCAATTATGATGGCTCTGTACTAATAATTCACAAATTCCACTCACCAAACCTAAATTACCATCAATTTGAAATGGTGGATGGTCAAGAAATAAATTCCCAAGAGTCGCATTATTTAACAAACCATTAATCTGGTTATAAGCAGGTTCACCTTGATATAGTCTCGCAAAAAAATGAATCAACCATGCAGCGCTCCAACCTGTTTGTGTACTAGCATGCAAACCACTTACTAACCAATTATTAATCGCTTGTTCCCTATCCTGCGAAGATAAAAAGTTAGCATTTGATAATCTCCTATTTATGGTGATTTCCGCTGCTTCTGCTAATTCAGGAGTTTTATAAATATCAATCTCATTATAAGGATAAAGCCCAAATAGAGGTGAAATGTGTCTATGACCAGGCTCTACTTCTTCATAATCCTCTAGCCATTCTTGTATTTGCCCATTACTACCTATTTTTGTTTTAGGTAATTTCTTTTTTAACTCCTTCACACGACTAATAAAATCCGAATTGTCTCCTAATTGTTTTGCAATTCCAATGCATGAGTCACAAAAATATCTTAGAATTTGATTATCAATTGTAGATGATAGACAAGCATTTCCTTCCGTACCATTTTTTAAACGATATTTATTTTCCGGTGAAACACTTGGACCTGTCATCAAGTAGCCGTCCACCTCAAATAAATAATCTTCAAAGAAAAGAAATGCTTCTTTTATCATTTCAAAATGTTCCGTAAGAATACGCTCATCTTGAAAATATAAATAGTGTTCCCAAATATGAGTACATAACCACGGAATAGTTAATACCCAAATTGCAGCGCCCATAGCATGAGATTGGGGAGCCGTATCGCCAAAACCATCCGTATTATGATGTGCTGTAAAACCTCTAGCTCCATACATTTTCGTAGCGGTTAGTCTTCCCGGTTCTCTCATTCTTTCGAGCATATCAAATAATGGATATTCTACTTCTGGTAGATCACATGGCCCGACCATCCAATAATTCATTTGAGTATTAATATTAATTGTATATTTAGAACCCCAAATTGGATTTAATTCATCACACCATATTCCTTGAAGATTGGCAGGTAAACCATTCGGCTGACTAGACGATATTAACAGATATCTTCCATAATGAAATAGCAAATTAGTCAAGTAGTTACTATACTTTTTAGTGTTTTCAAGAAGTAGATTCGTTGGAATGCTCAGACAATCTTTACTATAGTGTAGTTTAAAATCAACTCTATTAAATTGCTCCTGATATTTTTTTACATGTTCATCTTTTTCTGTAAAGTAATCAATACTACTAAATTCTCCTTGAAGAGAAGAAATATCTATGTCTCCCCAATAATCCGTCATTGATTTGAGATAAAGAAATACCTCTGTAGCATTCCGAATAACTATTGTCTCTCCCAATACACTTACTTCACCATCCGTAACCTTAGAATGACATACTACTTTAAACTGAACACCTTTTCTACCTCCAGCAGAGGCCGACATTAAAATTGTACTTGAATCCAGTTTAGATACTTCATCATTAAACCGTTTATTTCTACCCAAATTAATGTTTAAATTTAATGTGTTTTGAACTGATGATACTATACGGCAACATAAAATATTCTTATTAAAACTCGTAAAATATTCTCTTTTTATTTGTAAATTACAACTATTAGGCTCAAACACAACATTAGAAATAGCTGTATCTAAATCTAGCTCTCTTTCATACAATGAAAGAGCAGAATGCTGAATATCTATATGCTCAATGTAAAGTTCCCCAAGTAATTCATAGTGGCTTTGATCTCTTGGAGTAGCAAACATTGTTAATTTTATCAATTCTTCAGCTTTCTGAATTTCTCCATCTAACAGATATCCCCGAATTTTTTTAAGATGCAATAGTGAGTCTGGATTATTTCTATCTGACTTTCCTCTATACCAAATAGTCTCATCATTTAGTCGAATACATTCTTTTGTAGCTGAACCATAAATCATACCACCTAAATGACCGTTCCCAATCGGCAAGGCTTCATTCCAATTTGAGGCAGCTTTCTTATACCATAATTTCACTCTTTACCTCTCTTCCAAAATGGAGGTGATATCCCAAATACCACCTCCACACTTTCTACTACTTCAAAATTCCTAAAACAACTAGGATAACTCCAATAGCCATAACACTAAAGATTAGTACAACCGGATTTTTTCCTTTTCTAATTAATTTACACATTAATAAAGTCAAAGCCATAGGGATAAATCCTGGAATTAATTTTGTAATCATTTCTTGAACAGAAATAACAAGTTCTCCCTGCTTAAATTCTAATCCAAAATTAATACCAACCATTGATGGAATCAAACCACCCACTAGTACTAGCCCTAATGCTGTCGCCATACTCGTAACGCGATTCAATGTCCCTTTTGTATTATTTTCTTGGATAAGACTAGAACCCTTAGTATAGCCATATTTCAAACCGAAATATTTAACAGGAATATTAATAACATTAAACAATATTAAGGCGATAAAGATACCTAAAGCACCGCCGTCTTTAGAATAAGATGCACCAATACTAA
Source organism: Streptococcus mitis (assembly GCF_946190275.1). GTDB lineage: Bacteria > Bacillota > Bacilli > Lactobacillales > Streptococcaceae > Streptococcus > Streptococcus mitis_DC. The sequence continues at coordinate 24,972 of NZ_CAMHZQ010000010.1, read as the reverse complement.
AACAGATAGGAACTAGTGTCAGCCAGAACAAACTATCTCCTAGACCAGCCAGTGGCCCCATCAAGCCAACTTTAATACCAGTAATTGAATCTGCACCTTCATTTCCTTCTTGTTCTTCCATAGCGGAAGTAACTCCAAGAATAAATGGTGCCGCTGTTTGATGAGTATTGAAAAACTCAAGGTGACGTTTCATAGCAGGAGAAGCTGAATCTTTGTCTGGATATAGTTTTTTCAATACTGGAAGAATTGTATATAGAAAACCTAGGTTCTGCATTCTCTCATAGTTCCATGAAGAACCATACATAAAACTTCGTTTGAAAACTTTTTTAAGTTCAACTTTAGTTACTTTATTATTCATCATAGATCAAGATCCTCCTCAACATCACTATTTGAAGTTGTTTCTTGTGGTTTACTTCCAATCATATCGTAGAAGTATGCTACCGCAATACCAACTAGTGAGATCCCAATGGTTGACATTCCTCCATACACAGAACAAATGAAGCCAATCAACAAGAATACCCACATATTTTTCTTGAGCATCATATTTAAAAGCATACCAAAACCAATTGAAGGTAATAAAGCACCTGCAGAGTTAAGTCCCTGCATAACGATTGGTGGAACCTTAGCAAACAAGTCTGCCACATATTCCCCTCCAAGCATAATAGCTAGGAAAATTGGCACAATTTTAAATAACGTGATTAAAACCAAACTTGAATAATGATAAAAACCGATCTTTGAGTAATCTCCGTTTTTAGCATCATTATCAGCTTTTTTCACAAAATAAACATCTAAAGTTTTTGCAAGAACATCCAACTGTTGGGTAGCAACTGCAATTGGAACCGCTATAGCGATACCAGCAGTTTCTCCTTGCCCAGATAAAATACCAAATGCAGTACCAATAATCGCACCTGAAATAGTATCTGGTGGAGTGTAGCCTCCAATACCTGTTACACCAAGCCAAGTTAATTCAAGAGCTGAACCAATAAGAACACCTTGGGTGAAATCTCCTAAGACTAAGCCAACCATTGCACTTGTAACTAACGGACGGTGAATCATAAATAACGGTCCATTATAGTCAATAGTGGCAATAATCCCAACTAATGTCACCAGTAATGCTTGTGTGAATAGCATATACTGTACCTCCTTAAATTATTTTTATAAAAATTTTTCCAACATTGTAACTTTATCATTGGGAACCATTTGAATTTCAACTCTCGTTCCCTTATCAACTATTTTCTTAAAATAATATTTGTCTTCTTCACCTAGAGCTACACCTCCAGTTACCTTTTCATTTTCCTCCGTTTTACTCATCTGTCCTACATTGAGGTACTCCAATTTTAAATTTCCTTCAATAGAGTCATACACATCTTTTGGATTGGTATATATCAGCATTGTTCTCTTTTTTATTGGCACAGAGTTTAAAACTTCCACAAACCGTTTTACACTAAAGAAAACAATTTTTAAACCTACCGGTGCAGAAATCTTTAAAATAGATTGTCGTGTTTTATCTTCTGAGATGCGATCATTAACAATGATAACTTGCTCAATATCATACTTTTTTAGCCACGTAGTGACAACTTGACCATGTACCAGACGGTCATCAATACGAACAAACTCTATAGACATAAATCCTCTTCCTCCTCTACGTTAAGTTGTTGTTTAACATTAAACAAACTATTTTGAGCATTGTGAATAATTTCTTCTAAATTAATTTTTGAATCATAACTTGATATTAATTCCACTAGGAGAGGAATATTAAAACCTGTTACAATATCAACTGAATCCAAATTTAAAAACTGTGACAAAGCCACATTATTAGGACTTCCTCCAATCAAGTCAGTCAAAACGATAACCTCTTGATTTGAGTCTAACAGTTCATCCACTTGATTTTTAAAATAATGCTCAAACTCTACAATATTCTCTCCAGGCATCAAACCTAATGTTCTAACTCTATCATTTGTTGTCTCACCAACAAACATTTCTGCTGTCATGAGAGCTCCGCTAGCAAAATCACCATGACTGGCAACTAAAATTCCTCTATTAAACATTTCCTCTTTCAACAACTACTCCTTTCTTAAGGATAATATTAGCATAAAGTGAAGTTTCTCCTGTAGCAACAATAGCATAAGCTTTCTTACTACGTTCATAAAAATCTTCTCTTCTAAGATAAGTAATCGTTTTAAGATCTGTACCATGACCTTCAATCATCTGTCTATAGGTACCCCATATCTTAGGAATATCATCCCCCGAAACAACGTTCATAAACTGAATTGAACTATCAACGTAACTATCTAATGGCATTAAATACAGAATAGAATCTAATAATTCGGGAATATTTACACCATCACAACGAATTAACTTATTCGCACATGAGGCAGAAGGATAGTTCGCGTCAGCTAATACTATTTCATCTCCATGTCCCATTTCCATTAAAGTCTTCAATAAATCTGGAGAAATATTCTTCGGTATATGTTTTAACATTAATATCCTCCCTATTTTCTCTGACCGTATGTTTTAAATTTTTCTGCCATTAAATCCATCTCCTCATCAGGAAGAACTACTGGCTCTCCAAAATTCTTAGCTAAACAATAAATTTTTGCACAATATTCAACTTCTTCAACAATATTAAATGCATTCAATAAATTTTGTGCACCTGCTAAAATTCCATGATTCGCTAGTAAAACTGCTCTACGACCTTCCATTGCTTTAGCTGCATTCACAGCTAATTCTTTCGTACCATATGTTGCATACTCAGCTACCCGAACATCTTTCCCTGCCACTGCAATCATATAATGACTCGCCGGAAGTGGTTCTCTGAGACAAGCTAATACTGTTGCATAAGTTGTATGAGCATGGATAATTGCATCGATATCATCACGAGTTTGATATTGAATCAAATGCATATACCACTCGCTAGATGGCAAGCGTTCTCCCTCTACAACATTTCCATTAATGTCCATCACTACAATATCGGATTCTTTGATTTCAAAGAAATCAATACCCGACGGAGTAATTGCCATTAATTGTTTTTCACGATCGAAAACACTGAGATTTCCACCTGTTCCTTTCGTCAAATCTGTTTCTACTAGCTTCTTACCATATTTAATTAATTCTTGTTTTACATCTGACATTCTTGTCCTCCTTATATCAAAACACTAAAGATTTTTCAATTCACCAATTATTCCCCCTTCTTGTACAAAACTTAAGAAGGGGGAGGGAGGCAAATTTACAAACTCTCAATCTTTTTAATTCTTTTGGGAGTAATAACTCTCTAATTGTAGGAACTCCTCAATAACATGGTGAGCTTCTTCCATCCCTTTTAATTGTCCCATAGCTATGAGCTGCACAACAATATTCCCCACAGCTGTAGCTTCAGTTGAACCTGTAAGAACCTCTTTACCAGTTCTATCAGCAATCATTTGATTAAAGTAACTGGCTCTAGCACCTCCTCCAATCACATATATCCTCTTATAAACCTTATGAGTTAGTTCCTCTAGTAACTCTATCGTTTTCTTATACGTTTCAGCTAGGCTTTCATAAACGATCTTAAATAGTTGTCCATCTGTCCACTCTCTAGTTTCATGATGATAAGCTAGATATTCTGTCAAAGTCTTGTACATATCAGATTCGGTTGCAAATTCAGGTGATTCAGTATCAATCAGAGGAAGATCTTCTTTTTCTTTCTCTATCATTGTTTTTATATCACTAAAAGAATAGGCTTTCCCTCTTCGTTCAAATGAACGTCTTAGTTCCTCTATGATCCACAACCCTGTACAATTCTTCAAAAAAGTAATCACTCCATCTTTGCCTACCTCATTTGTAAATCCATAGCTGAAAGATTCGGTATTAAGAATCGGTGAAGTAAGCTCCACTCCAACTAAAGACCAAGTACCTGATGAAATAAATAAACTAGCTTCTGTCTTAGGAACTGAGACAATCGCACTGGCTGTATCATGGCTACAAACATTCACAACAGGAATATCTCCTAAACCATACTCCTCTTTTATCCTTCCAAGGACATTCCCCTCTGAAACAATTTCAGGAAGTAAAGATGAATCCAATTCAAATAGTTTTAGAATATTCTGATTCCATTTTTGAATCCTAGGATCAAATAATTGAGTTGTTGAAGCAATGCTTTTTTCTGTAGCAAATTTACCTGTCAAGAGATAATTAAACAAATCTGGCATTAAAAGAATCTTATCAGTTTTATAAAATGAATTAGGAAATTCTTGCCGTACCTTAAAGAGTTGAAATAAGGTATTTATCTCCATAATCTGATTTCCTGTTTCTGAATATAGTTTTTCTAATTCAGTAATTTCAGATATTTCCTTTAACACTCCTTTTGTTCTTTCATCACGATAGTGAACAGGTTGTGATAATAGCTTACCTTCATTATCAATAAGCCCAAAATCAACACCCCATGTATCAATACCGACAGATAAAATCTTGTAACTAGTATTAGCCAATCGGATACTTTCAAGAATTTTAGCTAGTAGAAAGTCAACATCCCAAGATAAATGCCCTTTTACTCTAATAGGTAGATTAGAAAAACGATTTATTTCTTCCATTACTAGTTTATTTTCAGAAAGGTAACCAACGATTGCTCTTCCAGAAGTCGCACCTAAATCTATTGCTAAAACCGCTTCCATTTCTCTCCTCTCTTCGTCCTTAATTAAGTTTATTATAATCCCCACGTTTTATTTTTTCAATATGTGAACGCTTACTTGAATAAAATTCATATATTTACTCCATAAGCATAGAAATAATTCAAATTCCTCCAATTTGTGCTATAATATAGTTGAAATGATAAATTAGGAGGAGCTTATGATAAAAGATGAACGTGTACTTGAATTGATTGAAATTATCAAAAAGAAAAAAAGAATTGCCGTAAAAGAGTTGGCAGAAATCACTTTCTCCAGCACAAGTACCTTACGTCGTGATTTAATTTTCTTAGAAAATCAAGGTCTTATCAAAAGAAAGCACGGATACGTGACCTTGTCCTCCATGAATACAATTGAACTTTCCCATCAAATACGTGAAGGAGAAAGTACTAGACAAAAAAGACTCATCGCTAGTCTAGCTAAAGATTTTATTCGTTCTGGCATGTGTATCTATCTAGATTCTAGTACTACTACCTACGAACTTTGTCCCTATCTTTCTGAACTAGATAATTTGATTATTTTTACAAATGGTTTACATACTGCACAAACATTATCTGAAACAGTTAGAGATAGTTCTAAAATTTTTATCACATCTGGAGAGGTAAAGCATCAATCTTGTTCCGTCATCAACTATGATAAAGAAAATTCTTTATTAGATCATTTTAATATCGATTTGGCATTTTGCTCAGCAAGAGGTATTGATGACCAATATGTTTATGAAGCTTCTCTCAGCCAAGCTATTTCAAAAAAGAATATTATTGACAAAGCCCATGAAACCATCTTACTGATTGATAGTTCTAAATTTTACAAGACTGGATTTTTTAAAATTAATCCCCTCTCTAAATATACAACCTTTATCTCTGACACCGTGCCAGATCAAAAATTATTAGACGCAGTCGAATTATTTGATGGAGAATGGGTTTCTGATATTCAATGAAAATCAAACAGGAAGCTAGTCTCAGCTTGCTCAAAGTACAGATTTGAAAACTGATGAAGTCAGCTCGAAACACTATTTTGGGGTGGTGTATAGAACTGACGAAGTCAGTCACATATATACGGAAAGACGAAGCTGACATGGTTTGAAGAGATTTTTGAAGAGTATTCGTTCTGTCTGCTGACTTATCTACAAATACTCACCACATGATATTATTTTCTCAGCAACCCCAAAAACAGAGGCTGGACAAATACCCAATTTCAGGAGAAAATGGAGTAAATCTTCCCACAAGAAAACGCATAATATCAAATTTTTGCACACCTGATATTATGCGTTTTTCTGATTTTAAATACTTTTTACCTATCCCCTATATTTAAAGCATTAAGCAATGTTGATGATCTAAATTTGATGTGGTATAATATTTTTGTCATCGGTTACCGATTACGTTCCTATGGGTTCGTGAGAGGAGGTGAAACTAATGAGCCTTATCATAGAGCTCGCTCTTACTATTATAGCGGATGTCATAGCTGGAATTATCTTGTATTTCGTCTGCAGATGGCTAGATAGTAAGGAGTAGACCGAGTGACTAGCCTATCAACACCCGTTAAATCGCTAAGATACGTAAAAAAAGCCCTTAACTACGGCCATAGTTAGGGGCTTTGGTGTTCTAATGAACCTTATCAATTAACTATATTCTAGCATATAAGTCCTAATATTTCAAGCATTAAGTAAGGTTGATGGTCTAAATTTATTGTGGTATACTATTTTGGTCATCGGTTACCGATTACGTTCCTATGGGTTCGTGAGAGGAGGTGAAACTAATGAGCCTTATACCTGAGCTTGCTCTTACTATTATAGCGGATGTTATAGCTGGAATTATCTTGTATTTCGTCTGCAAATGGCTAGATGGTAAGAAGTAGACCGACTGACTAGCCTATCAACACCCGTTAAATCGCTAAGATACGTAAAAAAAGCCCTTAACTATGGCAGTAGTTAGGGGCTTTGGTGTTCTAATGAACCTTATACACTACCTACATTCTAGCATATAAGCTCAGATATTTCAAGAGTTTTATTTATTTTTTTAAGTTCCTTAGGTATTTGAAAGGTCTATAATGAAGTTAGCCATCTAATATCTAAAAACCGACTAGCTCTTATGAACTAGTCGATTTCTCATCAATGCGCCAACATTTCTTGGGCGATTTCTTGTCCAGATAGGTTATCTGGGTAATAGGTTGGCCAGTTATCCATTTCTTCAAAGAGGGCTTCTTGGCTTGTGCCTCCAAAGAAAATATGGAAATGTTCTGCCTTAACTGGGGCGATATTGTGGTCACTAAACTGAACATACTTGAACTGTCCAGCATCAGCATCTGTCGCTTCAAAGAGGAAACGCACACCACGATTGCCTTTCTTATAAGTCAAGATTTTCTTGCCAACATACTTGTAAGTATGTTTCTTACTTTGTCCACCTTGAACAAATTCCATAGTATTATCAGTAATGTTGATCTTAGTGACATCTGTCTGATAGCCTTTTGTATAGTAAGCCTTGTACTCAGCCTGGGTCATCTTACCAGTCAACTTAGCCTTGTAGTCAAAGACTTGATCAAACGTGCCATCTTCAAGGAAAGGATAAACTGATTGCCAGTTACCTGCATAGTCACTCAAGGTGCGGTCCTTGACAGCTGCATCCTCAAAGTAACCATTTTGAACTGTCTTGGTATCCTCTGCCTTTTCAGGTTCGATAGCTGGACCTTCTTGGTCTGTTGTTTGTTTCAAAGCTTTGAGATTTTTCTCCATGATAGAGATGTAATTTTCTCCCGCCTTGGTGTCCTCTTCTGTCAGACTTTCTAAAGGATTGAGGACATCAGTTTTGACACCTGCTTCTTTTGAAAGTGTATTAGCAAGGGCTTGTGAGGCATTTTCCTCAAAGTAGATATAGGCGATTTTATTTTTCTTGACGTACTCTGTCAATTCTGCCAAGCGAGCTGCTGATGGCTCTGCATCTGGAGAAAGGCCTGAGATTGCGACTTGTTTGAGTCCATAGTCCAAGGCAAGATAGTTAAAGGCTGCGTGTTGCGTTACAAAGCTCTTTTGTTTGGCTTGAGACAAGCCTTCTGCATAAGCCTTATCTAAGGCTTGTAATTTTTCTATATAGGCAGCAGCATTCTTCTCAAAGGTATCTTTTTTATCCGGATAATCTGCTGATAGGCTATCACGGATGTGCTCTACAAGTTTAATAGCACGAACTGGTGATAACCAAACATGGGGATCGTACTCATGGTGATGACCTTCTTCGCCATGGTCATGGTCTCCCTCTTCTTCCTCGCCACCTGGCAAGAGCAACATATCTCCTGTCGCCTTGATGGTTTTGACCTTTTTCTTATCCAAGGTATCTAGCAATTTAGGAACCCATGTTTCCATATTTTCATTTTCATAAACGAAGGTATCTGCATCTTGAATTTTGGCAACTGCCTTGGCAGACGGTTCATATTCATGGGGTTCTGTACCAGCACCGATGAGGAGTTCTACATTAGCAGTATCTCCTGCGACTTGCTTAGTAAATTCATAGACAGGGTAAAAGGTTGTCACAATATTTAGTTTACCATCTGCCTGCTTTTGATTGGAACAAGCCACTAAAAACAAGGCACATAGACTGGCTAGCAATAAGCTAATTTTTTTCACATTAGTCTCCTATTTGATAAAACGTCTTACTAAACTGATCAGTAAAAAGACAGTTACAAAAATAATAGTAATACTTGCGCTTGCAGGTGTTTCTGCATAGTAGGAAATGTAGAGTCCTGCCACCATTCCCAAAAATCCAATAGCACTGGCTAGCAGCATAACCGATTTAAAGTTTTTCCCCAGACGCAGGGCAATACTAGCTGGCAAGACCATAATGGTCGATACCAGAAGAGCTCCTGCAGCAGGAATCATAAGGGCAATGGCCACCCCTGTAACCATGTTAAAAAGAATAGACATGGTACGAACGGGCAAGCCATCCACAAAGGCCGTATCCTCATCAAAGGTCAAGATATACATAGGACGAAGGAAGAGGAAGGTCAAAATCAAAACAACCGCCGCAATGACAAAGAGGGAAATAACCTGCTCTTCGCTGATAGTCACGATTGAACCAAAAAGATACTGGTCCAAACTCATTGAGCTAGAGCTTTTACCCTTGCTCATAACAATCAGAGAAACAGCCAGTCCTGTTGACATGAGGATAGCTGTCCCGATTTCCATAAAGCTCTTATAAACCGTACGGAGATACTCCAGAAAGACCGCCGCAATCAAGACAATAGCAATAGTTGAAATAGTCGGAGAAATCCCCAGAACCAGACCAAAAGCTACACCCGACAGCGAGACGTGGCTAAGAGTATCACTCATCAAACTCTGACGGCGCAAGATAAGAAAGGTTCCTAATACTGGCGAGAAAAGACTCATGGCAATAACGGCCAGAAAGGCACGTTGCATAAAGTCATAAGATAACAAACTAAGCATGGCCCACCTCCTGGTCATTCTCATGAACGTTGAAACAACGCCATGGCGAGTCTTGGTTACGAACTAGATGGATATTGCGGTCCGCATAGTCCTTAACTTCTTCAGGGTCATGGGTAATCATCAAAACAGCCTTGCCATGATGATGGGCGCTGTGGTGCATGAGTTCGTAAAATTCATTTTTACTTCCTGCATCCATCCCCGTTGTCGGCTCATCTAGAATAAACACATCTGGATCCGAAGCAAACATGCGCGCAATCACCGCTCGCTGCTTTTGTCCTCCGGATAGAGACCCCAAGCGTTTGTCTCGGTGTTCCCACATACCAACTGAGTCCAAACTAGCCTTGATATGCTCCTCATCATGAGCATTCAAACGACGGAACCAACCTTTTCGCGGATAGCGACCCGACTTGACAAATTCATAAACTGTACTTGGAAAACCCGCATTAAAACTGGCAATCTGCTGGGGAAGATAGGCTATTCTCAATTTCTTACCCTGCGTATTTGTCTTTGAAATAGTCACCTTGCCAATGCGTGGTTGGAGGATTCCAAGACTGGCCTTGATGAGTGTCGTTTTAGCTGCCCCATTCTCCCCTGTCAAGGTAACAAATTCCCCACTATCAACACTATAATTGATATGTTCAAGAACAGGTTCCTTATCATAATAGAAGGACAAATCCTCTACCGTAATATATCTCATTATTTGATTTCTCCTACTAAAGCAGTCAAAAACCGCTGGATCACTTTTTGTTCATTTGGAGTAAACTGAGTCGCCACTTGTTCATAGGTTAAAAGCGTATGCTCATGGTGATGGTGGTGCTCCTCAGCAATTGGACGAGCCAAGTCAGTCAACTGATAAAAAATCACACGCGCATCCTTAGGATCTTTAGATGTTTCCAACATCCCTTCCTTGACCAAAGACTTGATGGCCTTGGTAACTGCTGCCTGACTGACATTGAGACGACGAGCCAACTCTGAATTTGTTAAAGATTCCTCTGACAAGAGCATGAGGATATGCTCCTGGGTATTGGTCAGGGCTACCTCGCTAGTACAATGACCTATTAGGATTTCATGCTGATTTTCCGCCTGCAAAATTACCTCATTCAAAAAGCCATCGATATCCTTCGCTAGCTGTCTCATATCTGACTCCTTTCCTTTTGGACTTCTCTTTTTTAAGAGAAAAATACTATTCTTTGACATTTTATTTACCAGTTAATTATATCACAAGCAAAAAAAGAGTCAAGAAAAAACGTGAAAACTAGTTTCATTCTTGAACTCTTCTATATTATGATCTATTGAAATTCTTTGACATCTCCATCATAAATCGCCCAATCTTTGCTGAAAAAGCGCTCATTCAGATGGTAAGTCGGAGCTGGTGTGGGATTGGATAGGAAAGGATCAACTGCCTTGTCAAAAGCCAACCACCCCAACCAACCAAGGTGAATGGTGTCCTTCATAAAGAAAGGCTCCCCGCCGTCCTTAGAAAAATCTGCTATATTGTTAAACCCTTGACTTTCTAACTGGTAGCGAATCTTCTGCACCGTTTGTTGGTACATATCCTCTCGTAAACCAGCGTAGTCCATCCATTTTTTATTAACAGGTGGAATGATAAAAATCGGGTTGACCCTAGATTTAGAAAACTGTGTTAAAACCAACTGCAAGTCATTATACTCTGGCGACTTGAGATAGGTAAAGCTTTTCTGAGAGTCCTTTAATTTCTTCAAATCCTTCTTGATCTGCGTATTATAGAAATAATTTTCCATTCCCAGATCATTATTGGAAGTATTCTTTTCAGCATCTGCTTTAACAATATCTTCTATAGCTTGATAAGAAAACTGGTCTGGCAAGGTCTTTAAATACTTAACTACATGCTTATCATAATTGACGTAGCCTCTAACTGAAAACTGACCAAAAAAGGAAGCTTGGCGTTCATTAAACCGAGCCAATAATTCAATCATTTCATTGTCTGCCGTCGACAATTCTTCTTTGCTTGCCAACTTCTGAACCAAATCCTTCATAGCTACGTTAGAAAACTGCTGTAGTAAGCGAGTCGCTGCATATTGACTAGCCTGATCTCCAGATTGATGTTCCAGAAAACTGGTCAACTGGTCTCCATTAAAATACTGCTGAAAGGCTGCTGGCTCATAGCCATTTTTACTGAACCACTGAGGTGAGATAACATACACAACTTGTTTATTCTCCAGCTGTGGCAGCATCTGTTGCATCCCAAAATACTGATTGAGCGAGGCAGCTCCCCTCTGTCCTAAAAGATAAGGACGGTAGGAGCGATTGTATTTCTCAGCTAATACCGCAGGATGAGCACCGTCAAAACGAAGCCATTCACTAGAGCCAAAGAAGGGAACAAAACGCATATTTGGATCAGATAGTGCTCTGACTTTTTGACTTCGCTCCTTAAAACTATCGATAGTAGTAGCCACCGCTGAACGCTTTTCAGCTCCTAGATTATGATGCATCTCAGTAGGATAAAAGAAAATGAGCAGAAAAACCAACAAACCAGCTATCAAGACCGGTCCGAAGATCATCCATAAGCGTTTAAGCATTTTGTAGCTCCACAATACCAGCTATGATTTTATTAGCTGTATTCCAGTCGTCGCGACCAAACTCTGTCACAGGGACACGAATATCAAAACGGTTTTCAATCTCCACAATCAACTCAACCGTTCCCATACTATCCAAGACACCTGCATCAAAAAGATCTTCATCCATCATGTCAGAAACATCTTCCATAAACAACTCATCAATAATTTCGATAACTTCTGATTTGATATCCATATTTTATTTCCTTTTATTTTTTAAACCATAAATCATTCAAAAATCCAGAAAAGATTAAGAATGACAGCATGACGACATGGAAGGTGATAACCATGCCAAGCAACTGAATCCAGCGATTCTCAGGTAGAGCAGCTTTCCCTGCTTTTTTCCGTTCCTTATTGAGCGTTTTTTTCTTACGAATCCAGGCATCATTGATCACCAATCCCAGTCCATGAAAGAGTCCATAGGCGATATAGTACCAAGTCACTCCATGCCAAAATCCCATAATCAGCATATTTACAATATAAGCCACGCTTGAGGTTACATTGCGATTCTTAAAGACCTTCTTTCTAGTCAACACCATGACCATTCGCATAAAGACAAAGTCACGGAACCAGAAAGAGAGACTCATATGCCAGCGATTCCAAAATTCCTTTAAATCCCTTGATAAAAAGGGCTTATTAAAGTTGATAGGGCTACGAATTCCCATCAAATTTGAAATGGCCAAGGCAAACATAGAGTAACCTGCAAAGTCAAAGAAGAGCTCCAGACCAAAGGTATACATAACTGCCAAGGCATAGAGGTTAAAGAAGCCACCTGATTGCAGGGCTAGATTCTTCAGAGGAGGCAACAAAGTCTCTCCTAAAATATGAGCTAGGATAAACTTGTACAAAAATCCCCACATGATATAGCGAACAGATTCATCCAGCATATCCATCAACTCATCCCGCTCAGGAATGGTCTGATAATTTTCATTAAATCGCTTAAAGCGATCGATTGGACCACTCGAGAAAGTTGGCATGAAGAGAAGGAAACGAAGGAATTCCCAGAGGGTAAAATTCTTAATCACTCCATCTCTCAGCTCGATGATAATCCCAACCGAACGAAAGGTCAGGTAAGAAATTCCCAAGAACCCAAGCAAAGACTGCGTTCCATTGATAGCTGGCTGCACCTTAACAAAGATAATCGGAAGGAGGGATAGAAAGCTAACTAGGTAGAAGACCCACTTGCCATCCTTGCTTTTTCGATAATGCTTGTAGAAAAGCAGGAGCAATATCTCCCAGCAAAGGTAAATACCCAAGGCAGCTAGTTGATTGGTCTTCCCACCTACCAACATGGTGACGATAAAGAAGAGGCTAACCAGCACTTCATACCAGGCAAAGCGTTTCTTGAAAAAGAGGCCGATAAAGATGGGCAAGGTTGCAGCAATCACATAGACAAAATACTGAGGATTGCCGTATGGCTCTATATGAGGAAGCTGTTGAAAGAACTCCATCATCTCTTATTCACCTCGTTAATCAATCCTTTGATGTCAATTTTCCCATTTGGAGTCAATGGCAAACTGTCTCGGTAAAGGAATTTAGACGGCATCATATAGGACATCATGATGTCTGTCAAATCTTCCTTGATGGCCTTGGTAATATCGATATCACGCTCAAACTGTTCACGCACACCATCTTTTAAGATGACATAGGCCAACAAATTTTGTACCTTGTGGTCCTTGTTATAGCGCGGAACAGCAACAGCAGACTCAATAAAGCGAGACTTATTAAGGTTTTGAGAGACATCTTCTAACTCAATGCGGTAACCGTTGAACTTAATTTGGAAGTCCATGCGTCCGCCGTAGAGAAGCAAGCCCTCATCTGTCATAGTTCCCACATCGCCTGTGTGATAGGCTGGCAGACCTTCAAATTCAAAGAAGGCTTCCGCTGTTTTTTCAGGATTGTTCATATATCCTTTTGAAACAGCTGGTCCAGAAACAATGATTTCTCCCTGTTCGCCATTTGGCAATTTATTGCCTTCCTCGTCAATGATAAAGGTTGGAGAATCAGCCTTGGTATAGCCGATTGGTAGGCGTTTGAGAGTCGCTAGCATCTCATCTGTCACGGCAACTGCTGACAGGGCCACTGTCGCTTCTGTTGGGCCGTAAGCATTGATAATACGGGCATTTGGGAAACGCTCGCGCAGTTTTTGAGCCGTTTTAACCGTCAATTCTTCGCCATCAAAGTAGAAATGCGTGATGCCAGGCATTTTCTCGCTATTAAAGTCTTCTGACAACATGGCCATATCTGCAAAAGAAGGGGTTGATGTCCAGATAGCGATTGGCAATGAAAAGATGGTCGCAAAAAGTTGCTTAAAGTCCTGAGTAATGGCTGAAGGAAGAGCAAAAAGCGTACCACCTAATGCCAAGGTCGGAGCCCAGTACATGACAGACAAGTCAAAAGAATAAGGTGGTTGAGCCAGCATTTGCGGACGACTTGGCGTCGCAAATTCCTTGTCCGTAATCATCCAGTTGGTAAAGCTGAGGAGGTTATCATGTGAAATCTGCACTCCCTTAGGCTTACCAGTCGTACCAGAAGTAAAGATAATGTAGTAGTTATCATCGCCCTTGACTGGATGCGTGATCTCATAGCTAGTCCCTTGAGCAAAGGCTTCTTGAACCTGAGCTAAAGTCATCATTGGCGTAGAAATCTGCTCCAATGGAAAATCTGAGATGGCAATAATCAAGCTTGGCTCTGCTACTTCTAAAATAGCCGAAACTCTCTCCAAGGCCGAATGGCTATCAATCGGAATGTAGGCATGACCTGACTTAGTCAGTGCTACAAATGTTGCCAACATTTCATATTCTTGGCCACCAAAAACGACCACAGGAGACTTCTCAGGCAAGCCTAGTTGGTCAATGGCTGCAGCCAAACTATCCGAATCAGCCTTTAAATCTCCATAAGTGTGTTCCTGCCCCAAAACATTGTAAACAGGATAGCTAGGCTGTGTCTGAGCAAAATGCTCTATGGTTTCAATCATATCTACTATTGGTTTATTTGACACAATAGGGATTCTCCTTCAAGTTAAAATTCATTATAGATAAAGCTTCCTTGACCCTGACCAAGATAGCTAAAGAAGTAAAGCAGCCCTAGAAAGATAAGAAAATACAAGGCTGTCCGACCAAGAAAGAGGTACAATTCTTTTCTCTGTTTCATCAAGAAAAACCATTCATTTCTGTAATTTTTACTAAATAAGATGAACTCTTACTATAGTATTTTTCTACCATTGTACCATTTTTTAGGGTAATTTTTCAATTGTTTGCCGTAGATTTTCAGTAGATTTCAGTTTATTTTAAGGATTATGCGGTTTTTCTATGTATATTTCAAATAGAGTGATCCTGCTTCAAAACTCCATTTCAGTAGAAAATGAAGGGAATCTTTCCATAATAAAACGCACAATATCAAGTTTTTCATCAACACCTGATACTATGCGCTTTTCTGATTTTTAAAGACTTTTTAACCAGTCTCTCATTTAAAATAATCTCGTCTGATATAAATTAAAATAGCTTCTATCATCAGACAGATGGCTGATAGCCAAAAACTGATGCTAATACCAAAACTCTCAGTAATATAGCTCATTAGCAAAACAAATACTGAAAATGCTAATGTCGAAATCACTTCAAGAACAGAATAGACATTAACCAAATGATTTTCCTCTACTGTTTCCTGAAGAAATACACTTTCAGGAACTTCTTTTAGCTGTGATAACATACCAACTAGAGCTGAAAATACTAAAAACATCTGTGCATTTGGAAAATATAGAATAGTCAGTGTCACTATTGCCATGGCTACAAGAGGAAAAAGAATACTTTCCCATTTAGCAGCAAGAAACTTTTCAGATAGCCTAAAAGCAATTAAGCCACTAATTATAATCCCGATAGAGTATGCTGTATTAGAATATCCCCAGTAACTTTCCGTTTCATTTAATAGCTCAGTTACAAAGACAAGTATGATAGAAGAAACCCAAATCGTATTTGAAAAAATTTCCAATAAATTTGCTGATACAAAAAGTCTTAATCTAGGATCTCTAGCAACTAACTTCCAACCTTTGAGCAAAATTTCAAGATTAGTTTCTGACTCTAACACCTCCACTTCAGCATTAGGAAGAAATAACATCAGAAAGCTAGAAATTATATACAAGATTAAAATGATAAACGTGGTAGGTAAAAGACCAATTGTTGCAAATAAGAGTCCACCTAATCCCCAACCCACCAATTGAACAGCTTCACCACTCATTGATAAAGCTGAATTAGCCTTACCCAAATCGGTCGCATAGCGTGGCACAATAGCATAGGAAACGGGTGCTGCAAAACCATCTAATATGGAAATTACAACAACAAATAGATAGATCACCAAAGGCGCTACGGATTGCATTACGGTGAACATTCCTACCAGTATCGTTAATAATATAGTCTTTCCAAATTGGGATAAAGATAAAACCCTATTTAGCGCTATCCTTTTAGTAACTAAAGGAACTAAAAGACTCGCAACAAAAGAGGATATCCCTATTAAAATGGGAACTAGTGACGTGGCAATTACTGATTTTGAAATAATGTATATGTTAGCAATGATTGTTACTCTAAAGAAAATATCTGCTAAATTTGCAAACAATTGAGAGACTAACAACTTGATAAATGAATTAGACATATAGCGCTCCTATAACATAAAAATATTTAACTGATAAATGGTATAGTAGACTTTGTTTGATAACTATTTGACACAAGATTAGGTGGTCAGAAATTGAATTTTTAACATTCCAACTTAGCCATAGTTTTTAGTTCTCACATCTTTAAATCAGCTAAAAAAATCCATAATATGGCATATATATTATAGCTTGCAAGATGCCGAACAAGTCTATTTATTTTATTCTATATTTTCCCAAATCAATTACTTGATTATAAACCGTTTCTGAATCAATATGATGAGCAACTTCAATCAAAATGATAGGCAACTGCAAAAGTAACTGGCGCACTTGATATGCATTGTCCTTGTCTAAGGATGATGTAACCTCATCCGCCAACACAATGTCTTTTTGTCGAAGCAGACAGCGAACTAATTCAAGTCGTAAACGTTGTCCACCTGAAATGTTTTCTCCATTATTTACCAGTTGATAATCCAAGATATTGGTGATTTCATTCGTTAAACCAACTTGTTCTAGGCAACAGAGTAATTCTTTATCTGAAATCTCCTGTCCTAATGTTAAATTTTCTCGGATTGTCCCATGTCTGAAAAATGGATTCTGAGAGATATAAGCGATATTCCCTTGATAATGAGTAAATTCTCGACCTGATTTATCACGTACGATAATTCTACCACTATTCGGACTTATCTTTCCTGCTACCAATTGTAGGAGAGTTGACTTTCCGGTACCACTAGCTCCCTTTATTAAAACTTTACTTGGCTTAGTTAGTCTAAGTGACAAATCATAAAAGAGCACTTGCTCTCCAACCTGTTTTGAAACGCCCTCCAAAACTAGCTCAGCTAAAGATTCGACTGTCGGATATGATGTTTCTAAACAAGATTCTTCCAATAATGAAAATATTTTTTCTTTCACTGTTTGCGATCGCTGTATATCAGATATGCTATACATAATTCTTTGAATAGGTCCGCTAAGATTCATTGTAGCTATATACATAGAGACCAAACTAGCTGTTGTTAACTCTATACCACTCTTTTGTAATAAAAGACCAAGTGCAAGAGGTAGTACCTGACTAAGGAATTCTAAAGGACCATTGAAAAAATAAACGACATTGCTAGTCCATTCATTTTTCCAACGAGCATTTTCGTAACACTCGTTGTTTTTTCTCATCTTAGCAAAGTTTTCTTTACTAGCGCCATAAAAATAGATCGTATCTGCTCCCTTAAAAAAATCTCCTACAGATAGATGAAAAGCTTTTTGCATTTCCGAAAAATTTGCACCACTTTTCATTAAACGATTATTCATTACCCATTGAGGTAATGGTCGAAGAAAAGAGAACACAATAAAAACAATACCAAGCCAAAAATTTTGCACCAAAATAAAAACAATCGTTGTACAAAGTATAAAAACTCTTCCAACTATCATATCCAGGGGTAAAAAGAAGCGATTATAGAGCAGTTCCATATCTTGTGTAACAATTGAAACTTTTTCATCATATACAACATTTTCTTTCAAAAATAGTTTCTTAATAAGCTGATCTTTTAAACGAATTTGCAGATGACGCTGCAGATTATTACTGACAAAATTTGCTAGCAACATCGTGCTATAAAAAAACAGGTGTAAACACAGGCCATATAAAACAAAGTATGCAATTGTATCAATTGTAAGTTGCTCTTCACGAATATTCAATAGCTTATCCAATAACAATGGCTTTATTAGAGCCATCCCACTATTCAAAAGCACTCCTATTAAAAAATAGATAAAAATATTAGTTTTAATGTATTTTAGAAATTTCATAAATAAGCCTATCTAAAAAAAAAGCAAATAGATATAAAAGCCTCAGTCTAAAAGTTATAAACAAATTAACTCCAACTGAGACTATACAATAATTTAATTAACCTATATATGATGCTGTTTATTAAGAATGATTATTTTTACTACTGAAAAATAATTCTCCTGTTTCACTTTTCTTTCTTAAAATATATGGAGATAGAACTTGCATATTAAATACCTCAAAATTGACAACTTCGAAAAATCCTATCGCTCAAATACAATGAACTGATAAAACAACCGTAATTGAAATTTCTAAAGACAATTCTACCAAAATATTATTTCGAGATACTTCCTTTCCCATATCTGCACACTACCCTTTATCTGCTAAAATTTTTTCTAAGTGCCTTTCATAATTCTTTGCCAAATGGTTACTTCCCGCTAATTTCATTGCTCCAATACACTTCCTCATTTCAATAATTGCTTTACAATCCATTTCTTTTTTGTATCGATACAGATGTTGTGCATACTGAAACACCAACCGTTCATAAATTTCTATCTCGGTGAAAAAGCATTGGTTTAGTCGTTTTTCAAAATACAAAGCATCAAGAAATTTTCCTCTTTCAATACATGTGATATATCCGTTCAATAGCATAGATGAAATCAGTCGTCTATTATTAGGAATTTCTTTATAAAAATCAGAACGTCTAGACATCTCTCTAGCCAAAACCATAAAGACATCGTGTTTTAGGACATCTAAAGTATTTGAAAAAATCAATAATTCATAGTATCCCCAATATTCAACACTAAAGAGATAGTCAGTGAGATAAGATAAATCATCACCAGAATAATAAGCTTCTCCCGATAAATCTTGTAAACGAATTTTTAATAAAATAATGTTAAGCTTATGAAATTTCTCTTGTTTAGAATCTGACTCCATCTGAGAATAAAGTAGTTTTTTCAACCCATCCACATCATGATTTGATACAAAATGCCTAACCTTTGATAAGAGTTCGTTCAGTTCATCACGATGAAAATCATGAACAGCATACATAAATTCATCAATAGGCATGTTAATTTCATCCAAAATAGCCATAAATTTTGAAATGGTTAAATCAGTCTCTCCCTTTTCAAAACGTGAGAGCTGTGATGTTGATATACCAGCTTTTTCGACATCTTTCAAGCGAAAACCTCTAGATTCTCGAAACTTTTTAAAAATTTCTCCAAATTTTTTCATAATATCTCTCCAACAAGCATATATGGGAACAGTTTTTGATTTTTAATATTTTAGCATAAAATAGAAGAAAATAAAAGTGAGGTATTTCACATGAAAAAGCCTGAGATACTCATCTCAAGCTCTATCAACATAATTGTTTTCTAGATTAGAAAAGTGAGAATACAAGCACGGCCAAGGCTGCTCCGATAACAGGTCCCACAACAGGAATCCAGGCATAAGACCAGTCTCCGTCTCCCTTGTTTGAAATTGGCAAGATACTATGCATGATACGAGGTCCAAGGTCACGAGCTGGGTTCAGGGCATAGCCTGTTGTCCCACCTAGTGATAGACCGATACCGACAATCAAAGTCCCCACTGCGAAGGTTCCGATTCCTGCTTGAAGGTCATAAAGTCCCAAAGCAAAGATTGTTAATACCAATACAAAAGTTCCTAGGATTTCACTAATCAAGTTTGATACAGTATCTTTGATAGCTGGTCCTGTGCTGAAGGTTGCCAGGATATTGCCTGCATTTTCTTCTGCCTCATAATGCGGTTTGAATTGCAACCAAACCAAAATCTGACCCAGCATAGCCCCTGCGAACTGAGCTAGGATATAAGGGAAAACGGAAGCCCAAGGCAAACCACCTTTCAAGGCCACACCAATGGTCACAGCTGGGTTTAAATGAGCTGGACTGAGCTTGCCAGATACAAATACTGCAACCGCAACTGCAATCCCCCAACCCATAGTAATCACAATCCAACCTGAACTGTTGCTCTTGGTTTTTGGAAGAACCACACCTGCAACAACACCATTTCCTAGAAGAATCAGGATTAAAGTCCCCAAAAATTCTCCAAATAATTCATTCATCATCTTTCTGTCTCCATTAAAAAGGAGGAGAGGGTAGACTAGGAGTCCTGCCCTCCACCTCTTTTATTTTTTCTTAATTTTTTAATTCTGCTAAATCGTTGTTAGCGAGAGCTGCTTCGACATCTGCTCGGTAGCCTGCTTTTTCTTCTTCTGACCAGTCATAGAATCGTCCCATTTCATCCAAAACTGGCTCAACGATGCTATCCAAACTATCACGCATAAAGAGCATGTGGTTGGTACGGCGAAGGAGGAAGTCAACCGGGCTAAGAGCCAACTCATTGCGCATTGCATAGTGAAGGGACAAGGTATCTGCCAAGCTGAGTCCTGGTGCTTGTTCCAAGCTGTGAGCAAGGGCAAAGACCTTCGGTACATTTGAACCGTAAAGATTTGCTAGGTAATGAGCTTCCTTGCTATCCAAGCCACGTGATACTCCAAGTTGCGCAAAGGCTTCGATTTCCGAGTCCACATTTGCTGGGTTCAATTCCCCACCTGAAACAGGGTAAGTCTTAGAATTGATGAGTTTAAAGCTGCGGTCAAATTCTGCTTTGAGGATGTCAACCACGCGCTCCATAGCTCCTTCAGCCATCTTACGGTAGTCTGTGATTTTACCACCAGCAAGAGTCAAGAGACCATTGTCATCACGGTCCAAGCTCGAACCACGTGAAACTGCAGATGGGTCCAAATGTTTCTCAGAGGTACTGCTTTCAAGCTTGCT
Source organism: Streptococcus mitis (assembly GCF_946190275.1). Classification (GTDB taxonomy): domain Bacteria; phylum Bacillota; class Bacilli; order Lactobacillales; family Streptococcaceae; genus Streptococcus; species Streptococcus mitis_DC. Next base: position 4,083 of record NZ_CAMHZQ010000010.1, on the reverse strand, counting down.
AACAGCAGCCTCTACATCTTCACGAGTTTTTTCTTTAGAGAGATAAGATTCAACAGTCGCAATCAAGTTGTTAAAGCTTTCATCACTGATGGTTCCGTTATTTCCTCCATTGTAGTCAGAAGCGCTATTGCCTGCGATCAATGGACGAAGACCTGCCCAGCTGCTTTCGATATCATCAATGGTAATGTTAGCTTCTGGGAAGCGGTTGTTGACAATGCCAAGTAGATAATCTACATCTTCCTGCGTCACTTTTGGATATTCCAAATCACCTGTGTAGTCTGTATCAGTTGTACCAAAGTAAGTCTTGTTTTCACGTGGGAGAACAAAGACCATACGGCCATCACCCAAACCTGTGTCAAAGTAAACTGGCTGTGAAACCTTGATCTTGCTTGAATCCACTACCAAGTGAACTCCCTTAGTTGGACGCATTTGTGAGAATTGTGTTCCCTTATTAGACAAATTGCGTACCTTGTCGCTCCAAGGACCTGTCGTGTTGATAACCAGACGAGCCTTGATTTCAAAGACTTGGTCTGTCAACAAATCACGAGCTACGACACCTGTAATCTTGCCACTTTCGTCAAAGAGGAAGCCTTCTGCCTTCACGTGGTTAGCAATGAGGGCACCGTCTTGGTTGGCACGTTTGATATTTTCAATCACGAGACGCGCATCGTTGTTACGGAAGTCAAGGTAAACCCCACCTCCTACCAAACCTTCTTTCTTCAAGTTTGGCTGGCGTTCCAAGACTTCTTCCTTGCTCAAGACCTTATTAGCAGCTGGCGTGTTATTAACTCCTGCCAAAAGATCGTACAAGTCCATAGCTACTTTAAGACGGAAGAGGCTAAAGGTCGCTCCATCTTCATCGTAAACTGGCAAGAGCATTGGGTCTGGTTTTGGAATGTGTGGAGCGATTTGTTGAACTACTGCACGTTCTGAAACTGTATCTGAGACCACTTCTACGTCGAATTGTTTGAGGTAACGAAGACCGCCGTGAACCAATTTTGTTGAACGGCTGGATGTTCCTTCTGCGAAGTCCTGCATTTCAATCAAACCAGTATCTAGACCACTAGCTGCCGCCTGCAAGGCTACACCAGCCCCTGTGATTCCTCCACCGATAATCAAGAGGTCTAGGGTACGTTCTTGCATTTTTTTAATTGATAATTCACGTGTTTTCTTTGAAAATTCCATATTTACACACTTTCTAATTAAGTCGCTTTATTCTTCCAGTATTAATCGTCGATTTCCGCAAAGACTTGGGTTGCTTTCACAGCCTTCTTCCAGCCCTTGTATAGTTGTTCCTTGCGAGATTCGTTCATCGATGGCTCAAAGAGTTCTCCTGTCTCGTTCAAGAGTTTCAACTCATCCAAGTCCTTCCAATAGCCTACTGACAAACCTGCTAGGAAGGCTGCACCTAGGGCTGTTGTTTCCAAGTTTTTGGCGCGTGCGATATCGATTCCCAAAATATCAGCTTGGAACTGCATGAGGAAATTGTTCATAGCTGCACCACCGTCCACTTTCAAGACTTGGATAGCTGTCTGAGCATCCACTTGCATCGTATCGATGATATCACGGACTTGATAAGCGATAGATTGAAGAGTTGCCTTGATAAAGTCTTCTTTAGTTGTTCCACGAGTCAAACCAAAGACAGAACCGCGAGCATTTTGGTTCCAGTATGGAGCACCTAGACCTGTAAAGGCAGGAACGACATAAACTTCATCATTGTTGTGAGAATCACGAGCGTATTTTTCAGATTCTGGTGAATTTTCAACCATGCGAAGACCGTCACGAAGCCACTGAATAGCACTTCCTGCGATGAAGATTGAACCTTCCAAGGCATAGTAAACCTTACCATTGATTCCGTAACCAATCGTTGTCAAAAGGTTGTTTTCAGACAACTGCATCTCTTCCCCAGTATTCATGATGATGAAAGAACCTGTTCCATAAGTATTTTTAACCATACCAGGTTCAAAGGCCAACTGTCCAAAGAGGGCTGCCTGTTGGTCACCAGCCATACCTGAGATTGGCACTTCTCCACCATAGAAATGGAATGGCGCTGTCTTACCGTAGATTTCAGAGTTAGAACGAACTTCCGGAAGCATAGCCTTAGGAATGTTGAGGATTTCCAAAATCTCATCATCCCATTTGAGTTCTTTAATGTTATAAAGCATGGTACGAGCTGCGTTTGAGTAGTCCGTCACGTGAGCCGCACCGTCAGTCAATTTCCAAACCAACCAAGTATCGATAGTACCAAAAAGCAATTCTCCTTTTTCTGCTCGCTCTTGAGCGCCTTCTACATGGTCCAAAATCCAACGAACCTTGGTAGCAGAAAAGTAAGCATCGATGATCAAACCAGTTTTTTCATGGAATTTTTCTACATAACCTTGGCTTTTTAGTTGCTCAGCCAAAGGTGCTGTCTGGCGTGACTGCCAAACGATAGCATTGTAGATAGGAAGCCCTGTTTTCTTATCCCAGACAACAGTTGTTTCACGCTGGTTAGTAATCCCGATTGCTTCGATTTGATTTGGCTTGACACCACTTTCGATGAAAGCACCCGCAATAACTGACTGAACCGAGTTCCAAATTTCATTGGCATTGTGCTCTACCCAACCTGCCTGAGGGAAAATCTGGGTAAACTCTTTTTGACTCGAGCTGACCTTTTCTCCTTTTTTGTTGAAAATAATGGCACGAGAACTTGTAGTTCCCTGGTCAATGGCCATGATGTATTTTTCTTGTGACATGTGCTGTCCTCCTGATAAAGATCTTGAGGATGTTTCCTCTTTACACTAACTAGTATACAAAATAAAGCGCTTTCTTGTTCATCAACTTTTTTTAATTTTTTAAAAAATGTGAGTAGATTGTGTGAATTTCACAAAAAAGATGAATGATTTACAATAGAGAAGAACTTTTCTTGGTACAACAAAATAAAAAACGCATAATATTAGGGAACAAAATCCTTGATATTATGCATCTCATTATGAAAATGGAGAAGACAGACAAAGGCTGTCCTCTCCAAATATCAGTTTTTTATCAACCCACTATAGTTGATAAAAATTTATAGAAATTAGTTTTTGCGTTTAGCAAATGGAAGGGCACCAAGGAGTAATCCTAGGAATCCTAATGATGCAATTGCAACATTATCTTTTCCACCAGTATTTGGAAGTTCTTTCTTATCATCTGCTTTTGCAGCTGGAGCTTGATAAGTGTTATCTTGGCTAGTACCTGCTACTGCTGGAGCTGCCGTTGCTGGGGCTTCAGCTGCTGGTGTAGCTGGAGTTGCCGCTGGTGTTTCTGCTGGTGCTGGTGTGCCAGGTGTTGGAGTTGGAGCTGGTGTTTGTGTTGGTTTGTTAATAATATAACGGTCACCAGGGTAATCTCCACCATTTCTACCTGACTGTTGTTCTATTTGAGGTCCCTTATTATAATTTCCATCTACTTTTCTGTAGTAGTTAGTAATAATACCATCTTCATCAATAAATTTCACAAAAGTATAACCTGCAATTGGTTTACCTTTGAAATGACCTTCTTCAGCATTCAAAATATCAGCATTAGTATCAATATCGACATAGCGTGTAACTTTTAGAACTTTTTTATCTTCTTTTTGATCTAAAACTTCAGATTCGTTGCCTGCTAAGATTTTTAAAGCTTCTTCTAAATCAGCTAAACGGTTTTTTAAACCTTCTTTATAGTAATCTTCAACGCCTTCATTTTCTTCAGCGTCTTTGATTTCCTCTTTAACTTTATCGATTTCGTCTAAGATTTTATTTTCTTCTGTTGGTTCTAATCTCTTAAGTTTTCCGTCTAGTTCATCTTCAGCTTTTTCTAATTCAGCTTTCTTAGCTTCTAATTTTTCTTTAGCTGCAGTAACATAGTCAACTGCATCTGGATTATTTTCATTGTCAGCTACTTCTTTTTCTAAGTCAGCTACTTCTTTTTCTAAATCAGCTACTTTATTTTGAAGATCTTCAACCTTAGCATCTTCAGCTGGTTTACTTGGTGCTGGTGTTTCTTCAGCTGGGTTTGCAGGTTCAGCTGGTTGAGCTGGGTTTGCAGGTTCAGCTGGTTGAGCTGGGTTTGCAGGTTCAGCTG
>NZ_CAMHZQ010000009.1 GCF_946190275.1 Streptococcus mitis | reverse complement strand
AAAATGTAATTGTTCCATATGATTCTTTCTAATGATGGTTTGGTCGCTTTTCATTATAGATCTTATGGGACTTTTTTTCTACAAAAAAATAGGCTCCATAAGATCCATAGGGGATTTACCCACTACAAATATTATAGAGCCAAAAAGAGCCTGTTCGTTTTTGTTATATGAGACTTAGTGACTTGTAGATTTAAATCTTATACCATTTCAAGCAATACAAGTAGCTTAGTGAGAATAAGCGAGCCACTCATTAATCAGACTAGAGATTTCTTTAGGTGCTTCAGTATAAAGCTCATGGCTAAAGTTCTCTAGAAAAATAGTATCAACATAGTCTGGCAATTCTTTTAGGGCTTCCTCTCTCCATGTAGATTCATTAGGATAGCGAGGACTGATAAACAAGGTATCTCCAACTTCTCTCTTAAAAGCTTGGATTTTTCTTCGTAGGCGGAGGATCGTTTCTATATTTTCATAATTGATAGCTAACTCGTATCTATTATACTCCGCATTCCAGTGATAGGACTGTCTTACAGCTTCCTCCATATTTTCTGACCAATGCTTTGCTTCAGATTTCTCTTTAGAAATAAGAAAATCTAAGTCCGAAACGACTTGAGATTCGATATAGTTTTTAGTTTCCTCTAACTCTGTATCTAAAGGTAAAATCTTATCTAGATCTAGATAGCCACCATCCAAAAGAATCAGTTTTTTCACTTCATGAAATTCCGATGCGAGATAACGAGCCAAGTCCCCTCCAAGAGAATGGCCTATCAGACAGATAGATTCTTTCTCAACAATCGCATTTTTAAACCATGCTTTCAATTCTGTTTCATCTCGAAGATGCTTTTCATACGGGTTTAGAAAGTAAACCTGCGAATCTAGTTCTTGAAGAAAATCCTTGCTATGATAGATATTACTTCCCAGACCGCCAATAAAAAATGTCCTCATCCAACTACTTAATACTATGCTTATTCATCTTTTGTTCAAAGATAGTCGTGATAATTTGACGCAATTCTTCGCGTTCTTTTTCTGGAATCTCACCACTTGTTTGAGCTGCAGCGTAGAGCTCAGGGTGTTCAATTGAAATGCGTTTAATCGTACGTGTTGTAGCATGTTTTCTGACGAAAAACGGAATGCGCTTAATCAAGTCTTGTGGTACTAGCGCAAGAATCTTCTCAGCAGTTTCCTTGTCACTAATCTTAGACGTCGTCAGCCCCTTCTTAATCATTTCCTGTTCTTTTTCTGTAAAATCTTTTAATTCCATTCGATTAGTCCTCCTATTTTCTTTAAGTTAAATTATATACCAATTGTAGCAAGACGACAAATAGTCTGTTTGTAAAATGCTCTCTATCCTACAATTTTCCTGTCACTCTTAATTGCTCTTTAATGAAAAATCACAAATCCTTTTGGAGAGATGACAAGCTGATTCTCTAATCCTTGGCAATTGCTTGCTAGTACTACTGCTTCTTTTTGTAAATGATAATCTTCCTTTGATTGGTTAAAGATAGCTTTAAGAATTTGTCCATCGTATTTCCACTGCAAAGCTACTAGATCAGGTTTGATTTCTTGGAGACTATACTTGCCATGCTGAATGGTTGCTGACTCGTGTTTGCGAATCTTGATTAGCTTCTTCATAAAGTTCAGCATATGATTGTCACTTGATACACGTTCCCAAGGCATACAACGTCGACAATCTGGGTCTGGTCCTCCGGTTAAAGCTAACTCGGTTCCGTAATAAATGCACGGTATTCCCTTTTGTAAAAAGAGAAAGGCTAGGGCTGATTTGACCAGTTGAGCATCCTCATTTGCCGTCCACAAGATTCGTTCTGTATCATGCGAATCTAGAAGATTAAACATCACTTCTGAAATCTGTTGCTTGTAATACATAGATTGGCCATTGATTTCATCGATGAATTGGTCTGTCTTCTTAATTCCTCGTAAGAAATATTCTTTGATACTATCAGATAAAGGATAATTCATGACCGCATGAAACTCATCGCCATTTAGCCAAGGCTGAGCCGTATGCCAGACTTCTCCTAAAATATAAAGATCAGGCCTTTTAGCTAGAACTGCCTTGCGAAAATCCTTCCAAAACTGATGGTCAATTTCATTAGCCACATCCAAACGCCAAGCATCAATATCAAACTCTTCAATCCAATAAGTCGCAACCTTTAAAAGATACTCCTTGACCTCTGGATTGGCTGTATTTAGCTTAGGCATATAGTCCTCGAAACCAAAAGCATGATAGGGTAAGTCTCTCTTATTAACTAGCTTTTCAGTTGTCACTGGGAATTGTTGAATATGGAACCAATCCCTATAAGCAGACTGTTCACCATTTTTGGCAACATCTTGCCATTGAGGAGATTGTGAACCAATATGATTAAATACCGCATCCAGCATGACTTTCATGCCATGCTGGTGAGCTTGCTCGACCAGTTCCTGAAAAGTCTCCTTGTCCCCAAAATGACGGTCAATTTCAAAATAATCCATCGTATTGTACTTATGATTGCTCGTAGATTCAAAGATAGGACAGAGATAAAGTCCAGTAATGCCCAAGTCTTGCAAGTAATCCAGATGATCAATAATCCCCTGTAAATCACCACCAAAGAAATCATCACTCTTAGGTGTGATAGATGAATTCCAGTCTAAAGTCCCTTCTGGGTTTAATAGAGCATTTCCATTAACAAACCGCTCAGGAAATATCTGATACCATACCGTATCTGAAACCCAGTCAGGAACCAGGCATGCATCAATCTCATGTATATAAGGCAACTTAAATCCATTTCCAATGGCATGAAGATTTTCTGGAGAATTTTCCACACAACCTTTATCGCCATACAAAATGCTTTGGCCTTCTGTATCCTTGAGTTCAAAGAGATACTGGATACGTGCAAAGTCAACGGACACTTCAACCTGCCAATAATCAAAGATGGCATCAGAAGTTATCTTGGACATTTCTTTTGTACCTTGATAAAACTCCTCCATAAAGATAAAAGGGTCCCCATAATGCAAGATAATGCTTTCAATATCCCCTTTCTTAGTCCGGATACGAATGTGCATTGTCTTGTCTTTATAAAGATATGCATACTCCGACTCGGGTCTGTGGTAAATGGCTGTTAATTCCATTGTTCTGTCTCCTAATTCACTTTTATTTATCTTGTTGCGCAAACGTTTTCATAATCGTAATCCCAGTATACTACTTTCGTATTTTATTTGCAAGGTTTGCCCGTAGTTTCGAGTGGATTGTTTCTATAAATAAAAAAGCAGTCAGCCTTACAACCAACTACTTTTCAAATGATGATTCACAAATGTCTTTCCAGCCACTCTATCTTTTTAAAATCCTTATTGTTATTGTGCTCATTTCGATAAGAATCTTGGGAAGAAGCCTTGTAAATACTTAAAAACTGTTCCAAACTTGGAACGCGAAAAGTGATGTTTTCGAGATGAATCAACTCTATATCCGATTCCGAAACTCCAGCAAAATCAGGTAAAGAATCGATACTTCCGAATTCAACACTCAGACCATCTTTTTGGAATTCATGCTCATGAATATCTATTAAGTCATAGCCTAAGTGTTTCATCACTTTCATTATCTTATCCCACTCATAAATTCTGAGATGATCGGGTGCTTCCCAACCTCTAGGGTCACCAGGCACATGAATGTCAATGTCAGACGGCCCCCATTCTTCATTTGATCGGTATTCAAACCCCAAAGACCCCATGAGCGTCGGAGTGATTCCAACTTGGTTTAAATGAGAACAAATTGTTCGAAATTCATCAAATAGAGAATTCATTCCTCCTCCAATCGTTGATATAGAACTTAATTTCGTTGTGAATAATAAACTAATTTTTACCTTCTACTCTTTCGGTTTTGAAAATACTTCTACTCGCTGAGCTAGGACTTTGATTTCTACAGGTAGGTTATCTGACTTATCCCCGTCAACATCTGACTCCAATTCACTATCTGAAGAAATTTTAATATTTCGCGCTTTTATATATTCGATATTATCATTTGCGACAACATCGCCTTTCAATAAATCAGGAATGACGGATAATTTGGAGAATAGAGACGCATCTTTTAAGATCAAAATATTAGCATAGCCATCTTTATTTTCTTCAAAGATTTTTTTGTCAGCGAAGTAATTTGTCAAGAGAACCAAAACATGGCTAGCTTCGCCAACATAATTTCCATTTTCTGTTTCAACCTTAATATTAAAGACCTGATCCGTCATGACAGACTTCATGGTATTTACAGCATAAGCTAAAATACCGAATTTTGTCTTGTCCTCGATTTCAACATTGTGAATCGCCTCAGGTAGAGAACCGATACTAAAAATATAACCAAAATAATTGTCATTCGCTTTTCCGATATCAATCTTATTGGTTAAGTTGAAATCCAGTTCATCAATCGCGCCATCAATGTCTTGATTGATTTCCAAAAGTTTTGTAATGAGGTTACCGGTCCCACCAGGTATAATACCTAACTTAGGAACGTAGTCTCTCTCAGCAATTCCCGAAATAACTTCATTGACAGTACCGTCTCCACCAAAAACAACTACTGCATCGTACTGTTCACGAGAAGCTTCTTCAGCAAAATGTGTTGCATCCAGAGCTTTTTCTGTAATTTTAGTTTCCACGAGCTCAAAATAATCTTTTGCCTTATTCTCCAGCTTGACCTTATAATCCAAAGCCTTCTCACCACCAGAGGTAGGGTTGATAATTATCATTGCTTTTTTCATTAATTTTCTCCTTAATATTCATAAGAAATGTTTATATTACATCGTATGCAGGTAAATGTACTACCATTATACAATGAAAATACGGAAAAGAGAAATATGAAGTACTAGAGATTGAAACTCTTTTATTTTACATCAACCTTATTATCCCATCGCCTGAGTACATCCTTTAAGGGTTCATCCAAGTAAGAGTAGGATTTTTCCTTTATCCAATCAGGAATACCATAAGCTGCCTCTGCTATGCTGCCAGTGATTGCAGCAAGTGTATCACTGTCGCCACCAAGTGAGATGGCATTTCTTATAGCATCTTCGAAATCTGTACTTTCAAAAAAGGCAATAATGGCCTGAGGTACAGTGTCCTGGCATGTTTCGTTGAAACGGTATGTAGGGCGAATTTCATCTAAAGTTTGAGATAGATTGTAGCCGTATTCCTGCTCAATATAATCCTTAATCCGTTTTTTACATTCGGTAGGATTGTCGTTAATTGGTTGCTCATATTCGCTACAATAACCACCAAAATAAAATCGACATAGAAAGATAGCATCAGCTGTAGCCATGGCACCTTTGATACCTTCTGGATGGTTATGAGTTACCTCTGCAGAAAGACTAGCAAGTTCTCTAGATGATGGCCACATTCCGGTTCTCGCATAAAAACTACAGTCCATGACCCAAGCACAGGGAGCAACACGCATAGCTGATCCATTCCCAAAGCTATTATAAGGCTCACGGTTATCGCTGTTTAGCCATGCATTAAACCGAGCACCATAATCAGCATCCGGATACATTCTGCCATATTTCTTCATAGCGTCAATAAAGTCATCCTTTTGCTCACCATTCATGATTGCTTCTGCGACAGCACAGGTCATAACCGTATTATCTGTGAAAAAGCAGTCTTTCCGAAATAAAGGAAAGTCCTTTGATTTGATATTGTTCCACTAGTAAACCGAGCCAACAATGTCTCCAATAATTGCTCCGAGCATAAGATACCTCCTTGTGACATATCAGATTTATTACACATTCCCAATGGTTAACTCTTTAAAAACGGTGCCACTAAATCAATCCACTCTTGAGGCAGGTAAGCTGATAAATAGCCGTGGTTATAGCCCTTTGCTTCATACAAAATTGTATTTGAATGTAGCTGATGAAATAATTTCGCTGATTCTTTCATACAGTTCAATTCTTTTTGACCATAGATATACAGAACCTGAGCCTTGCTAGCAGAAATCATATCTTTCAGCTTGTAATGCCCCATATAGGTTTTGTAAATGGTCACCAATGTTTTGACAGGCGTCCTTGGCAGATCCTCCAAATAATAAGCTTTTATTTCCTCTGGATAAGCCAGTTTAGGATAGAGTTTATTCATCATGCTTAACTGAAGTTTGCAAGAGAATTTATTGAACATCAGTTTACCAAATAGAGACACTAGAAAGATGCTGATTTTAGCTAACCTTGGTTGAGGAATACAGAGGCTTCCGTCTATGATGGCCTTCTCAGCAATTTCACTGTCTAAAGACAAAAGCTCCATGGCAATTTGACCACCAAGTGAAACACCACCGATTGCAAACAATTTCCCACCACAGTTTGCTTTGATATAGTCTAGAATCTCCAAAGCAGAATCTTCAGTAGAAACATAATCAAGTTGATATTCCTCGCCGTGGCCATTCAAAGTGGGTAGAATAATACGGTATTCTTCTTTTAAGATTTGTGCTTGACGAAGATAATTCCACCAAGAACTGCCACCACCATGTATCAGTAAAATAGGAGGCAAATTCTTATCACCAAATTCATGGAATTTCATGTTTAAACTCCTTACTGTAGGACTTTCACTAGCTAATTTTCCTTGTTCGATCAGCACTTAAAAGCAGTATCACACACTCGACATAAAACGAGTGAACACTATGTATGCCAAGTGAACATGTCTATAAACCTTTTAACGATAGCATAAGGTTATCGTTAAAAGGCATTACCCCGACAAACTGTGATTTACTCATTTCATTAAATCAGCTATTTCTTTCTTCCCATACGCCTTTACATTTTGAATTACATCCTGTTTCCTCTTAATTGATTCAAACAATGATATATCTAGTACATTTGCGAATTCTTCAAACTTAACCTGCCCGATTCTTCTTATTTCTTTAAGTTTCTCGGCATCTCTTACCTTTCTTTCTGCCTCACTCTTGGGGTATCCTTGCCCAAATGACTCCGAAAAAAGAGCTTCTATGGTTCTTTCAAGATTTTCAGTACCTGACCATGTATAATCTTCACCTAATGGTAATGATATCGCATTTCCATTATTAATCTGAGCAAATAAATAGGCATCATTCGGTGTAGGTGCATACCCGCAAATGACATCAGGCATACTATTACAAGCAAGCATCATTCCTTGTCCGGAAGAACAGCCCGTAACAACGAAATCAACTGTCCTACTTGCCAACAAGATACCTATAAGAATAGAAATCTCTATATACGAATATTTTTCATTTTCTTCCATCGTACAGCCAAAATTTATAACCTCAGATTTCTTTGGAGCATACTTTAATACAGCATCATAGATTATTTGATTTTTAGTCGCTTGCGAACTTGCTTGAATAACTCCGATTCTCATCATTTCACCTACTACTTCTAATTTAATTATTTCTTTTTCTTTGGTTTGGGTGCCGGTAATTCATCATATATTGAATTGAACAAGCCTTTATTTTCTACACTTCATTTATTCACTGGTTGCAACTTTTGACATCAAAACTACCGCCTCCACATATGATAAAATTTTTCTTTTATATAATAAACAAAAGGAAATAAAAATCATTTTAGAATGATACTGTGGAACGGAAAGATTTTCGCCACTTCCAAAAGAAACGACATTCATCACTCCACTTTAAATTATAATAGAAAATTCTCTAACATAGATCATCTAATTAGCAAATCGTTACTTTCAATAATGGATATACTAATCTAAAGTTGAAATTACTTCTCCTTACTAATTCTATTACTAGCCAATATCGTATAAATCAAATAACCAATAAAAATGATGATAAAAATAAGATTAATTTTTAACACAAAATAGAGATTTAACAAATTTGCGAATGCATGAAATAATAGACAGTACCCCACAGATTTCGTTTGACGATAAAGAAGCCCTAAAACAAAACTTAAAAATAATGTATATATAAAAAATAAAATAAAAGGAAATCCTTGATGGCTTTCTCCAACTATAAACCATAAAGGCAGATGCCAAATTCCCCAGATTGAACCTACAATCAAATTAGATTGCCAATAAGTATATTTTTTATCAAGTAATGGCTGTAATATTCCTCTCCATCCTAATTCTTCATGTCCACCACCAAAAAAAATTAGTTGTATAAAGAATAATGGCATCAAATAAATTGATACTCCATTTAATTCTAAGGAAGATACAGAAAATAGTATCAAAATTGCTAACAAATGAATAATGAAATAAATACTACTATTTTCTTTCTTATTAAATACAAAATGTTTAAATTTTATATTATTACTTTTCAAATAAAACACACTTGCAATAGCTGGTCCAAGTGCACCAACTATATGTAATATTCTCCCTATAAACGTCTCTAATCCAAAAATATGAGATTGTGTAAATAGAGCAAGAACCCCCCAAGCTATATAAGTAATTCCAAATGTACAATAAAGATAATTTTTCAAATTCTTTTTGTCAATTTCTGTCATTTTATCTTCCTAATCTTGATTATTCTACGTATAATATTTTTTTACTGCTTCTTAGTTGCTCTCGATTATAACTACCTATATTCTATCATAAAAACACAAAAAAGCCTTACAATCAAGGCTTTTCATTATTCATTTCGTCAATACTTTAGTTTCGTAGATTCAGATTCGCATGATTAAAACTAGTCAATTTTCTCAATAATGTTTCCAAGTTTATCTAATACAAGACATGAATGATCATTTAGTGGAATTATGGGAACATTAACGAGTTCTTCAGCTCTATCCTTATTTACTTTATCATTCCAGGAATCATAATGGACACTAATTAAAAACTGACTAAAGACTCCTAATCTATTTTTTATCTTTATCTGATGATCTAAATTATCATTAGGTGAGACATAGACTTTTTCACCTAATAATAGGGCTCCTGCAGAAAACCCTATAACTTTTGCCCCTTTATTAAGCATATGATCGATATAATTTTTGAACTCCTGATTGACATAAGTAGATATATATTTTTCCGTATTTCCTCCACCGATGATGATTAGATCAGCATCTAAATAGATATCAAAATCAATCTGCTCAGTGTCCAAAAGTAAGTAATCAGTGTTTAGATTAGGAAATTGACTTTGGAAAACTTCCGTGTACTTTTTCATATAGGGTTGTCAATTATCTCGAAAAACTGTAAAAATAACAATTCTTTCAATCTTCCTTGATGACACAATTTTATTAACAATCGTATGGTTCTTTATCGGCGGATTTCCCCCCATCAAAAAAATTTGTTCGTCCAATCTTTCACACTTTCTAAAGATACATAAAGTTTAAACAAGTTTATTCACGTTTCTAAATTATAATTTTTTCTTAAAACACATCATTAAACATATCATTTTATTATAAACTGACTAAGATCGCACCAGCAATACTACATACTATACGATTCGGACTTACCGTATCATTTCGTCGGTTTCCCAACTCATTCTACGAGTTCTATCGCATGGGAGATCATTTACTTCTAGTTCGCTGATGCCTCAGATCGTACAAGCAGTGATACCGCCTCAACATGTGGTGCTAGTCAACATATATATTATAAAATGAAAGTAATAGAGTGTTTTATAGAATTATACTATAAAACGAAAGAGAATTACACACTCAACTCAACCAATTTATAAAATTCACCTTTCCTATCCATCAAGTTATCAAAAGAACCATCTTCAACAATAACTCCATTTTTCATAAAAAGAATTCTATTGTATTTTTTCAACATGCTCTTATTTAACTTATGCGTAACAACAAGAACCGTCAAATCTTGAATTTCTAAAATTGAATTTTCAATTTCAGTAGTAACTTTATTATCTAAAGACGAGGTAGCCTCATCTAATAATAAGATTGGTGTTTTTCGAATTAAAGCACGCGCAATACTAAGTCTCTGTCTCTCTCCCCCAGATAGATTTGATCCATTCTCGCCACATGAAGTTTGTAGACCTAATTCATTTTCTAAAATATAACTTTCTAAGCCAGACTGCTGTACAGCTTTTTTTATATCATCTTCAGTAAAGGATTGACTAAGGGTAATATTTGCTTTTAAAGTATCATCAAAGATATAAACATCTTGCTGAACAATAGTCATTAAGTTATAAAGGCTCTCTGCTGAAATAGCTTGCAAATCTTGATTATCAATTGAGATATACCCACTTGTTACATCATAGAAACGCAGTAATAGATTGAGTAAAGTTGATTTTCCACTACCTGACATACCTACTATTGCAATTTTTTCCCCCTTTTTGATCTGTAAAGATAAATTATTAAAAATCTTTTCCTCAGCATTAGGGTAGGAAAAATCTACATTTGAAAAAGAAATGACATCATCAAAATATTCTTTCGTTTTACCAGTTTGAAGTTCGATTACATCTTTTACCTCAAATGAATTCAGTGTAGCCTGACCTTCGCGGAATTTACTCATTCCCATACCAATTTCATTTAGTGGCATTACTACAAAATTGACTAGTTGAACAATAGCTGTAACACTCCCAATTGTGGTATGCCCACCGAAGACCAGATACATTCCTCCACCAAAGGCTACTAAAAAAACAATCATCCCTGAAAGTTGAGAAATAACATTAGATAAAATATCAAATTTCCCTTTGATGAAATATATCTCATCCAATTTTTCACTTTCGTTTTTGTAATCTTGACGGATAGCATCTTTCACATTAAAACTTTTTATAACGAGAAACCCTGCTAAAATATCTTTAACCTTAGCTAAATATTTCTGATCGGCTATCATAGAACTATTTTGTAGAGAGGCTGATTTTTGTCCAATAAATCCTGAAATCATCATAGGAATAATGCTAGCAATGATAACTAATAAGGTCAAAAACCAATTACCTATAAACATGGCTGCTAGTGAGAAAATCATTAAGGAAATATTTTTTGAAATATTAAAATACTGGTGCAAATAATCCTGCTCAATTTTCTTCATGTTCTCAGTTAATATTGAAATAAATTTCCCTGATTTTTCCTTAGAAAATTCTCTATAATCCCTATCTAAAATAGATTTAAACACCTTATTTTTGTATCTTGACATAATCTGCCTAACAAGTTTATTTCTTAATCGAAGGGATATAAAATTAAGACTGGCATAGATAAATATTACGATAGCACCTATTAGTATCGCTTGGGTTAGAGCTTCCCTATTTTGGGACATTCCACTATCAATTATAATTTTAATAGAATAAGCAAAAGCAATATTAGTTAAAGGAACTAGTATATTAAAAATCATGAAAGTATAAAAAGATTTCTTATGGTACTTTGTCAATTGTTTCATTCCTAATCTACCTCATAATTCTTAAATTTCATTTAGAAAATGTGACATAAAATATTCTTCTAAGTCAATATTCTCTCTCCTAAGCTCTCTCATAGAGACCTGTTCTAGCATTTCTCCATTTTTGATAACACCAATCTTATCTGCTATCTGTGAAATTTCCGATAAAATATGACTTGAGATGAATATTGTAACACCACATTCCTTAGAAAGAGACAACAAAAGATTCCGAATTTCTTGAATTCCTATTGGATCTAAACCATTGATTGGTTCATCTAAAATTAACAATTTAGGTTTTGTTAGGAAAGCCCGAGCTAAACCAAGTCTCTGTCTCATTCCTAACGAAAACTCTTTTACTTTTTTAGTCGTATTTTTTAATCCGACCATCCTTAAGGCTCTTATTATATCTGATTCGGTAATATTTTTCCTCATATATTGCGCGTGAATTTCCAAAATTTCTTTTGCAGTACAATTTTCATAAAAAATTGGTGTTTCAATAACACTTCCAACCTGACTTAGAATCTCCTCTCTGTGATCTTGTAAATTTTTTCCAAAGATTTCAATACTACCAGATGTAACAGTTGATAAGGATAACATGCATTTCATTAAAGTTGTTTTCCCTGCGCCATTTGGTCCTAAAAATCCATAGATTTCTCCTTCAGAAATCTGAAGGTTGATACCACTCAAAATTTCTTCCTTATCAATAGTTTTAAAAAGTTCTTTTATTTCAACAATATTTCCCATTTCTATCTCTCTTTCTTTCTATATCCAGCTTTAAATGCAAGAATTTTTCTTCAGGATCATAAATACCAACTTATACAGTCTCTTCTTTTAAATAAATCATCAAAAAATTAGCACTTTCCTTCCATTAAATTTAGCTATACTACTTGATATTAATATCTTTTCTTGAAATAGTATAAATTGAAAATGAAACAATCATTAAACTTATGAAACTAGCAAATATTAAGAAGAATACGTTATCAACAAAATTATTAGTTAAACTGCCTGGACTTACATTCGAAAGTAACGCTGCTAAACCAAGTCCTGTAAGCATTGTTATAGCTATTGAATGCCTAATCATACCTAAAACAAAAGGTAGTATTCCGATTAATACCGTCCCAAACGTAATTCCAGCTAAGTTAATCATTTGATTAGCTACTGGGATATAATTTGATTCAGTTAAAACTGCAACTAATTTAATTAATAATTGAATAACTAAATGTGCAGTAAAATGAGCAATAAATGATATCAGAATTACTGTAAGCACTTTTCCCCATAGTAACTTTATTTTAGAAACAGGATAGGAAAACAGCTGAAAAATTGTTCTTCGTTTAAATTCATCAATAATAATCGTAGACAATAAATAAGATTCAAAAATCAAAAATGCTGCTTTAGTAAATAAAGATCCAAACAATGATGTTGCAATTGCCCAACTTCCCCATTTATCAGTAATTTTAATATTATTGGCACTCTGTCCAACAAAATCTCCCAGTTTATCATCAGTACCTAACCCCATGATTATGATTCCTGTAATACCTAATATTATCAATATAGTACCCAACCAAGCAAAAAATAATTTTGATTTTGAAACTTTATTTAATTCAATTTTAATAAGCGACAACATAGATTTTTCCTCCAAAAAATTTTGTTAATATTAATTACACTATTCAAAAAGGACCTTGCATACTACCGGTATGTTAAAATTCAAAAAATAAACATACTAAAGGTATGTATACTGGAATTTTTAATACCATATCTAGAGTATGGTATTTTTTAAAATATCAATACTTAAAATTTATTTGACACCTTTTAAGTGATCAAATAATTGGAAAATTACTTCCATCATTTCATCAGTAATCAACTGCACTCCCAAACCTTCAAAAGTTAGTTTAATGAACTTCATTTTACTCTTTAATTCTTCTACTGAATAAATAGAAATTTGGAACCCAATCCAAATATTCAAAGTTAAAACAATCAAATCAGCTAGCTCTTCAGGATATTCTGTTTTAATTGATTTATCTTTAACACCTTCGAAAATTTTTTCTCTAATCCCTGGTAAAAAATCAGAAAATAAACTTAAATACTGCTCTCCTAACAAACGTGGACTTCTTAGCATAATTGAGACAGAGTATACTAATCTTTGTTGTTCTAAATTTGAGAACGCATCCATCAAAGAATTTTGTATCTTTTCTAATCCAGTATCTCCTCTCCAATTGTAATTTAAAATTTCATGATTATTTTCGCTAATGATTGATTGCAATATTTCATCTTTAGACTCGAAATGATGATAAATAACACCTTTCGTCAATCCACCTAACCCATCGATTATATCTTGTATTGAAGTATTATCAAATCCTTTTTCTAAAAATAAATCTTTCGAAACTTCTAATATTTTCCTTCTTGTTTCTTCCGGATTTCTATTCCTTGCCATTTTAGTTCCTTTCTATCATACCGATGGTATGTAATTGTATTATAATGTATTAAACTCATAATGTCAAGTTTCTTGTTATTTACTATAATTTTACGCCATTCATTTTCCCTCCTGAAAATAAAAAAAGGAGAACAATATACAATTGTTCTCTCTTTAGATAAATATTTATTGTTGTATTCATTTTTCCGATGCGCAAACGACATCTACAAATACATATACATCTATGTGCCTTTTTAGGACTTTTTTGACGTCAAAATTGCCTTTATCTACAAAGACAAAATGCTTGTAAAATAGCTTAAAATCAAGGATTTTCACCCTTTTTTTCGTTGTAGCAACACTACACACTCCACGTGATGCGTTTGAGGAAAAAGATCAACCGGCTGTACTTTCTTCAACTCATATCCCAATTCTTGGTAGAGTTTGATATCACGCGCCATAGTAGCGACATTGCAGGAGATATAGGCGATGCGGTCTGCTCCTGTTTGGCTACTTGCTTTAATAAAGCTTTCTGTGAGACCTTTTCTTGGTGGATCCACTAGGATAACGGTTGGTTGAATTTCTTCCTTGAGCCAATTTTTCATAGCATTTTCAGCTGTGTCACAGACATAGTGGGCGTTTGAAATATGGTTCAGTTGGGCATTCTTCTTGCTATTCTCAACCGCTTCTGGAATTACTTCAACACCATAGACCTCCTTGACATGTTTCGCAACAGAGAGGCCAATTGTTCCAATACCAGAATAGGCATCGATAACCACATCATCTTCTTTTAATTCAGCAAAGTCAATAGCTGTTTGGTAGAGCTTCTCTGCCATTTCAGTATTGACCTGGTAAAAGGCTGGTCCAGAGATTTGGAAATCATTTCCCAACATTTGGTCCGTAATGTAATCTTGACCATAAAGTGTACGCCATTCCTTGCCAAAAATCGCATTGGTGTTTTGGTCGTTGATATTTTGCATGACAGACACAATCTCTGGGAACTGCTTAATCAGTTGTTCAATCAATTGTTCCACACGGAAAACTTTGGGACGAGTTGTTACCAAAATAACCATAATTTGCCCTGAATAGTGTCCGCGACGCACCACAAGATTACGAATCAAGCCAGATTGCTCCTTTTCATCATAAGGTTTCAAATCATAACGGCGGAGCAAGTCACGTAGGCCTACTACTACCTCGTCAATCACAGGATCTTGGATAAAGAAATCTTCTAGAGGCATGAGCTCATGCGAATTCTTACGGAAAAAGCCAGTTTCCAAGATACTATTCACTCTACGTACAGGGACCTGTGCCTTGTTGCGATACTTGATTGGATTTTCCATACCAAGTGTTTCAGCAACCTCTACATCAGCAATCCCAGCAATCTTGTATAGACTATCCTTGACTTGCTTGGTTTTAAACTTGAGCTGTTCTGGATAGGCAAGATGACCTAAATCTGCGATTCCTGAACGCAGGTAAGCCAAATCTAGATCTTGATTACGGTGTGGTGACTGGACAAGGTATTCTTCAACTTTCCCAAAGCCAATCTTTTTATTGACCTTGAGAACTCGCATGAGGATTTTTTCACTCGGTAAAGCATTCTCGATAAAAAAGACCAAACCATCCACCTTGGCAACTCCTGCCCCTTCATGGGTCAAGTCAACAATTTCAACTTCTACAATATCATTTTTCTTTAACATTCTCTTCTCTTTCTATTGGCCGACAAAAAAGACGGCAACGTTACGGTTACCATCTATTATACCATGAAATTTCTTAAGAACCAAAACTCTTGAAGAAGTTGGCAATGGCTTGCCAGAGGGAACTTAAGAAGTTACCCCCGTCTTCTAGCGCCTTATCAGCATCAAAGTTAAGGTTGATATTTTTAAAACTGTCGCCAGCTTGTGATACGATACTTTGTTTAAGATCATTTAAGGTTTTAGTGAAGTCTGCATTGCTGAGGATATCACTCTTTGAGAGATTCAAAGCAAAATTAATGATAATATTGATCTGGTTTCCTGTTATAACCTGATCAAGTTTGTAATTTTTTAAGGTATCTTCAACAATTTTACGGACATCTTCCTCTGTCAGATTTCCCTTGCTTTCTTTAGCTTTGGCAAGTCCTGACTTGATATCGGCTAGGGCAACGTTTAATTTATTAGCATCATAGCCTGACTTGTCCTTGTTTTCAGCATTGATATCGGATAAAGCCTTCAACTCTTCTTGAGCCAAATCTTTATTGGCTTGCGGTACCTTGGCTCCATTAGCTTCCAGCGAATAGTAAATCCCGGCTAAGGCACTCTCACCTGTAACTGGAATGGGTGCTGCTACAGTGATTTTGGCGTGTTCCACACCCAAAGTTACGGCTGCGTTTCGGTACATATCCTGAGTCACCTTAGTGATATTTTCTGGTGTTTCAATCTTGACCTCAAGTGGCGACTTGTCTCCTAGTTTTTGAATCTTGGCTGATGAATACAACTGTAAACTAGAGTCATTGGCCACATTCATGATTTTAGAATAGACATCAGGTGTCATGGTCTTGAGTTCTTTGGTGTCTGTTGAGGCATTGTAGCCTAGTTTTTTTAGAGTTTGATTTTTTTGGTCTTCAGACAATGATGAACCTAGGACATATTCAGGTTGAACATAGGTTTCGTCGATGACTTTTTGAACATCTGTTGCTGCATGGGCGCTATTCATAGCTGTTACTGCCCACAAGACCGCAGCACTGGTCAGAAAGAGTTTCTTTCTCATAGGGAATTTCCTCCTTTACCTTTCTAGAGTAATATATCTATCTTAAAGAAAACTTATAACAAAAACACCTGGTCTAGCCAGATGTTGAAAAGAGAGTGAAACATTTGATGATGTAAAGGTTCAGTTGAACCTGTCTAGAATAGTAATAGTTTCCTCCATTTACATAGAGTTCGGCTCCATGAAAAATGGAAATGGGGTGAATATAACTATAAGTCTTTCCAGTGGTATTGCCAAGCAAGGGAGCAACAGTCTCACGGGAGTACTGTTTCGCCAGTGCTAGGGTATTTTCCTTTCCATTTTGGGCGATATAATCGATATAGGCAGGTCCAAAATTATAGGCTTGAACAGCCGTCCAGACATCTACCCCCTTCTTCTGGGCCAGATAGAGATTGTCTGTCAGAGTTTGAACGCCTTGCCGAATGCTAGAGGCATTATCATTGATGGTGTTGGTAGAACCACTTGCAGACTCACTAGACTGCATAACATCGCCTTCTTTTCCTTTTGTTTCGGTATAAATCATAGCGAGCACAAGCTCTTCGTTTGCTGGTGTGTCTTTTTCACTCAAGATTTCTCGCACCATGGGTTGATAGGTCATGACTTGCTTGACATCTTGGTGAACGCGGTAAGCTTTATATCCAGCAAAAAGGAAGACTGCTAGTACAAGCACTCTTCGAATTCGTTTAAACATTATTTACTTTGAATATCCTCGATATTTTTGATTAAGATAGAGTAGGTTCCATTGTCGTTTTGGATAAACTCAACAGACTCGGCGTCTTGATAAACATTATTGGGAACGATGAGCTCAATTCCATTTGACAAAGAGAGTTTTTGGTTTTCAAATTTCTTTAATTGGCGGCTGGCATCAATTTCATCAAATTGAACTGGTTCTGGTACGGCTTCTTTGACTTGGTCAATAAAGCTTAGACGAGCTGTCAGATTGTTGTCAAAAAGGTCGTTAGCCAATTTTTCAGGTGATAATTCATTGCTTTCTTCTAGGTTGTTGAAAATCGCTGATTTGACCTTAGATTGAAATTGAAAATCATCTGTGTTAAAAGTCTCAGCAATTCTCTGGGCCGTTTTTTCCAGTTCTTTGATAGATTTCTTTGGTGAAATCTTAGGAGCAACAGCAAGAAGATTTTCTGAAAAATAGTTCAAGAAAGCCCCGTTGTACTTGATTCGTTTTTCAATCAGATGGTACTTGCGGCTCTGAAGATTGACCACCAAGGCCTCATCAGCCCCTGTTCCAAATCCAGGCAGGTTATTCTGAGTCAGCTTGATTGGATTATCAACTTCTCCTCCAAGGTGGGTCAAGGTCTCCCGCAGGGCAATTCTCAAGAAAGCGAAATGTTCCACGCCTTCTTTAGAAAATTGCACAAAAATCAAGTCATTGGTCTTGAGGTTTTCAGAAATACTGAACTCTTCTTTCCAGAGATTAGCCAGTGTTACTGATGTCTCCAACAAATCGTCTGTGATGTGATTGAAGAAGGGATTTTCTTCCTCGAAAATCCCAGTCTTGGCTTCATCTGAATACACACGTTCAATTTTTTTCCGCAGGTATTCTTCGATTTTTGGAGTAATATTGAGAAACTTATCCGCTAGGAACAGCTCGGTATCATCCGGACTGAACTGGTGAATAATGGCTTTCTTAATATAAATGTCCATAAAAGTTTTAGTCCTCGTATAATGGGAAGGCATCTGTCAATTCTTTGACTGCACTTCTCACTTCTTCTAAGACAGCTTCATTTTCTGCATTCTTGAGGGTTTTAATGATGAGCTCAGCCACTTTGCGACTTTCTTCTTCACCAAATCCACGTGCAGTAATGGCTGCAGATCCGATACGAATCCCACTTGTCTTGAATGGTGACAAGGTTTCGTAAGGAATTGAGTTTTTATTTAGGGTAATATTGACTTCATCCAGCAAGTTTTGAGCAACTTTTCCGTTTTCTACAACTTTAGTCACATCCACTAGGAAGAGATGGTTTTCAGTCCCGCCAGAAATAATACGGAAATCAGGGTCTTGCAAGAAGACATCCGCCATAGCCTTGCTGTTCTTGATGACATTGGCAGCATATTCCTTGAAAGCTGGATCCAAAACTTCTTTGAAAGAAACAGCTTTAGCTGCCACAACATGCTCCAAAGGACCGCCCTGAATACCTGGGAAAATAGCTGAATTGATTTTCTTAGCAAGTTCATCGTCATTAGTCAAAATCAAACCACCACGAGGTCCACGAAGGGTTTTGTGGGTCGTTGTTGTCGTAATGTGAGCGTATGGCACTGGGCTAGGATGTAGACCAGCTGCAACCAAACCAGCGATATGAGCCATATCTACCATGAGCTTAGCACCAACGGCGTCCGCAATTTCACGGAATTTTGAAAAGTCGATAATTTGAGAATAGGCTGAAGCACCTGCTACGATCAATTTTGGTTTTACTTCTTGGGCTTGTTTTAAGATAGCATCAAAATCCAAGAGTTCCGTTTCAGGGTCAACACTGTAAGAAACAAAGTTGTAGGTTTGACCTGAGAAACTAACTGGAGCTCCGTGGGTCAAGTGTCCACCTGCTGCCAAATCCATTCCCATAACGGTATCACCTGGCTCAATCAAGGCCATGTATGCCGCACAGTTGGCTTGGCTTCCTGAGTGTGGTTGGACATTGGCAAATTTTGCACCGAAAATTTCTTTTGCGCGTTCAATGGCTAGAGATTCTACCACGTCTACCACATCTGTTCCACCATAATAACGGCGTCCTGGGTAGCCTTCGGCGTATTTATTCGTCAAGATAGACCCTTGAGCTGCCATAACAGCCTTGGAAACTACGTTTTCCGAAGCAATCAATTCAATGTTATTTTGTTGGCGTTCTTCTTCTTTGGCAATAGCATTCCAGAGATCAGCATCATATGCTTTAAAATCATCTTTGTCAAAAATCATAGGTCTTCTCCTTTATTGTGTGACTAGTCCATTAGTTTAATTTTCTTATTAGAAAATCAAACTAAAAGATGCGAATAAACCGTTTCTGCATTTTATCACAAGTATAACCAACTTTTTCATAAAATGCATGAGCACCCAGACGATGATCGGCAGAGTTTAAGCGGATAAATCCATAGCCGCGTCTTTTTGCTTCTTGCTCCAACCCTTGCAATAAGCTTTTGCCAATACCTTGACCTTGCGCTTGAGGTGAAACTGCTAAGGCTAAAATATTAAATCCTGCTTTGGAATAAAGGGATTCGTAAACCTCAGCGTGGACATATCCAAGCAAGGCATGACTAGCTTCATCCTCATAAGCAAGTAAAAAATGATGTAAATTCTGAGACAGTCTAGCTAGTTGACTAGCCGTGTCCTCTAGACTAAAAGAATAGCCCAAAGCCTCTTGGTTGATTTCACAAATGGCTTTCACATCAGTTTCTCTTAAATCTCTTAGCATCTCATTCCTCCTCAAAAGAAATCTCTGGCAACCGAGCAAGAATATCTTCTCGCTTAATGGCCCCTTGGCGTAAGATTTTCACCTTGTCTCCCGACAAATCCAAAATAGTTGAATCCTGTCCAGTTAGAAAAGCATCGTCTTCCAGACCCAGAACCTCTTGGTCAAAATCCTTCAGAATTTGTTCAAAGGTTACTCCACTTGCCTGACCTGAAATATTGGCAGACGGTCCAATCAAGGGCCCCGTCTCTCGAATCAAATCCAGCGTAATGGGGTGACTGGGCATTCGAAATCCAACAGTCGCGAGACCAGAATTGACCCAATAGGGAACTCGGTCATTGGCTTCGAGAATAATGGTCAAGGGACCTGGTAAAAAGGTCTCTACAAGTTTTTGTAGATAAGTTGGCTGATTATTTGAAAAGTACAAGATGTCCTCTAAAGAGGCAACATTGAGATTAAGTGCCTTGTCTCTAGGTCGACGTTTGAGTTGGTAAACATGGTCAACTGCTTTTTCGTCTAAAGCCTTGGCAAAAAGACCGTAAACCGTTTCTGTAGGCAGAACGACAGCTCCACCATTTTCTAACTCTTGTCTAATCCTGTCCATCATCAACCACGACCATCCTATCTTGACCAAATTGGTCCTTAAGTGTTCTTACACGTTTTTCAGGAAGATGCTTCCTAAAAAGTTCAGGAACACTTTGACCTTGCTTGTATCCAATTTCAAGGTAAATCTTACCACCATCTTTGAGATAGTCTTTTGCATCTTCCGCAATTCTACGGTAAATAGCTAGGCCATCCTCGTCTGCAAAGAGAGCTAGATGAGGCTCCGCATGCAAAACATTCAAGCCTACCTCTGACTCATCTTCACGAGAGATATAGGGTGGATTGGAAACAATTATATCATATTTTTCAGAAATTTCTGTAAAACAGTCAGATTTTTTTAAAAATATTTGAAGATTTTGATTTTTAGCATTTTCGTTAGCTACATCTAAAGCATCTTGGGAAATATCTGCTGCTGTCACTGACCAATCTGGTCTGTTTTTTGCTAAGGCGAGAGCAATAGCTCCACTACCTGTTCCAATATCCAGAACTGAAAGATTCGTCTCAGGATTTTCAGCTAGGATAAGCTCCACCAATTCCTCTGTCTCTGGACGAGGAATCAAAACCCGCTCATCAACTGTTAACTGCATTCCATAAAAATCTGCCTGTCCAATGATGTACTGTGCCGGTTTATGAGCTGCTAACTGTTGGAAAATTCCTTTTACAAATACTTCTTCCCCTTCCGTCACTTCCTGCTGGAAGGCAAAGACAAAGTCTGTAAAAGAGAGATTTTTCAGGCTACGATAGACAAAAGAGAGGCTTTCTGCTTCCTCTCCCTGTCTTATCAATTCTTCTTCAAAATCTGAAAATAATTGAGCTAATTTCATTATTGGTTTAATTCTTCTAATTTTTGTGTTTGGTCATAGAGCACCAAGGCATCCACAACCTCATCCAATTTACCAGATAAAATCGTATCTAGTTTTTGGAGGGTCAATCCAATACGGTGGTCAGTCACACGGTTTTGTGGGAAGTTATAAGTACGAATCCGTTCTGAACGGTCACCAGTACCAATCGTTGACTTACGCTCAGCGTCTTGCTCATCTTGTGCAATTTGTGCAAAGTGGTCAGCAACACGCGCACGAATGATTTTCATGGCTTTCTCACGGTTCTTCTGCTGGGTACGTTCTTCCTGCATCTCAACCTTGATATTGGTTGGCAAGTGAACGATACGAACGGCAGTCGCAACCTTATTGACGTTCTGTCCACCAGCACCTGATGCGTGGTAGATATCAACACGAAGGTCTTTTGGATCAATATCGTATTCAACCTCTTCCACTTCAGGCATGACAAGAACTGTGGCAGTTGATGTATGGACACGACCTTGGCTTTCTGTCACAGGGACACGCTGCACACGATGAGCACCTGATTCGTACTTAAGTTTAGAGTATACAGATTGACCCGAAACCATGGCAACCACTTCTTTAAAACCACCGACACCGTTCATAGAAGCTTCCATAACTTCAAAGCGCCAGCCTTGGGCTTCCGCATACTTTTGGTACATGGTTAGAAGGTCTCCGGCGAAAAGTGCCGCTTCGTCACCACCAGCCGCTCCACGAATTTCAAGGATGATGTTCTTGTCATCGTTTGGATCCTTTGGAAGGAGCAAGATCTTCAGTTTTTCTTCGTATTCTTCTTTTTCAGCCTTGGCATCTTTGAGCTCTTGCTTGGCCATTTCTTCCAAGTCCGCATCTCCTCCTGATTCCTTAATCATTTCTTCAGCATCAACGATGTTTTGAAGGACTTGTTTGTACTCACGGTAGGCTGTTACCGTATCACGACTTGAAGCCTCTTCTTTGGAAAGCTCCATGAAACGCTTGGTGTCTGAGACGACATCTGGGTCACTCAGCAATTCTCCTAATTCTTCATATCGGTCTTCTACGGCTTGTAGTTGATCATAGATGTTCATTTTTCTTCATTCTCCTTATTGATTTCAGGCGCAAAATAATGTTTACGGCAAACTGAGATATAGGTTTCATTACCACCAATCTGAATCTGCTCACCATCATAAACGGGCAGTCCATCCTGTGTTCGTAAAACCATTGTCGCCTTTTTCTTGCAATACTGACAAATGGTCTTGATTTCGTCAATCTTATCTGCTAAAAGCAAGAGATATTTGGAACCTTCGAATAGCTCATTGCGAAAGTCATTTTTCAAACCAAAAGCCATGACGGGTATGTCTAACTCATCAACAACACGAGCTAGGTCGTAAACATGGTGACGCTTGAGAAACTGGGCTTCATCTACCAACACACAGTAAGGTTTTTCTGGTAAGTCTCGGATATAGCCAAAGATATCCGTCGTCTCCTCAATTGCAAGAGCAGGGCGTTTCATACCGATTCGACTCGATACATAGCCAACACCGTCACGTGTATCCAGAGCCGAGGTCATAATTACAACACCTTTTCCTTGCTCTTCGTAGTTATAGGCCACCTTAAGAATCTCAATCGTTTTACCAGAGTTCATGGTCCCATAACGATAATACAACTGTGCCATGTTTCTTGCTTCACGTCCATTTCTAAATTTTTGCTACATTCTAGTATATCATAATTTTCTGAAGCTTTAAACGGCAAAATGTGGTAAAATAGAAGAAATCAAAAACTAGTGGAGGAAGCTATTATGCCATTTGTACGCATCGATTTATTTGAAGGACGCACGCTCGAGCAAAAGAAAGCTCTTGCTAAGGAAGTAACGGAAGCGGTTGTCCGCAACACTGGAGCCCCTCAATCTGCTGTTCATGTCATCATCAACGACATGCCAGAAGGAACTTACTTCCCACAAGGGGAAATGCGCACCAAATAAGCTAGCTTAAGCAGAAATGCTTAGGCTTTTTCAATCTCCAAGTAGCATCCATTGAAGAAATAGTCCAAATTTGTTACAATTTTAAAAGAGACTTGGAGAAATTTCCAAGAAAAGAGCTATTAATTAAAGGAAACATTATGATTACACGTGAATTTGATACCATCGCTGCTATTTCTACTCCACTAGGTGAAGGGGCAATTGGTATTGTCCGCTTGAGCGGAACTGACAGTTTTGCCATTGTGCAAAAGATTTTTAAAGGAAAAGACTTAAGCAAGGTTGCTAGCCACACTCTTAACTACGGTCACATTGTTGATCCTCTTACTGGTAAGGTCATGGACGAGGTTATGGTTGGGGCTATGAAGTCTCCAAAGACCTTCACTCGTGAGGATATTATCGAGATTAACACCCACGGTGGGATTGCGGTGACCAATGAGATTCTCCAACTAGCTATCCGTGAAGGGGCTCGCATGGCAGAGCCTGGTGAATTTACCAAACGTGCCTTTTTAAATGGTCGTGTGGATTTGACTCAGGCTGAGGCGGTAATGGATATCATCCGCGCCAAGACAGACAAGGCCATGAACATTGCGGTCAAACAACTTGATGGTTCCCTTTCTGATCTTATCAATAATACCCGTCAAGAAATCCTCAATACACTTGCCCAAGTCGAGGTCAATATTGATTATCCTGAGTACGACGATGTTGAGGAAGCCACTACTGCTGTTGTCCGTGAGAAGACTATGGAGTTTGAGCAATTGCTAACTAATCTCCTTAAGACAGCCCGTCGCGGCAAAATCCTCCGTGAGGGAATTTCAACAGCTATCATCGGCCGTCCTAACGTTGGAAAATCCAGCCTCCTCAACAACCTCTTGCGTGAAGACAAGGCTATCGTTACAGACATTGCTGGTACAACTCGAGATGTCATTGAAGAATACGTCAACATCAACGGTGTTCCTCTAAAATTGATTGACACAGCTGGTATCCGTGAAACGGATGATATCGTTGAACAAATCGGTGTTGAGCGTTCGAAAAAAGCTCTTAAGGAAGCCGACTTGGTTCTACTAGTGCTAAATGCCAGTGAACCACTGACTGCTCAAGACAGACAACTTCTTGAAATTAGTCAAGATACTAACCGTATTATTCTACTTAATAAAACAGACCTGCCTGAAGCGATTGAAACTTCGGAACTACCTGAAGACCTTATTCGTATTTCAGTCCTTAAAAACCAAAACATCGATAAAATCGAAGAGAGAATCAACAACCTCTTCTTTGAAAATGCTGGTTTGGTTGAGCAAGATGCTACTTACTTGTCAAACGTCCGTCATATTTCCTTGATTGAGAAGGCTGTTGAAAGTTTGCAAGCTGTTAATGAAGGGCTGGAACTAGGTATGCCAGTTGATTTACTTCAAGTTGACTTAACTCGTACTTGGGAAATCCTCGGAGAAATCACTGGGGATGCTGCTCCTGATGAACTCATCACCCAACTCTTTAGCCAATTCTGTTTAGGAAAATAAGAAAAATCCATGATCCTTCATTCGGTCATGGATTTTATTGTCTTCATTAATAATCTGGTCTTAAGACACCTGTTACGGTTTCTTTAGTCGCTTCGTAGTCGCCATCTACAACAACCTTGATAATGCGTTTGGCATCTTCTTCTGGTGCTGGAACAAGAGGTAGACGAGTTGGTCCAGCTTCAAATCCCATATAGTTCAGAACTGCCTTAACAGGAGCAGGACTTGGATAAGAGAAGAGGGCATTGACCTTAGGAATGAATTTACGCTGAATAGCTGCAGCTTTCTTCATGTCGCTTTCTGCAATTGCAGTAAACATCTCGTGCATTTCATCCCCATTTGTATGAGAGGCAACAGAAATAACCCCATCTGCACCAAGGTTCATGGCATGGAAAGCATCTCCATCCTCACCTGTATAAATTAAGAATTCTTCAGGCTTGTGCTCAATCAAGTAAGCCATATTAGCCAAGCTAGTACATTCTTTGACACCAATAATATTTGGATGGTCAGCCAAACGAAGCATGGTTTCTGGAGTTAATTCGACAACCACACGACCTGGAATGTTATAGATAATAATTGGTAGGTCAGAAGCATCTGCAATTGCCTTAAAGTGCTGATACATTCCTTCTTGAGAAGGTTTGTTGTAGTAAGGTACAATAGCAAGTCCAGCAGCAAAACCACCGAATTCTGCTACTTCTTTGACAAACTCGATCGAGTCACGCGTATCATTGGTACCTACACCCGCAATCAAAGGAACGCGTCCATTTACAATCTTTTGTACAGCCGCAAACAACTCCAACTCCTCATCGTGGGTCAAAGTTGGACTCTCAGCAGTGGTCCCTGCGAGAAGAATTCCGTCTGTATGATGCGCCAACAAATGCTCAATCAAGGCTGGAATAGCATCAAAGTTGATGGAACCATCCTCGTGGAAGGGAGTAATAAAGGCTGTGATGATTTTACACTCTTTTAAATCTTGATAAGACATGAAAACACCTCTCTATTTCAAAGAAGGAGTTCATCTGAACTCCTAAACGATATGACTATTTTAATTCAAATTTCAATTCGGCAGTTGGACGAACCAATCCACGTTCATGAAGAGTTTCAGCAATCTGAACTGAGTTCCAAGCAGCACCTTTGAGAAGGTTATCTGAAACAACCCACATGTGAATTCCTTTTTCTGCATCCAAGTCTTTACGGATACGACCAACAAAGGTATCACGTGAACCAACTGCATTGATGGCTTGAGGATAGATTTGATGAGCTACATCATCTTCAAGGACAGCGCCTGGGAAGGCTGCGATAGCTGCTTTCACTTCTTCAATTGGAGCCACTTCTTTTGTTTCGATGTAAACAGACTCAGAGTGAGCTGACAAGACTGGAATGCGCACACATGTTGCAGATACTGCAATGCTATCATCTTCCATGATTTTCTTAGTTTCCTTAGTCATCTTCATCTCTTCGTAAGTGTAATCATTGTCAGTGAAGACATCGATTTGTGGAAGAGCGTTAAAGGCGATAGGATAGTGTTTCTTGTCACCACCTGAAGGCAAGATTTCCGCATGCAAATCACGTGGGTTTACACCATCATTCAAGACTTCACGAAGTTCACGTTGTGTCTCAAGAATTGCTCCCATACCAGCACCTGAAACTGCTTGGTAAGTTGAAACAATGATACGGTCCAAGCCCCATTTTTGGCGAACTGGCTCAAGAGCCACCATCATTTGAATTGTTGAACAGTTAGGGCAGGCAATGATACCATTGTGGGCATCAAGTGCATGAGCATTGACCTCTGGAACAACCAAAGGAACATCTGGATTTTGACGGAAGTAAGATGTATTATCAACTACTACCGCTCCAGCTTTAACTGCGTATGGTGCATATTTAGCTGATGTAGAACCACCTGCTGAAAAGAGAGCAATGTCAACTCCCTCAAAAGCTGTTTCAGTCGTTTCTTCAATCGTAATATCTTGATCTTTAAATTTCAAAGTCTTGCCTGCTGAACGTGCAGAAGCAAGTAAACGAATTTTATCGATTGGAAGTGTTGATTCTTCCAACATTTTTATCATCTGAGCACCGACAGCACCTGTCGCGCCGACTACAGCAACTGTATATCCCATAAATAACCTCTTTCGGAATTTTCTAAAAATTTCTATAATAGATGTATTATACTACTTTTTCCATGAATTGCAAAGCTTTTTCATCATTTTTTGGAAAATAAAAATCCCCCGTAACTTCTCAAAGTAACTTCCATCTCTCTCCCAAAACTGGAAGTTACTTTGAGAAGTTACCTTTTTTGAAAAGTTTGTGTTTGTATTTTGTCTTGATTTCCGCATCAAAAAGAGAGAATCAAGTTGATTCCCTCCCTATGTTAATTTTTCCTTATTCTCCGTATAGGAAAGTTAGGATTTATTAAAAAATTCTTTTTTCTGTGAACTTCCCCATCTTTCGATAAATAGAATCCCCACTAACAAAAGGATAATCAGGCAAGGAAGTAAGACTATCCCCATGCTCCAATTTAGATTGACATTATCAATTTGCTTAGGTAATCTTCCAGATAAAATCTCCACTGAACGCAAGTAAGTAAAGGGAATCAGATGTGCAATCCTTTGAAGAGGCTGAATTGTTTGGATGCCAAACAATAAGCCAACAATCCCAATAAGTGAAAGAAAGAGGACAGGCATTTTTTGCTTGAAAAGGTAAGCAATCAAATACACAACTTCCACAATGACGATAAAGGCTAAGAAAGCTAATAGCAAACTAGGAAATAACACATCTTGTATCTTTCCAATAGTTACCTCTTGATTCACTAAGCTATAAATCGGGTAGGGATAATCTAACTGTCCAAAACCACCTATCAGACTTCCCACTAGAAAAGAAAATCCGCTGATTCCGATGAACAGCACAGTTACATAGCTCACCCCAACTCCAAGAGAGGACATGGCAAATGCCACTTTTGAAAAAGGATATAACTGAGCTGTATCCAGATGATTTTGATATCTTTCTGCAAATAGTTGCGTTAGCATAAAAATAATAGCAATCACAAACAAGCTTGGGATGATAGCCCCTAAAATCCAGACAATCTGATCAATCCCGTGGGTCGGATAATCTAAATTGTGGGCTTTTATGTTCAAGGGATACAGGACTTGGTAAGTCTTTCGTTCGCGGTCAACCGCCATTTTTAAGTCAGAGCTAGCAGTTGGATCATTTGATACAATTTCATAATTCTTCTCTTCATCTTGCCACTGCAAATAGTAGGCTTCTTTCCAGTGCCCTTCTTTTAATAAAGTCAGAATTTCTGTCTTTCGTGTCAAAAGATTTTTTTGCAAGTCTAAATCACTTTTAGCAATTTGGTATTCCTCCGAGCTGGTGTCAGAGATTTGGGAGAGCTTCTCTTCATTTTCATTGATAGCTCTCTCGTTGGCTGTAATACGACTTTCCAACCTGCTCTCCAAGCTGACTGAGTTTGCAGTCTGGCTATTAAAATAAAAGGTAACACCGAGTACAGATACAAATAAAGCTAAGATAATCCAGTTTAAGCGACTTTTGAAAACTTTTTTTAATAAAAATAGACTAACATCTTTCATAAACTAAACCTCTTCTATCTGCCCCTGATGAATGGTTACTACTCTATCGCAGACATCAACCAACTCTTCCTTATAGTGGGAACTTAAAAGAATCAGCTGTTCTTGTCTATCGATTTGTGCTAGCCTATCAAAAAACTTCTGACGATAATACTCATCTAAGCCATTTGTAATCTCATCCATGAGCCAGCATTTCGCCTGACTCAGGAAATACATGGCAATCACCAAGCGTTGCTTCATGCCTAAGGAATACTTGCGAATGGGAAGGCTGATATAGTCAGACATTTCCCAGTAATCAATTTCATCCCTCAAGTTTAAATCTGATTTCCAGATGTTTTTGATAAGACGAAGGTAGTCCATCCCACTTAAGTTTCCATCCAGCCATTCAACACTCTCATAATAAAATAAAGAAGGAGGGACTGCGATATTTCCACTACTTATAGGAATTAAATTGCTAATGGCGCGGAACAGGGTCGTCTTTCCAGAGCCATTTATAGCAAGAACGCCATAAATCCTACCCTTTTCAAATGTAAAATCAACATCTTGTAAGATGACTTGTCGCGTTTTTAAGGTCACATGAGTAAGATGCAACATATCTTGCCCTCCTTTTTATCACTCTTTAAGGATTAATAGCCTCCGCTGTAATGGTTTACTACCTCATAACGATCGTAGTTCCAGCCTCCGTCAACTTTATACTCAGAATAGCTATAATAATAAGACCATTCCGAAATGACATTATATCTATATGCATGGTAATTCATACTAGACCTATAGTAGGTATTCCAATCATAGCGATAACTTTTAAGAACGGTCTTAGCAGATACACTGGACTGAAAAAGACCAACAGATAACAAACTAGCTAATAAAACAACTTTTGCTGATTTTTTCATGGCTTCCACCTCACTAATATATTTACTTTCGAAAGCGCTTTAATTATATCATTTTTTTATCTGTTGTGCAATAGTTTTTTATTTGTTATGTAATAATTTTTTTATCCGAAAAGTCTCACACTAAACGCTAGCAACTGGAATTTACTCTAAGACGACTCTGCTTTAGGGCTATTTGTCGTGCACTTTTTTCTAAGTCTTTTCGCTTTTGAACCCTTATATATCAAGAAAAAGAAAACCAGTGGAAGTTAGTCTAAGACGAATTTCCACTGATTTCACGCGTTTTTCTCATACTAAAAGCTAGGTTGTGGGAAACTGGAAGTTAGTTTTAGAAGTTTCCAATAAAAATCCCCAGTCGCTAGACCAGGGACTAAGAGGCATCTTCATGTGATGAGCAGGTTCACACAACTCATCAAGGTCCGCTCCTGCGTTATGACCTCCTTATGCTCAATAGTAGCCTGAAGACTACCTATCGACTCATCGCATCTTCTATTCTACTAAAGAGAATCACTTTTGTCAACAGACGAAACTCTTTATACTATCAAATCAAACTTCGTCAGCGTCGCCTTACCGTATGTATGGTTACTGACTTCGTCAGTTTCATCTACAACCTCAAAACAGTGTTTTGAGCTGACTTCGTCATTTCCATCTACAACCTCAAAGCAGTGCTTTGAGCAACCTGCGGCTAGCTTCCTAGTTTACTCTTTGATTTTCATTGAGTATTAGTTTTATTTACACAGGTGCATAAGAAATATCTTTGAAAAATTTGGGGCAAACATAACAAAAAACCTTGTAAATCAAGGGCTTTTCTGTCTATTTTATGCTAATTGCCGGGATTGAACCGGCGACCTCATCCTTACCATGGATGCGCTCTGCCAACTGAGCTAAATCAGCTTACTTGAAAAGTATACTATAATCAGAAAATCCTGTCAAGTTTTCCTTAAAAATTTTCCATAAGAAAAAGCCAGGTAAGAGCTACCTAGCTTGTCTTCTTCTATTTGCTTAAATCAATTCGACGACCAATTTTACCAATAATAATCGCTCCAATAATCAATGAGGTAAATTCACCAACTCCTGTTGTGAACCAAGTAAGGAAAAATGGTAATTGCGCTACGATATTCAACTCTGCAGCGATAGTAAACATGGAAATTGAAAAGAGGATTGAAAAAAAGAAATGATCTTTTCGAATTAATCCATTAAAGAGGTAATCTTTGCTGTATTTTGCAAAAAGCCAAACACCTAGACTGAGGAATACTAGGGTTGATCCACCACCAACAAAGACATCTAGTAGTCCGAAGCTAAAGAAATTAGCAATCATACAACCGATGGTAACTCCGATGATGTACTTAGGATTGTAAAAAGCCATAAAGTTCATCATTTCTGAAATACGGAACTGATAAGCACCATAGCTGATGGCATTTAGAGGCGGTGTGACAGTCAAAACGACATAGATAGCAGCGACGATTGCGATATCTGCAACATCACGAATAGTTAATTTTTTCATCTTTTCTCCTTTAGCGGGTTATCCGCGTGTAATATGCTTGGTGAAAGAAGCTAAGCACCAAGGGTTGCTTTATTCAACCTTACTAGTATAGCACAATAGCCTGCTTTATGCTATACTTAAACCATGAAAATTCTTATTCAAAAATTTTTTAACAATGAAATCTTAGCCTATCTCTTTTTTGGTCTTGGAACAACTCTAGTTTCGATTCTCTCACGATTCGTCATTTATCAACTAAGTCATCAGGAACTCCTTGCTACTGCCCTAGCAAATAGTATTGGTATCCTATTTGCCTTCATCACAAATGATAGGATTGTATTTAAGCAAGCAAGGAAGGAGCGACTTATCCGTTTAGTGAAATTTTCTCTTGCCCGCCTTTCTACTTTTCTGTTAGACTTGCTTCTTACTTTTCTGTTTGTAACCCAGTTTCCTAATATTATTGGTCAGTTCGTAAACGGGAATCTTGATAAAGTAAATGCAATCGAAACAGTTCTTGCACAATTATTGATAATTATCCTTAATTACATCTTTAGTAAGGTTTTTATTTTTAAAAAATAAAATTTCTGAGCATATAGCTTGCAAGCTTTTCTTAATTAATATATAATAAAGTGTAAACTTTTTTTGAAAGGAAATTATGAAAATGTTAAAAGATCTTAAAGCATTTTTGCTTCGTGGTAACGTTGTTGACCTTGCTGTCGGTGTGATCATTGCCTCTGCTTTTGGTGCTATCGTAACTTCATTCGTTAATGATATCATCACTCCACTTCTATTGAACCCTGCTTTGAAAG
The DNA here is from genome assembly GCF_946190275.1 of Streptococcus mitis. Lineage (GTDB taxonomy): Bacteria > Bacillota > Bacilli > Lactobacillales > Streptococcaceae > Streptococcus > Streptococcus mitis_DC. The sequence goes on along the minus strand of NZ_CAMHZQ010000009.1, from coordinate 47,782 downwards.
CTGCAAAAATCGAACGTATAGCTGAACTTTCATGGAATGGAGTTGCTTACGGTAACTTCTTGAGTGCTGTCATCAACTTCCTTGTAGTTGGTACTGTGCTATTCTTTGTGATTAAAGCAATGGAAAAAGCTCAAAACCTTACTAAGAAAGAAGAAGCTGCTGAAGAAGCTCCAGCTGGACCAACTGAATTGGAAGTACTTCAAGAAATCAAAGCTCTTCTTGAGAAAAAATAATCGATTAAAAGGATCTAGCACAAAGCTAAATCCTTTTTCTTTACTCTTTTGGTAACTTACCTGCTTTCTCAAGCATTTTCTTGATCAAATAAGGCATCTTAACATTTTCACGACCTTTTTTCTCAATCAGTTTTTTCACAAATTCTGGCATTTGTAAATCTTCAGATTCGGCCAAAATGTTTTTCGTCTCATCTGAAGGAACTAATTCATCAAAGGTTTCTTCTTCTGGGAGAAATTCCTTAAATTTTTTGTCCTCATTAGCTCTGACGGTATTAACCAAGGCATCAATCAACCGAGAATCTGTATTTGGCATTGGTGGACGATGGTAGTTTACACCAAATTCCTGACATAAGTCATAACATTCCACATCATTGTCAAACAAGACTTCAATATGCTCGCTAATGAAGCTGATAGGAACAAAAATATAATGGTCTGGATGTTCTTTCTGTTCTCTGAGATACTCTAAAACATCTGGCTTAATCCATGGAATCCCGATATCACTTTCACTCTGCCAAGTGTTAGTATATTGCTCTGAACTCAAACCTAGTTTTTCAGCGACTAGCTTGCTATTTTCAAAAATTTGGTCAATATAAGGGTCACCAAAATCCAAGGCAAAAATGGGCACACTGTGGGCTGAAAAGATGACTTTAAAGCTATCCTGCTTTACTTCTTCTTTTAAAATTTTAGCAATTTCATCTGCCCAATAGTTTAAGAGCGCTTCTTCTTGATACCAGTCCTTGATAACTAAAAATTGAATTTGTTTGCTTTCTAAAAATTTCTCGTATCCCATGACAGAGTAAAAAGAATAATGGGGCTCCAAGATCAAGCAAATACACTGCTCAATTCCGTCTGCTTCCATCTGACCAATCACATCTGGGATAAAGGGTCTGGAAAATTTATTGGCAAAATAGACACTATACTCATTCCCCAGCCTAGCTTCTACCAAGGCAACCTCTTCACGGGTAATTTTTTGCAGAGGCGTGCCTCCAATTCGTACATAATTATCATAGAGAGTCTGAATCTCGTGGTCTTGGGGTCTCACCCCACGACGAATATTTGTGAAAAAATCAGCTACACCTTCAAAGGTAATCTCTTCTGGCGAACCGAAAGTCATCATTAAAATTGCTTTTTTCATAATCGCTTCCTTGTGATATTTTTATCAAGTTTATTTTATCATTTATCCATTAATAAGTAAACGCCAACATAGCGAATTTTCCTAACTTCTGTCTTTTGTTTTTCTCTTCTTTCTATGATACAATGGAAAAAATGAATTCAAAAGGAGTTTTTTATGACTTATCCAAATCTCTTGGATCGCTTCTTGACCTACGTTAAGGTCAACACGCGCTCTGATGAACACTCTACTACTACTCCAAGTACGCAGAGTCAGGTTGACTTTGCAACCAATGTCCTGATTCCAGAAATGAAACGTGTTGGTCTGCAAAATGTCTACTACCTTCCTAATGGTTTTGCGATTGGGACCTTACCAGCCAATGATCCATCTTTAACACGTAAGATTGGCTTCATCTCCCACATGGATACTGCTGACTTTAATGCCGAAGGAGTCAATCCACAGGTAATTGACAACTACGATGGGGGCGTGATTGAACTAGGAAATTCTGGTTTTAAACTAGATCCAGCCGACTTCAAGAGTCTTGAGAAATATCCAGGACAAACGCTCATCACAACCGATGGAACAACCTTGCTAGGAGCTGATGACAAGTCAGGAATTGCTGAGATTATGACTGCCATTGAATATCTGACTGCTCACCCTGAAATCAAGCACTGTGAGATTCGTGTTGGCTTTGGTCCAGATGAAGAAATCGGTGTTGGTGCTAATAAATTTGATGCAGAAGATTTTGATGTTGACTTTGCCTACACAGTTGATGGTGGTCCATTAGGTGAGCTTCAGTACGAGACCTTTTCAGCAGCGGGTGCTGAATTGCATTTCCAAGGACGCAATGTCCACCCTGGTACTGCCAAAGGTCAGATGGTCAACGCACTTCAGCTAGCAATTGATTTTCACAATCAACTTCCAGAGAATGACCGACCTGAGTTAACTGATGGCTACCAAGGTTTCTATCATCTTATGGATGTGGCTGGAAGCGTTGAGGAGGCGCGTGCAAGCTACATCATTCGCGATTTTGAAAAAGATGCCTTTGAAGCGCGTAAAGCAACTATGCAGTCTATCGCTAATAAGATGAATCAAGAACTTGGTAGCGACCGTGTAACCCTAAACTTGACAGACCAGTACTACAATATGAAAGAAGTCATTGAAAAAGATATGACTCCAATTACCATTGCTAAGGCCGTTATGGAAGATTTAGGTATCACGCCTATTATCGAACCAATCCGTGGAGGGACAGACGGCTCTAAGATTTCCTTTATGGGAATCCCAACCCCTAATATCTTTGCTGGTGGCGAGAATATGCACGGACGTTTTGAGTACGTTAGCCTTCAGACTATGGAACGTGCAGTTGATACCATCATTGGTATCGTAGCTTATAAAGACTAAAAAGACGAGGTAGCTCAGCTACTTCGCCTTTCTTTTTATTCTACTGGTTTTTCTTGATTTCCAGCACTTGTTGTAGATTCTGTGGTTTCCTTTTCTGAAGCTGATTCAGCAGGTTTAGAATCTGTTGCGTTGCTCGGTTTGTTTTCGTCACTGGCAGTTTCACTGTTAGATTCTGCAGCTACATTTGGTTGGTTCTCAACACTGGTGTTATCACCATTCGACTCAGCATTTGTCACTGGACTTGCTTCTTCACTCGCACTTGATTTTGACTTGATTTCTTGATTCAAGACTAGAATAGCTTTTGTCAATTCAAGTAAAGCAGCTTTATCTTTACTCTTAGCAGAAAGTTGATCTAGTAATGCATCCACTTTATCAAAGTCTGCATCAGAACCCTTATTGTTTTCTAAGTAAGCGTGAAGTGACATGAGGATATCGTAAAGTTTTTGATAGAGTACAAGTGTCTGAGGATCTTGCTCAGCATTTTCTTTCTCTTGTTGAAGAGCGCTGGCGATACGAGTCAAGACATCTTTCACCTGACTATTTACTTCATCCAAGTCTGCATCTGCCTTATTTGTAGCAGCTTTGAGATTTTCTACTTCTTCTGCCAAGGATTGTCTGATACCTTCTTCTTGGATTTGTTCCAAGAGTTGAGTTGCCTTGCTTAAGAGACTTTCTACTTGTTCCTTGCTAACATGATTCATATGCTCTTCAGGCATAAAGTCTCCGTACAATTCTTTCAAAAAGCCATAAATAGCTGTCTTGGCACTTTGATTATCAACTTTTTCAGTATCTAGAACTGTCTGACTTGATTTCGCAGTAGTTGGCTGAGCTTTCAAAGCTTCTTCCACTTCTTGTTTTGCCTGATAGATACTTGGGAATAATTTGTTCAATTCTGCTGCTTTAAGGAAGGATTGTGATTGATACAAAGTCCAAGTCAACTGAGCTACTTTGTTTCGAAGTTCATCACTCAAACGACCGTCATTTACGTGTTCGTAGAAGTACTTGATGTATTCAACTGTTGTAACGCCTGTTCGATCATTAAAGTCTTGAAGAGCTTGAAGTTGTGATTCAACCGCTGCTAAACCAGCCTCATCTTTAGCCAACTTAGCTTCCTGGAGTCGAACGAGAAGGTCTTTCTTAGGAAGCCCATAAGAGTCTGTATCAAGAGTATTGATTTTATCAATCAAGGCTTGATATTTCTTATCTAGAGCGCTTGTTTCAACAGGTTTAATACTTTCATCAATATGGATATATTGCTTATCAAAAAGATCAAGTGTCGCAAGATAACCTGCTGTAGAGGTAGTTGCCAGTTTCTTCATGTTCTCAGTAAACTGACCTAAGGCTAACTCAATCTGTCTTTGTTCGATAGGCTTGTCTTTATAGATGTTTCTGCTTTCAGCTAGAAGTTGGTCTACTTTTTCCAAAACTACCTTCTCATCAAAAGCTCCAGGTTGATAATTGGATTGTAGGGCTGGAATCTTGTTTTTCAAAGCTACTTCATAGCCCTTGGTTTGAACCTTGATGTAGTGATTGTGATCGCCATGAGGAATCACAAAACTACCATTTTCTACCTGTAAACTATAAGGAGACACACCATCTCGCAAAGCAGTAGTATAAAGTTCATTTAGGAAATCAAGTTCTGGATTGCCAGTTTGAAGAGGAATCCGAACGTGTTCCTTACGAACAGCATAGGGATGGATATGAGTTGGATCGTAGGCTTGGTCTGGATTTCCAAAAACAAAGAATCCGTTTGAAATTCTAATCGCTTCAAGTGGAACTCCATAAGTTTTAGAGATATAAGCAATCTTTTCTTCATCACTAGCATCTCTTGAGAAAGACTCTACCGTTTTAGCAAGAGGTTTTACAGGCTCTACATCATGATGTGTTTTCAAATGATCCTGAGCTGCCTTAATTTGCTCTGCTGTCAAATCTTTCTTGAAGAAGTAATGATTGTGGTCTCCGTGACTCATGACAAATCCTTGCTCATCCTCACTGATGACACGATTGGCATCAAAACCGTGATCATGGTCTTCATCATGATGGTGTCCATGATGATCTTCATCGTGATCGTCATCGTCATCATGTGCTGGACTTGGTGTAGCTGTATTTGCCCCTTTCAAGTGATCTTGCGCTGCCTTAATTTGCTCTGCTGTCAAATCTTTCTTGAAGAAGTAATGATTGTGGTCACCATGACTCATGACAAAGCCTTGTTCATCCTCACTGATGACACGATTGGCATCAAAGCCGTGATCATGGTCTTCATCATGATGGTGTCCATTATTATCTTCGTCGTGATCGGCATCATGTGCTGGTGTTGTATTTGCCCCTTTCAAGTGGTCTTGCGCTGCCTTAATTTGTTCAGCTGTCAAATCTTTCTTAAAGAAGTAATGATTGTGGTCTCCGTGACTCATGACAAATCCTTGCTCATCCTCACTGATGACACGATTGGCATCAAAGCCGTGTCCACCTTCTTCATGTTCCTCATGTGAAACACCAGGATTGACTGGAAGAGATGGTGAAGGTGCTACTAGACCATTGTTAGGAAGAGTCGGTTGACCAATTTGATTCGCCTTAGGAATGTAATGGAAATGATCACCATGTCTGACGATATAAGCTGCAGCTGTTTCTTCAACGATATCTTTTGGATTAAAGATATAACCATCAGATGTTGAAGAGATAGCCTTATTTGTAAGCAAGGAAGGATGACTCAAAGTAGATGGACTGCTTGAAAGCCTTCCAAGACTAGACGCTGCTTCATGAGTTTTTTCATTTGTAGAAACTGTAGAACCAGTTCCACTGATAGGTACCATTCTAGCAATCTTTTCTTCTAAAGGAGAGAGCTTGCTGTAAGGAATAAAGTGATAATGGTCACCATGCGGAATCGCAACACCATTTGGTGTACGACTGATAATATTAGCAGGGTCAAAAACCAAACCATCTGATTCACTGTAACGTTTGTCGCTAGGTGAATCGTAGAGTTCTTTCAATAGACTTTGGAGATTTTCAACTTTGCTTTCTGGCTTGCTAGTTGATTCTTTCTCTATAGCTTGATTAGTATTATCACTAGCTGTTGAAGAATAGCTTAGCTGACTTGGTTGCGTATTTTTGCCAGCTAAATGAGCTTTTGCTGCTGCTAACTCACTAGCAGACAAATCACTTTTTGGAATATAGTGATAGTGACCTCCATGAGGAACGATATAAGCATCACCCGTATCTTCGATAATATCAGCTGGATTAAAGACATAACCATCATCTGTCGTATAGCGTCCCTGAGACCTTGCTACAGCAACATCAGAGCTGACCTTCTCATTATCTTTGACGTGTTCTTGTTTTTGACGATTGATTTCATCCTTAGTTCGAACATTATCAGCATGAGCTACATCTTTCAGGTAGACATAATATTTTCCATCGACCTTGATGATATAACCACCCTTGACCTCATTGACAATATCTCCATCCTTAAGTTTGTAGTTTGGATCCTTCATCAAGAGTTCTTCACTAAAGAGGGCATCATAAGGAACTTTCCCGTTATAGTAATGATAGTGATCACCGTGTGACGTCACATAGCCCTGATCTGTAATTTTGATGACAATTTGCTCAGCCTGAATTCCTTCTTTCTGGCTAACCTGATCTGGTGTCAGGTTTTCAGTTTTCTGACTTGACTGGCTGCCATCCACATAAGAGACACGATTATCGTCCTTATTTTCCTGCGAGCGATGCTGGTTCAGTGCATAGGCACAAAGACTCAAGGATACGATAACAGCTGATCCAGCTGCTATATACTTTTTACTGAATTTCATAAATCCCTCATTTCAATAAATGATGAAGCTTTTTCTTAACTTCCTTTACTTGATTAAATAGTTTTCTAAATTGGTTATTTAACCAATTAATTAACCAGTAAATAGTTTACATTTTTTAAGTTTATCTGTCAAGATTTTTATGTTATTTTAAAAAATAAAAGCCAGTATTGCTACTGACTCTTACATCATTTTGATTTAATAGGATAAACTTATGCTTCTGGTTTCGTCGTTACTGACTCACTACCTTTTAACAAAGCAAGTAATTTTTCTGCTTCTGTCATAATGCCATTATTATCCATGGTTTGTAGACTCAGATTATTTCGTAAACCAGCTAGGCTCTCTGTCACATTGTCTTTCAAACTAGCATCCGTTACTTTAGCAAGTAGAGCTTCTACTTCTTTGAATTTGGCTTCTACTTTTTCGATTTCGACTTGAGGTACTTCAGCTTCGTCTGTTGTATCTTTAGATACTTCTTCTGTCTCGTCTTCATCAGTGCTTGGTTTATAAAGATTATCTACTGAAGGGTTCAAACCTGCGTGATTCTCTTTTTCATCAGATTCAGGGCGAGTTGGCTCACTTACTTCATCATGTTCCTTATCTTCATCAGGTTTACTGTCTTCTACTTTATTTTTACGAACATGGTCACTTGCGTTTCCCCATCCATTATCTGAATGCGGACGTTCGTTTGGATGTTCTACATAGTATTTTACAGTCGCAAAGAGATCCTCTAAACTATAGCCTTTAGGTGCCTCATAAAGTCCTTCGTCAAACCACCCAAATTTAATGTTATGGTAATGGTCGTAATGAGGTATAATCAAGCTACCGTTTTTAACTTCAACAGTATGTTGGAGATTGTAAGGCATGTGATCAAGTGGAACCTTCTTAGCTGCCTTCACTTTATTATAGATTGCTTCTACTCCTTTAACCTCAGTATTTCCTGAACCCTGATTCTCTGTTGAAGGAGGTATCAAACCTTTCTCTTTAGCATAAGCCTGAGCTGCCACTCTTTCAGCTTCAGACAAGCTCTCTTTCTTAATCCAATGACTATGAGACATATGTGGAGTTACATAAGCATCTCCCTCATCACTGGTAATATCACGAGTGTCAAAGATATAGCCATCTTCTGTTGTATACTTACCTGCTAATTTCGCTAATTTAATTTCATCGTCTGTATAAGCAATTTGAGAATTTGGTTTACCAAGTCGCTCTGGATGAGTAATTGGTGCTAAGAATGACAATAAATCATCTACTAATTTTCCTTTATTAGAAGATTCATCATTCAAGCGTTCTGCTAATTTGTCTAAGGCTTGGAAATCAGAAGTACGACCCTTATTTTCAGACAAGGCTTTATGAGCCTCGGCCAATAAATTATATGCTTTATCATAAAATTCTTGGTCACGAGGAGCGACATTTTCTTTCTTCGCAACTAGGGCATGCGTCTCTTGAGTTTTCTTAGACAAGAGATTTTCAATAGCGTCAATCTTATCCTTGGCTAAGTCTTTAGCTAGAACATAACGACTAGCGCCCTTATCCTCTATAATATATCCATCACCAACTTTTCTAACAACCTGGTTGACATCAAATTCTGTCGGTTTATTTTCCACTGGTGCTAGAGGTTTGGTAGTAGGGGCTGGCTTCAGAGGAGTAATACTTGGCAAGACACTGCCATTTTGTCCCTTAACAGCTATCATACGAGCCAATTTTTCTTCCAGCGGTGACATTTGTGAATAAGGGATAAAGTGATAATGATCTCCGTGTGGCACTGCAACACCGTTAGCTGTACGTTTGATAATTTGTGCCGGATCAAAGACTAAGCCATCCGATTCTACATGTCGTTCTGATAAAGGTTTGGCATACAATTCACTTAAAAGTGTTGAAATGTCTTCCCCATGATTTTGATGATATGTTGGGGTGACAGTCAGGTTTGGAGTCTCTGTCAAACTTGGTTGGGCTGGTTTATCATTATCACTACTTGGTTTACTTGAGTTTGTAGTAGAATGTGAGCCCTGTTTACCATTCCAATAAGCTTGGGCTGCAGCCAATTCTCCTGCTGACAAATCACTCTTAGGAATATAGTGGAAATGATTGCCGTGCGGTACAACAAAAGCGTCACCTGTATCTTCAATCACATCTGTCGGACTAAAGACATAGCCATCATCCGTTGTATAAGCGCCTCCAGTTCCTCGATTCGGTGCCGGAGTATTGAGATTAAAGTTTGGTTTAATCGGTGAACTTGGTGTTGAACTTGGTTTATCTGTACTGCTTGGTTTCGTATTATCAGCATGACGTTGAACTGGCTGACCTCCAATTGGTAGATTTCGAGCCAATTTTTCTTCTAAAGCAGACATTTGCGAATAAGGAATGAAATGAAAATGATCCCCGTGAGGCACTGCCACACCATTTGCAGTACGTTTTGTAATCTGTGCTGGGTCAAATACCAAGCCATCAGACTCCACATGACGTTGGCTAAGTGGCAAAGCGTACAATTCTTGAAGGAGACTAGCTAAATCCTCACTTTGACTTTCAGAATCTGTTGCAGGATTTTGAGGTGTCTCAGATGGACTCGTTCTCACACTAGATCTTGCTTCTCCTCTGCTTGAACGATATTCAACCGTACTTAATTGACCACCTTTTCCAGATAAGAAGGCTTGGGCGGCAGCTAATTCACTAGCAGACAAGTCACTCTTAGGAATATAGTGGAAGTGATTGCCATGAGGAACGATATAGGCATCACCCGTGTCCTCAATGATATCAGATGCATTGAAGATATAACCATCATCCGTTGTATAGCGACCTTGGGCTCTGGCTGCAGCAACAGCATTATCTGTGCTTGTATTATGATTATGACTATGTTCCTGCTTCTGACGTTTAATCTCTTCTTTTGTCCGAATATTGTCCGCATGAGCCGCATCTTTAAGGTAAACATAGTATTTCCCGTCTACCTTAATCACATAGCCACCCTTGATTTCATTGACAATATCTGAATCCTTCAACTGATAATTCGGATCTTTCATGAGGAGTTCTTCACTGATGATGGCATCATAAGGAACCTTCCCATTATAGTAATGATAATGGTCTCCATGAGAGGTCACATAACCTTGATCCGTAATCTTGATGACGATCTGTTCTGCGTTAATTCCCTCTCTTTTACTGACTTCATCTGGTGTCAAGTTCTCTGCCTTTTGACCAGCCTGATCACCGTCTATATAAGCAACTCGATTAGAATCTTTCTTAACTTGTTCAGCTTGATACCGTCCAAGTTCATAGGAACAAACACTTAGGGCAAGGACTGCCACCGAACCCGCCACATATTTTTTATTGATTTTCATTCTTTTCTCATTTCTTAAGCCTATTTGATTCACCACAAAACGATGAACCGGTTAATTAACTAGTTAATAGTTTACTCTTTTTAGTATTACTTGTCAAGAATTTTTCGTATATACATAATAAAAATGAAAGCCTCTTTATCGAGACTTTCATTTTTCATTAGTTTATTTTTCTTTGCTTACAGATGTAGGATTACTACCTTTTAACAAAGCAAGCAATTTTTCTGCTTCTGTCATGATACCATTATTATCCAAGGTTTGGAGACTCAGATTATTTCGTAAACCAGCTAGGGTTTCTGTTGCATTGGCTTTCAAACTAGCATCTGTTACTTTAGCAAGTAAAGCTTCTGCTTCTTTGAGTTTGGCTTCCACTTTTTCAGTCTCTACTTGAGGGACTTCTGGCTCAGCAGGTGTTTCCTCTACTGGCTCTTCATCTGCTTTGAAGTTCTTATTTGGATCTTCACTGTGGTCTTTCTTACCTAAGACATGCTCGCTGGCATTACCCCATCCATCATTAGAATGTGGACGTTCATCAGGATGTTCAACATAGTACTTAATCGTCGCAAATAAATCTTCCAAGGTATAACCGTTTGGAGCTTTGTATGAGTGATCATCAAACCAAGCAAATTTAATGTTATGGTAATGATCCTTATGTGGAATGATTAAATTACCATTTTTTATCTCAACTGTATGCTCTACCATGTATGGAAGTCGAACGAGTGGAATTCGTTTCTCACCTTTCACACGATTGTAAATGGCCGCTGCACTATCTCCAGTTGGATTTGCTTGAGCGTCTGCATCTGGAGATGGAGGTAGGATACCTTTTTCTTTAGTATAAGATTGAGCAGCTGCTTTTTCCTTATCAGAAAGGCTATCTTTTCCAATCCAGTGACTATGACCCATATGAGGCGTTACATAGGCATCTCCTTCATCACTGATAATATCATGTTCGTCAAAAATGTAGCCATCTGAGGTTGTATACTTATCAGCTAATTGTGCAATACGGACTTCGTTTTCGGTATATTCAATTTGAGAATTTGGTTTACCAAGACGTTCTGGATGAGTAATTGGTGCTAAGAATGACAATAAATCATCTACTAATTTTCCTTTATTAGAAGATTCATCATTCAAGCGTTCTGCTAATTTGTCTAAGGCTTGGAAATCAGAAGTACGACCCTTATTTTCAGACAAGGCTTTATGAGCCTCGGCCAATAAATTATATGCTTTATCATAAAATTCTTGGTCACGAGGAGCGACATTTTCTTTCTTCGCAACTAGGGCATGCGTCTCTTGAGTTTTCTTAGACAAGAGATTTTCAATAGCGTCAATCTTATCCTTGGCTAAGTCTTTAGCTAGAACATAACGACTAGCGCCCTTATCTTCTATAATATATCCATCACCAACTTTTCTAACAACCTGATTGACATCAAATTCTGTCGGTTTATTTTCCACTGGTGCTAGAGGTTTGGTAGTAGGGGCTGGCTTCAGTGGAGTAACACTTGGCAAGACACTGCCATTTTGTCCCTTGACGGCTATCATACGAGCCAATTTTTCTTCCAGCGGTGACATTTGTGAATAAGGGATAAAGTGATAATGGTCTCCGTGAGGCACTGCGACACCATTTGCAGTACGTTTGATGATTTGGGCCGGATCAAAGACGAGTCCATCAGATTCTACATGGCGTTCTGATAAAGGTTTGGCATACAATTCACTTAAAAGTGTTGGGATATCTTCCCCTTGATTTTGATGATAAGTTGGGGTGACAGTCAGGTTTGGAGTCTCTGTCAAACTTGGTTGGGCTGGAGCCGGATTTGGATTGTTACTACTTGGTTTACTTGAGCTTGTAGCAGAATGTGAGCCCTGCTTCCCATTCCAATAGGCTTGGGCGGCAGCTAATTCCCCTGCAGACAAAGCGCCTTTTGGTATATAGTGAAAATGGTTGCCGTGCGGTACAATAAAAGCGTCTCCTGTATCTTCAATTACATCTGTCGGACTAAAGACATAACCATCATCCGTTGTATAGGCGCCTCCAGTTGCTCGATTCGGTGCCGGCGTATTGAGATTAAAGTTTGGTTTAATCGTTGAACTTGGTGTTGAACTTGGTTTATCTGTACTGCTTGGTTTCGGATTATCGGTATGACTTTGAACTGGCTGACCTCCAATTGGAAGATTTCGAGCCAATTTTTCTTCCAAAGCAGACATTTGCGAATAAGGAATGAAATGGAAATGATCCCCGTGAGGAACTGCCACACCATTGGTAGTACGTTTTGTAATCTGTGCTGGGTCAAACACCAAGCCATCAGACTCCACATGACGTTGGCTAAGTGGTAAGGCGTACAATTCTTGAAGGAGACTAGCTAAATCCTCACTTTGACTTTCAGAATCTGTTGTAGGATTTTGAGGTGTCTCAGATTGACTCATTCTCACACTAGATCTTGTTTCAGCTCTGCTTGAACGATATTCAACCGTACTTAATTGCCCACCTTTTCCAGATAAGAAGGCTTGGGCGGCAGCTAATTCACTAGCAGACAAATCACTCTTCGGAATATAGTGGAAGTGATTGCCATGAGGAACAATATAGGCATCACCCGTGTCCTCAATGATATCAGAGGCATTGAAGATATAACCATCATCCGTTGTATAACGGCCTTGAGCTCTGGCAGCAACTACCGCCTGATCGTTAGAACCGCCTCCATGATTATGACTGTGTTCCTGCTTCTGACGTTTAATCTCTTCTTTTGTCCGAATATTGTCCGCATGAGCCGCATCTTTAAGGTAAACATAGTATTTCCCATCTACCTTAATCACATAGCCACCCTTGATTTCATTAACAATATCTGCATCCTTCAACTGATAATTCGGATCTTTCATCAGCAGTTCTTCACTGATGATGGCATCATAAGGAACCTTGCCATTATAGTAATGATAATGGTCTCCATGAGAGGTCACATAACCTTGATCCGTAATCTTGATGACGATTTGTTCAGCGTTGATTCCCTCTCTCTTACTGACTTCATCTGGTGTCAAGTTCTCTGCCTTTTGACCAGCCTGATCACCATCTATATAAGCTACTCGATTAGAATCTTTCTTAACTTGACCAGCTTGATAACGACCAAGCTCATAGGAGCAAACACTTAGGGCAAGGACTGCCACCGAACCCGCCACATATTTTTTATTGATTTTCATTCTTTCCTCATTTCAATTCTTCTGCAAGAACACTCATATTTTCTTCCAGATTTTCTAAATAAGTCTTGTCATTTTGTGGGTCTGCCTCTAAAGGATTCAGAGTTTTAAGCCCCACACCTGTTGATTTGACAAGAGTTTCAGCTACTTTTGAAGAAGCATTACTTTCTGTAAAAATCGTTTTAACCTTATAGGTTTTAACAAATTCCTGAATTTCTGTTAGTTGTCTTGGACTTGGTTCTTGTTCAGGAGAGATACCTGCAATACCAAGTTGATTAAGTCCAAATCTCTTCGCTAGATAAGAAAAGGCTGTATGTTGTGTTACAAATGTTTTCTGAGTAGCTTTTTCAAATTTAGGCTGGAATTTCTTAGTCAATTCTTGAGCTTTTTTGATAAAGGCTTGCGCATTTTTCTGGTAAGTTTCTTTATGCTCACTATCCACCTCTGAAAGTTTATCAGCGATAATCTGAGCTTCTTCGCCAGCTTTTTCAGGATCTAGCCAAGTGTGAGGGTCATAGAGCGTTTTTTCATCAACTCCATCCCCTGCTTCTACATCTTCTAGCCCTGGGACGCGGTCTAAAGTCATTCCCTCTGAAGCCTCTAAAACCTTCACTTTAGATTTTTTTAGATTGGGATCTAAACTTCCTGCCCAAGATTCTAGCGTATGAGAATGGTAAACAAAGACATCTGCATCATAGATAGCCGCGATGTCATTTGCTGAAGGTTCAAAGGAGTGAATCCCACTACTTGACTGAATCATTCGAACATCATTCAAGTCACCAGATACTTCCTTAACCATAGCGTAGATAGGATAGAAACTGGTCACAATTTTCATCCCTTTCCCTGTCTGGCTTTCTTTTTGACCACAAGCACCTAAACACAAAAGAAAGACACTTAACAATACTAAAAATAAACTTTGTTTTTTCATGGATAACCCCTTAACTATTTAATTAACTGGTAAACATTCTACTCCTAAAAATTTAATCTGTCAAGCTATTTTAAGAAAAAAATTGAAATTTCTTTCACATATAAAAATCTGCTGAGTTTCAATAACTCAACAGATTCTCACTTTATATAGTCAATGAAAATCAAAGAGCAAATTAGGAAGCTAGCCGCAGGCTGCTCAAAGCACGACTTTGAGGTTGCAGATAGAACTGACGAAGTCAGCTCAAAACATGTTTTTGAGGTTGTAGATGAAACTGACGAAGTCAGCTCAAAACACTGTTTTGAGGTTGTAGATAAGACTGACGAAGTCAGTCACATACATACGGCAAGGCGAAGCTGACGTGGTTTGAAGAGATTTTCGAAAAGTATTATTCTTCTATGGTAGAATGCTTATAACCATAAGTGAAGTAAATAATACTTCCTACTAACAACGCAACTAGGAAAGCAATCCAAGTTTCCACATTATACTGCAACATGAAGGACAAACAAATGATGATTGATAAAATTGGTAATAATGGTACCAGTGGTGTTTTAAATTCTCCAGCTTTGGGCATCCCCTTTTCTCTCCGTAAGCGAATCAAACCATAAGCCAACATGATCAGGTAAGACAAGGTACAAATATTTAAGAAGGCTGCGATACTAGCAAGAGGGAATATTCCTGCTGCTACTGCTGAAGCTAGACCTGTCAAGATAGTAGCATTCTTCGGCACCTTGCTTGTTTTGGTCAGTTCTTTAAAGGCAGCAGGCATCAAGCCGTCACGCGCTAAACTGTAAATCATACGCGATAGGGCATAGGTCATCGAGATACAAACCGTAATCAAGGTTAAGATAGCCACTAATGACACATAGTTGGCTGCCCAACTAATCCCAACACTACGAAGGGCAAACGCAACAGCATCGTCGACATTTAGATGGCTATAATGAACCACACCAGTCAAGACAAGCGTCACCAAGGCATAAAGAATGGTTACGATAGAAAGCGATAAGACAATCCCTCTAGGAATATTTTTTTGAGGAGTCTTGACTTCATCTACAGCCATAGAGATGGATTCAAAGCCCAAAAAACCGAAGAACATCAAGGACGCACCAGCAATAATACCAGTACTAGCACCATAGATTTGTCCAAAACCATAAGGAGCAAAATTGCTCCAATTATCAAGCTTAATATTCCAAATTCCTACTAAAACAAAGAGAGCTAAAGCGGAAAATTTCAAAATCACTAGAATAGAATTAAAGCGTAAGGCTGCCTTGGCATTTAGTAAAACAAGCGAGGTAACTAAAACTAAGACAAGAATAGGTAATAAATCAACAAATGTGCCAGCTTGAGGATTAAAGGTGCCATTTAAAGCCTGAGGAAGGGCTATCCCGTATTGAGAAAGCAAGCCTTTAAAATAAGCTGCCCAACCCGAAGCTACGCCTGATATGGCTGTCATGAACTCCATCATGGTTAACCAACCAGCCAACCAGGCAGGGAATTCTCCTAAAATAGCATAGAGATAACTGTAGGCACCACCTGTAGCGGGTACTCGCGAAGCAAATTCTGCAAAAAAGAGGGCTGATAATCCCACACACAAGGCAGAAATGACGATTGAAATCACTAGGGCTGGACCAGCTAGAGTTGCGGCTGCAGTACCTGTGATTGTAAAGACACCTGTCCCTACCATGGCTCCGATACCCAGCAAAATCAAATCCCATAACTTCAAATGCCTGTGCATCTCCGTTTTATCTAAACTAACATTTTTTGTTCTAAATATATTCATCTTTGACTCCAAAATAAAATGATGATTCTATTTTACCATAAATATAGGACATTTGTGAATATTTATAAAATAATTTTCTAAAAAAATCTGACTACTCTCTTGTAATCAGATTTTTATCTATTCTAGTTCATTTCTTTAAAGGCTGCTTCTGCATCCGCATTACTGATAACACCAAATTGTATCTTTCCAATCTTTCCTTGACTATCAATCAGGTATTCTGTAGGAATGCTTCGAATTTGATAAGCTTGGAAGGTGGTTGCTTTGGTGTCATAAAGAACTGGGATATCTTTATAACCTTGATCTTGGAACCATTGTGGGAATTGCTCGACAGTTTTTTCACCTTGAATACCTGGTGCAATGACACTAAGAATTTCAAAATCACGATCTGGTTTCGCCGCTAATTCCATCAACTCAGGCATACTTTTCTTACATGGACCACACCATGAAGCCCAAAACTTTAAGTAGACTTTTTTCCCCTTATAATCAGATAACTTAACTTCTTTACCATCCATAGATTGCAAGGTAAAGTCTGGTGCATCTTTTCCAACAGCAATTTGTTGTACAGTCGTTTGTTGCTGTTGTTTTGGGGATTGTTGTGGAGCTTGAGTCTTTTTAGTCTCTTCCTCACCACAGGCCATCAATACAACTAATGACAAAAGGCTTAAGCCAGCAAACATTACTTTTTTCATCTTTTTCTCCTTTATTCAAAAATTCCAGCTAGAACATTTACTTGTCCTAATAGTAATAAAATTCCCATTAAAATAATGAGGAAACCACCAATTTTCTTCAGTAACATCATATGGCGTTTGATTTTACTAAAATAAGGCATCACTACACCTGAAGCTAGAGCCAAAACCAAGAAAGGAATAGCCATCCCTAGAGTGTAAATCAAGGTATAAATCGCTCCTTGCCAAGCACCATTGCCTCCAGAAGCCGCAAGCGCTAAAACAGAACTCAAAACTGGACCAATACAAGGCGTCCAACCAAAGCTAAAAGTAATACCGAGTAAAAAGGCTGACCAATAACGATTGGCTTCTGATTTCTTAAAAGTAAAGCTTTTTTGAACCTCTAATTTCTTAAAATGAAAAATTTCCATCTGATGAAGACCTAAAATGATAATAATTGTTCCCATGGTATAGCGAAACCAATTGGTATAAAGAATATTACCAAAGTAACCAGCACCAAAGCCAAGAATAAAGAAAATGAGAGAAATACCTGCGATAAAGCAAAGTGTTCGAATCAAACCTGACCAGAGAACCTTTCTCCCAAACAAAGAAAAACTTTTTGCGCTTTCCTGATCATCCAGCAAAATTCCAGTATAAACAGGTAACAGAGGAAAAATGCAAGGGGAAAAGAAGGACAAGATCCCTGCTAAAAAAACGGAGATTGAAAATACTATCGTTTCCAATAAAGAACCAACTTTCTTAAGATTTCTAATCCTATTTTACTATAATCAATTTCATTTGTATGATTTCTGCTACGCAAATTGAATTAGCCAGTATTTGAAAGATTTGTTCCGGTATTAGTTCATTCAGATTCTGCCCCCAAAATGCCCCAAAGCAAACAAAAAAGCCTACTGACCAAGCTAGAAAGCTTGATACAATAGGATTTTTAAAGGCTGATTATTTAACAGCGTCTTTAAGAGCTTTACCGGCTTTGAATGCTGGAACTTTAGAAGCTGCAATTGTGATTTCTTTACCAGTTTGTGGGTTGCGACCTTTACGTGCAGCACGCTCACGAACTTCAAAGTTACCAAAACCGATCAATTGAACTTTTTCACCAGCTGCAAGGTAGTCAGCTACTGCTGCGAATACAGCTTCAACTGCTGCTGCTGAGTCTTTCTTAGTCAATTCTGTAGCTTCTGCTACTTTAGCGATCAAATCTTGTTTGTTTGCCATGTTAATGATTCCTCCAAATTAATTTCTAATTAACAAATATAATCATATCCTAAAATCCCTTTTAGGTCAAGTTAAAAACGCTATTTCTTCCCATTTTCTTTATTTTTTTAGGAGTGGTAACGTACCAAAATAGCCCAAGCATTCTCACCTGTGTGCGTTTGAATAATGGAACCCGTTTCCAAAACAGAAATTGGCTGTTCAACATAAGCTTGTAAGCTTTCTTTCATCTCTTTTGCCCAATCAGCACTACCAGAATATGAAATTCCAATCTCTGCTACAGAACGTTCAGCGAGTGATGTTATCAACTCATCCAACCATTTTTTAAAAGTTTTAGCACCACGACCTTTAACCATTGGCTGCAATTCATGGTCCTTCATCTGCATGACAACACGGATATTAAGAAGAGAACTCAACAATCCAGTTACACGGCCAATTCGTCCACCTTTAACAAGATTTTCCAAAGTTGAAACACCAATATAAAGTTCTGTGTGGTTTTTAACCTCTTCAACGTGAGATAAAATTTCCGCCATATCTTTGCCTTCTTGTGCTAATTTCGCAGCCTCAACAACTTGGAATTTCAAGGCTTGGTCAGTAAAGGAACTATCTATAACTGTCACATCGGCAGTAGATAGGCTGGCACCTTGGCGTGCTGCTTCTACAGTCCCCGAAAGAGCATGGGACATATGAATAGCAAGAATCTGGCTACCATCTTTGCATAGGTCCTCAAAAACTTCAGCGAAGACACCTACAGGCGGTTGACTTGTCTTAGGAAGATTCTTACTTGCTTGCATCAACTGAAGAAATTTACCTTCTTCTTTCAAATCAGCATCAGAATAAACAACATTATCAATCATTACAGATAATGGAACAATTGTAATATCTAATTGTTTTACGAGTTCAGGTTCAATAGTAACAGATGAATCGGTTACAATCTTAATTTTTGTCATAGTATCAATCTTTCTATTTTAGGATTCAGATTGGTTTTCTTACTTCTAATTATATCAAAAAAAGATTAAAAATCCTAATGGAGTCAATCAAATTTTCCGTAAAAATTTGATATAATCAACTTATAAGAAAAGAGGTTTCCTATGATTAAAAAAATTTACCCCATTTTTACCATTTTACTAGGTGCTGCTATTTATGCTTTTGGGCTGACTTATTTTGTAGTTCCTCATCATCTCTTTGAAGGAGGGGCGACAGGTATTACCCTCATCACCTTTTATCTTTTTAAAATCCCTGTTTCGCTCATGAACTTGCTGATTAACATTCCCCTTTTCATCCTAGCTTGGAAAATATTTGGAGCAAAATCCCTCTATTCTAGTTTGCTAGGAACCTTAGCTTTGTCAGCTTGGTTGGCTTTTTTTGAGCGTATTCCCCTTCATATTGATCTTCAAGGTGATTTACTGATTACTGCACTTATAGCTGGGATTCTATTGGGAATTGGTCTTGGAATTATCTTTAATGCTGGAGGTACAACTGGTGGTACTGATATTCTAGCTCGTATTCTCAATAAATACACTCATATATCAATGGGAAAACTGCTCTTTATCTTAGATTTTTGTATTCTCATGCTTATTCTCCTAATCTTCAAGGATTTGCGATTGGTTTCCTACACGCTCTTATTTGATTTTATCGTTTCTCGTGTCATTGATTTGATTGGAGAAGGTGGCTATGCTGGTAAAGGATTTATGATTATCACAAAACGTCCTGACCAACTTGCTAAAGCGATTAATGATGACCTAGGAAGAGGCGTTACTTTTATTTCTGGTCAAGGCTACTATAGTAAAGAAAATTTGAAAATCATTTACTGTATTGTCGGTAGAAATGAGATTGTGAAAATGAAGGAAATGATTCATCGAATCGATCCTCAAGCCTTTATAACCATTACAGAAGCCCATGAAATCCTTGGAGAAGGATTCACCTTTGAAAAAGAATAAAAAGAGGTAGTGTAGTGACCTCAAAAGTTAGACTTATTCATCTATCTTTTGGGTTACAGACAACCTCTTTTTTGTTTACTCAATTTCTTAAGACCAATTCCGGGCTAGTTCTTCATCAGCCTTTAACTGATCCACTAATTGGTCGACTGAGTCAAATTTGGTCATATCTCGAATGCGATCAAGCCAATAAACCATGACGGTTTCCCCATAAATATCTTGATTAAAATCAAAAATATTGACTTCAAAACGTGCTTCTTCTCCATCAAAGGTCACATTTTTCCCGACACTAGCCATAGCACGATACTTCTGTCTTTGAATCTCAACATCAACGACATAAACGCCATCTGCTGGCATATAAGTACGATCTAAAAGCACCAAATTCGCTGTCGGATAACCAATCGTACGACCACGAGCATTGCCATGAACCACCATACCTCTTGATGGAAGCGGTGCCCCCAAAAGTTCTCCTGCTTCTTTCACATTTCCATCTAAAATAGCTTGACGGATACGAGTTGAACTAATCTTTCCTTTCTCATCTTCTACAGGTGGAACGATAATGACTTCTCCATCAAAGTAATCCTTTAAGTCTTCTGCCGTTTTTTGGTCAGAACCAAATGTATAGTCAAAACCTGCAACAATAATTTTGGCATTCATAGCCTTGATATAAGTTGCAAAAAATTCTTCTGCCGTGAGACTAGCAAATTGACTACTAAAATCAAGGAGATATAATTCTTCTACGCCTTCACGCTTTAGTTTCCTCTCACGTTCAGCAGGGTTCAAAATATGTAAAAACAGATCAGGATGATAAGGCTCTAAAGCAATCTTTGGAGATTCATTAAAGGTCATAACGACGATAGGCAATAAGTCCTTTCTCGCAGCCTTATTGGCAACGCGAAATAATTCCTGATGCCCCTTGTGTATACCATCAAAATAGCCGAGAACAACGACTGAATCAGATGGTGTGCCAATATCTTTTTGGTTTTTTATAGGAATAGTAATAATCATAAAATAATTATATCATAGCGATAGCTATTTCTGGAACAGAAAATCTAAAATGTCGTTTTTTTAACCTGAAGTGTACTATTTTAGAAGAACTATGTTTTTAAAATCAGAAAAACGCATTATACCAGGCACTTAAAAGCTTGATACAATGCGTTTTTTATGAAAAGATTTAATGGGTTTTCTAACAAAATGAATTTCCAGCAGTATTTCCGCTTTCTATTAATAAGTTCCTTCTTCACCTTGACTAGTCAAGATAACAGGACCATCTTTCGTAATCACGAATTGGTGTTCATACTGACATGACAATCCACCGTCAATGGTCTTATGCGCCCAGCCAGTTTTCATATCTGTATCAATTTCCCAGTCTCCAGTATTGATCATTGGTTCAATGGTTAAGACCATTCCTTCACGGAGACGGAGTCCTCGACCAGCAATACCATAGTTAGGAACCATTGGTTCTTCGTGCATGGTTGGGCCAACACCATGACCAACCAAATCACGCACTACACCGTAACCTCGGCTTTCAGCGTATTCTTGAATAGCTGCACCGATATCCCCGATACGATTTCCAACAACAGCTTGCTCAATCCCCTTATACATGGCTTCTTTAGTTACATCCATCAGATTTTTCACTTCTTCGGACGGTGTACCAACAGCATAAGCCCAACATGAGTCTGCAAGACCACCAGAATAGCTCTGAGTGTATTTTTTCATTTGCTCCACATTGTTGAAATTTAATTTTGAGACATTAAGATCCGATTTAGCAATTGGGCCTCCCAAAACCATATCAACCTTGAGCAAATCACCATCTTTCAAGATATAGTGACGAGGGAAAGCGTGAGCTACTTCATCGTTAAGAGAGCAGCAGGTAGCATAAGGATAATCCATCATGGCACCATCGACACCAATCTGAAGTGGAAGGAAATTTTCTTCCTTACAACGACGACGGACATACTCTTCAACTTCCCACATATCTACGCCAGGCTTAATCAAATCACGTAAGCCGATATGAATACTTGCGAGGAAATCACCGGCTTTATCCATAGCTTCGATTTCACGAGCTGATTTTAATGTTATCATTATTTCTCCTAGTTTCTAATTAATTTTAACAGTCACATTTGCTTTTGAAACAATCTGATGACCATGATAAATATCGTAATCAATAATAGCTGATCGTCTAGTATGGTGGATAATGCGTGCTTGAATGCGCAGTATATCATCTATCTGAACAGCCTGCAAAAAGTAGATCAGCATTTGCTCGATGATGAGATTGCGACCACTATTCACAACTAAATCTTGGGTCATGTGAGTCAGTATCTCCGCCAATACACCATTAGCCAAAACACCGTTCTTCTCAAGCATAAAGGGTTCCACTGTAATCACTACTTCATCATGGTGATAAGCGAGTTTTTGACCAATCTGCTCAGAAAAAGTCGGTAGAGCCGAAACTTGGGAACGGCTCATCTTCTCCATGACATCTCGTCGCGTCACAACTCCAAGCAAGGTTTGATTATTTCGAACAACCGGTACCATTTCAAAGTCTTCAGCAATCATCCGTTGACTCACATTGGCAATATTTGTCGATAATCCAACCAAAAATAGACTACGAGACATGACCTTGTCAATTGTGGTACTTGGTGACTTATCACCAGCGTCTCTCATGGTTACAACTCCAACAACAATCTGGTGTTGATTGATAACTGGGAAACGGCTACTACGATTCTTACGTACCAAGTCCAAATAATCTTTAACGGTATCTGTCTCTCTCAGAAAACCATATTCATGACTTGGACGATAAAGCTTCTCAACTGTCAGAATATCTGTTTTGATTTGAACATTTGACAAGGCTTTATTGATCATGGTCGCGACAGTGAAAGTGTCATGCTTACTTCTCAGAACTGGAATACCTTTTTGATTGGCCAGTTTAATCACATCATCATGAACCTGAAATCCCCCTGTAACCAGAACTGCATTTTCATTTTCCAAGGCTAGCAACTGAATACGGGTTCGGTCTCCGACAATCAAAAGCCCCCCATCGTGAAGGTAAGACAAGATATTTTGTTCAGTCATGGCACCAATTGAAAACTTACTGAATTCTCTCTCTAAACCTTCTTGCCCAGCCAGAACCTCAGAAGAAGTCACTTCTGCAATTTCAGCAAAAGTTAATCTTTCAATCGCAACTTTCTGTGATTTAACACGGATAGTACCACTTCTAGGACGGGTCTCCACAATTCCACGGTTTTCAGCTTCTTTAATGGCCCGATAGGCAGTTCCATCACTGACTCCCAGATGGTTGGAAATACTACGAACACTCACCCTTTTACCTACTGGTAATTCCTCCAAATAGCTTAGAATTTCCTGATGCTTACTCATTGAATTCTCCTTTTACATATCGAAATTCAAGATAATCCCGCATTTTTCTTGTGTAGCGATCACTTCCCTTAAACTGACGGAACAAACTAAATCCAGCCTTAAGAGCAACTCTTTGGCTAGCTTCATTTTCAAGGTGGGTAATGATAGATAATTGTTTTAAGCCAAATTCCTCAAAAGAAAGCTGACAAATTTTTCTAACAACCTCTGTCATAAATCCTTGCGACCAAGCATCTTTTCTCAAAAAATAGCCAAGCTCAGCTTCTTTTTTGATTTCATCTAACTTCTCAAATTTAATAGAACCAATCATTTGTTGATTTTTCTGGTCACAAATTGCCCACACTCCCAAAGGGGACTTCATAAAGTAATTGGCCAGTGCATATTGACTTTCTTCCAGACTTGCCTGAGTTGGGAAAATAAATTGTAAATTTTCAGGATTTGAGGCTATCTCATGGAAGTCTTGACTATCACTAAAAAAGAAAGGACGCAAATACAAGCGATCCGTTTCAAAAAAAGAAAACATTGCTAATTTGGTCCAAATATTCATAAACACCTCTACGGTTTAATCCTCAACAAGTCTAATATCCGCTCCTAGATTACGTAATTTTTCGATAATATCAGAATAACCACGTAAGATAAACTCGATATTTGTAATTTCAGTTTTACCTTCAGCCATAAGCCCAGCAATGACTAGCGCAGCCCCAGCTCTCAGGTCAGTTGCTTTAACACTTGCCCCACGCAAATCACGTCCACCTGTGTACAAAATATGACCATTTGTTGTCGAAATGTCCGCATCCATCTTTGCTAGTTCAAAAACATGATTTACACGCTTTTCGTAAATCGTATCAACAATTGTACCACGACCATTCGCTCTTAGTAAAAGTGGGGTAATCGGTTGTTGCAAATCAGTTGCAAAGCCTGGGTAAGGAGCTGTCTTAATATTGATTGCTTTCAAATTAGACTGCTCTTCGACAAAAATGCTGTCTTCAGATACAGTCATTCTCACTCCCATTTCTTCCAGCTTAGCAATAAATCCTTCTAGGTGTTCGTAAAGAACATTATTTATACGAATCCCCTTGCCGACTGCAGCAGCTAAAGAAATATATGTTCCAGCTTCGATACGGTCTGGAATCACCTGATGACGGGTTCCATGTAATCTTTCAACACCATCAATAATGATGATATTAGTTCCTGCACCGCGGATATGGGCTCCCATATTATTCAAGAGGGTAGCTACATCAATAATTTCAGGTTCACGGGCTGCATTTTCAATAATAGTACGACCATTCGCTTTAACCGCAGCAATCATCGTATTAATCGTTGCCCCTACACTAACCGTGTCCATGTAAATACTTGCACCATGAAGTCCTGTATCTTTAGCAGATAACTTCATGTTATCTCCCTCGTAGCTAACAGTGGCACCCATAGCTTCAAAAGCCTTAAGGTGTAAGTCAATCGGACGAGGACCAAGATCACATCCTCCCGGTAAACCAACTGTCGCTTCACCAAAACGGCCTAAGAGGCTCCCATAAAAATAGTAAGATGCACGAAGACTGTTAATTTTACCATAAGGCATTGGAATATTTTGAACACCTCTTGGATCAATCTCCAAGACATCGTCATAACGCTTAACAGTAGCTCCCATCAATTCCATAATTTCGACAAGACTGGCTACATCCGAAATATCTGGAACACAATCCAAAGTCACCACATCATCAGCCAAGATAATAGCCGGAATTAAGGCCACAACGCTATTTTTAGCACCACTAATAGTGATTTCACCTTGTAGTGGTAATCCACCATTGATAACAATTTTTCTCATTCTAAGTTTTTAATACTCTTTCAAGATTTCTAATAAGGTCTTTAAAATAAAGTATATCATAAATTTATCCTTTTTTCCATCCTTTTCAATTTTATTGGATAAATCAGAGTTGACGAGTTAGTAACTGAATTATTAATACTCAATGAAAATCAAAGAGCGAACTAGGAAACTAGCCGCAGGTTGCTCAAAGCACTGCTTTGAGGTTGTAGATAAGACTGACGAAGTCAGCTCAAAACACTGTTTTGAGGTTGTAGATAGAACTGACGAAGTCAGTTACCTATACCTACGGCAAGGCGATGTTGATGTGGTTTTAAGAGATTTTCGAAGAGTATAATCTTTCTCGAATCGCTATGCCCCTTTTTTGCCCCCTAAATACAAAAATAGCCCTTCGGATAAAATCCGAGGGGCTAGAAACGTTGTTAAATCAACGATTATTTTTTAAGGTTGTAGAATGATTTCAATCCACGGTATTCAGCTACTTCACCAAGTTGGTCTTCGATGCGAAGCAATTGGTTGTATTTAGCGATACGGTCTGTACGTGAAAGTGAACCAGTCTTGATTTGTCCTGCGTTAGTTGCAACTGCGATGTCAGCGATTGTTGAATCTTCAGTTTCACCTGAACGGTGTGATACAACGGCAGTGTAACCAGCTTCTTTCGCCATTTCGATAGCGTCGAATGTTTCAGTAAGAGTACCGATTTGGTTAACTTTGATAAGGATTGAGTTAGCAGCACCTTCTGCAATACCTTTTTCAAGGTAAGAAGTGTTTGTTACGAAGAAGTCGTCACCAACCAATTGAACTTTACCACCAAGACGTTCAGTAAGAGCTTTCCAACCGTCCCAGTCATTTTCATCCATACCATCTTCGATAGTGATGATTGGGTATTTGTTTACCAATTCTTCAAGGTAATCGATTTGTTCTGCAGCAGTACGTACAGCTGCTCCTTCACCTTCGAATTTAGTGTAGTCGTAAACTTTACGTTCTTTATCGTAGAATTCTGATGAAGCACAGTCAAATCCGATAAATACGTCTTTACCAGGAACATACCCAGCAGCTTCGATAGCAGCAAGGATAGTTTCAACTCCGTCTTCAGTTCCTTCAAAACGAGGAGCAAATCCACCTTCGTCACCTACGGCTGTTTCCAAACCACGAGATTTAAGGATTTTCTTAAGAGCATGGAAGATTTCAGCACCCCAACGAAGAGCTTCTTTGAATGATGGCGCACCAGCAGGTACGATCATGAATTCTTGGAAAGCGATTGGAGCGTCAGAGTGAGAACCACCGTTGATGATGTTCATCATTGGAGTTGGAAGAACTTTAGTGTTGAATCCACCTAGGTAGCTGTAAAGTGGGATTTCAAGGTAGTCAGCAGCAGCACGAGCTACAGCGATAGACACACCAAGGATTGCGTTTGCACCCAATTTACCTTTGTTAGGAGTACCGTCAAGAGCGATCATAGCACGGTCGATAGCTTGTTGATCACGTACATCGTAGCCAATGATAGCTTCAGCAATGATGTTGTTTACGTTGTCAACAGCTTTTTGTGTACCAAGACCACCGTAACGAGATTTGTCACCGTCGCGAAGTTCAACTGCTTCGTGTTCACCAGTAGAAGCTCCTGATGGAACCATACCACGTCCGAAAGCACCTGATTCAGTGTAAACTTCTACTTCAAGTGTTGGGTTACCGCGTGAGTCTAGGACTTCGCGAGCGTAAACATCAGTAATAATTGACATTTTTTACTCTCCTTATGAGTTAAATTTTTTACACCTCTATAATACCTTAAAACCCCTCCTTTTTCAAGAAAAAACGTTATCTTTGTGCAAATTTTCCTTAACTTTATAAAGTAATCGCTTTCTTTTGTCTGTTTTATTCTAGCTTTTATGATATACTGTTTTCATGACAGATTTATCAAAACAATTACTTGAAAAAGCTCATGGTGGACCAAAATTAAATCCGGATGAGCAAAGACGCTATCTTGGCACTTTTGAGGAAAGAGTTCTTGGATATGCAGATATTGACACAGCAAATAGCCCTCAGTTAGAAAAAGGTTTTTTATCTATTTTAGAAAATCTTCAGGAAAAAGCAGAGCCACTATTTGTGAAGATTTCACCAACTATCGAATTTGACAAACAAGTTTTCTACTTAAAAGAAGCAAAAGAAACTGATAGTCAAGCTACCATTGTATCTGAAGAGCATACTTCTTCTCCTTTTGGCCTGATTATCCACACCAATGCACCCGTTCAAGTAGAAGAAAAGAATCTTCGACTTGCTTTTGCAAAACTTTGGGAAGTTAAAAAGGAAGAACCATCCAAAACATCCTTATGGAAAAAATGGTTTGGCTAAACATTGCGCATACTTAATAAACGCCCGATATTGGCTGCCGTGCGCTCCAGATAGAGGCTGGCATTTTTCAAACTATCTTCTAAAGGTTCGCTTTTCTCTAAAATAGAAAAAGCTGCTTGGATATTTTCAAATGGTGGGGAAGGTAAATCTTCAGCAAGACTACCACAAATAGCAATGACAGGAACTCCGACAGGGGTTCTTTTTGCAACACCTATAGGGGCTTTACCTGCTAAACTTTGACGATCTAGCCTTCCTTCTCCTACAACAACCAAGTCAGCATGTAAAACTTTCTTATCAAAGTTGATTAAGTTCAAGCATGTATCAATTCCAGACACGATATTTGCCTGAGCAAAGGCACACAAACCGCCAGCAAGGCCTCCACCAGCTCCTGCTCCTTTAATTTCCAATGTTACAGGTGAGGCTTTTTCATAAAAATCTTGTATTGCCTGATCTAGGACTGGAAACATAGCAGGATGTAAACCTTTTTGCTTG
The DNA here is from genome assembly GCF_946190275.1 of Streptococcus mitis. GTDB lineage: Bacteria > Bacillota > Bacilli > Lactobacillales > Streptococcaceae > Streptococcus > Streptococcus mitis_DC. The sequence continues at coordinate 20,156 of NZ_CAMHZQ010000009.1, read as the reverse complement.
CCAAAAGTGTAGGTCGCACCTTGATATCCACATAAGGGACTCACGACATCTGCTAAAATACGAATTTGAACATCTTCAGGAATTTCATAGCGATTTTCTGTTGACATAGAAGCTAAGTTTAATAAGGACTGCCCGCAAGCGGGCAAGACATTTCCATCCCTATCATAAAATCGATAACCTAAACCAGCAGCGATCCCAATTCCTCCGTCATTACTGGCCGTGCCACCAACGCCGATATAGATATCTTTAATCCCTTGAGCAATGAGATGACGAATCAACTCTCCAATACCACAAGTTTGGATTTGAAGTGGATTTCGTTTCTCTAGCGGAATTTTTCCAAGGCCAACCAAGTCGGCAACTTCAAATAGTGCCAGTTGACTTTTTTGAAAATAGCGCATTTCTACTTTTTGTCCAAAAGGTCCTGTCACTTGGATCCATTTTTCTTCAAGGTCAAGAGAATGTCGAATGGAATCTACTGTACCTTCGCCACCATCACCAACAGGGCAGAGGAGGCATTCTACATCTGCTATCGATTGTTGGAAGCCTCTTTTTATTGCTTCAGCTACCTGTTGAGCTGTCAAGCTTTCCTTAAATGAATCTGGTGCAATTACAATCTTCATATTTTCCCTCATTCTAACCAGTCAATCAAAGGAAGAACTTCTAAAAAATCCCTCTTGTCAACATGATTCGGTATTTCTTTTTTGAGCACTTCTTTGGCACAAAAGGCGATTCCTAGCCCCGCCGACTTCAACATTAATAAATCATTGGCCCCATCACCGATTGCAATCGTTCTTTCTTTAGAAAGTTTTAGTTCCTCTGTCCATTTTTCCAGAGTTGCTTTTTTGACTTCGGGATTAATAATTTGTCCAACTAACTTTCCTGTTAGAAAACCGTCTTTGACTTCAAGTTGGTTGGCAGAGAAATAGGCAATGTCGAGGGATTTTGCTAATCTCTCAACTATTGGAGTAAATCCACCGGACACCAGACCAACTAGGATTCCATTCTTTTGGAGAATGGAAATGAATTCCTGGGCATTTGACGTTAGATGAATAGTGTTGAAGACTTTATCAAAAACCGAAACAGGAAGACCTTCCAACAAGGACGCTCTTTTTCGTAAACTGCTTTCAAAGTCCAACTCTCCTTGCATTGCCCGACTTGTAATCAGCGAAATTTCCTCCTCACGACCTACCTCTCTTCCCAAAAGATCAATCACTTCTTCTAGGATTAAGGTTCCATCTACATCCATAACACACAAGCCTTTTACTTGAGACATCAGTTCTCCTCTCTAAACAGCCTAAAAATCGTATGAAGTCATCATACGATTTTATCTATTAATTAACTAAACTATGGTACAAGTCAAGATATGACTTGCAAGCTGTATCCCATGAGAAATCACACTCCATAGCTTGTTTTTGTAAATTTCTCCAAACATCAGGATGGTTTCTATACAAGTCCAAAGCTGTTTGGAAAGTCCAATTTAACCAGTAAGGTGATAGATTGTTAAAACTAAAGCCAGTACCACTTCCTTCAATCGGATTAAAGGCTTGAACGGTATCTCGCAAGCCTCCAACTTCATGGACCAACGGCAAGGTTCCGTAACGCATAGCCATCATTTGAGACAAGCCACATGGTTCAAAACGACTTGGCATGAGGAAGAGGTCACAAGCAGCGTAGATTTCTTGAGCTAGTTTGACATCAAAAGTGATATTTGCTGATAGCTTGTCTGGGTATATTTGAGCAAACCATGAGAAAGCTCCTTCAAATGCTGGATCGCCAGTTCCCAAAAGAACAATCTGAACATCATTTTGCAAGATATGGTGAAGACTTTCGACCACCACATCAAAACCTTTTTGACGTGTCAAACGAGAAACAATTCCCACCAGTGGAACGTCAGCTCTAACTGGCAAGCCAACTCTTTCTTGCAATTTTGCCTTGTTTTGGGCCTTCCCAGACAAATCTTCCTGATTAAAATGATAGTCTAAAAGAACATCCGTCTGAGGATTATACAGGTCAGCATCAATCCCGTTCACGATACCAGACACCTTGCCAGACTCCATTCGAAGAATTTGATCCAAGTTACATCCGAACTGACTGGTCATAATTTCATGAGCATAGCTAGGCGAAACAGTTGAAACACGATCCGCATAGAGAATACCTGCCTTCATCCAGTTCAAACAGTTGTTCCATCGAAGGGTGCCATCAGCGTAACGTTCAAAGCCAACTCCAAACAAATCCCATAACATTCCTTCTGAAAATTGTCCTTGGAATTCCAAATTATGAATGGTTAAAACAGTTTTAATTCCTTGGTAGGCTTGAATCCAACGGTATTTTTCCTTTAACAAGAACGGTATCATGGCTGTATGGTAGTCATGAACATGGAGAAGGTCAGGAATAAAATCAATCCTTTCCATAGCCTCAATGGCAGCAAGTTGGAAAAAGGCAAATCGCTCTCCGTCATCAAAATCACCGTAAACATGACCACGGAAGAAATAATATTGGCTGTCAATAAAGTAGAAGGTTACACCGTTTAAGACGGTTTTCTTAATCCCACAGTACTGTCTACGCCAACCAACACTCACTTCAAAATGAAGAACATCTTCAATCTGATTTCCAAATTTAGCCTCTACCATGTCATAGTAGGGGAGAATTACTGCAACTTCATGTCCCGCTTTTACTAGTGATTTAGGAAGAGCGCCAATGACATCTCCCAAACCACCTGTTTTTGAAAAGGGTGCACCCTCAGCTGCTACAAATAAAATTTTCATGAATGAATATCCTCTGTTACTTTGCTACCTTTCTTAACGACAACTGGATGTTCTGCAGTTCCTCGAATCACAACACCTGGCTCAACTTCCACACCCTTGTCCAAGATAGCATATTCGACCTGAGCACCTTCTCCAATAACAACGCGAGGGAAGAGTAGACTATCTTTAACCAAGCTATCCTTATGGACATGAATATTACGTGATAGAACAGAATTAGCCACTTGACCTTCAATGATACTACCAGAAGCAAACTGAGAAGTACTTACATTAGATGTATTGGCATAGTAAGTTGGCTCTTCGTTTTTGACCTTTGTATAAATCTTTTGATTTGGTGAGAAGAGAGAGTAGAATTTTTGTGATTCAAGCATATCTTTGTTAGCTTGATAATAAGACTCTACAGAGTGAATATTTGCCAGATAACCTGTGTACTCGTAGGCAAAAGCCCCTTCTTTTGCAGCCAAATCCCGTAAAACATAGCGCAACTTCTCTGGATGTTCTTTCTTAGCTTCTTCTTCTAAGCGTTCAATCAACCAAGGTGTATCAACGACAAAGATATCTGTAGACATGTTATAGATTTGATCTGGTAACTTGCTATCAAAGAGTTTATGAGAACGAACATGGTCTGTTTCATCCACTTCCAAGATTGCGTTTACTTCTGAAATGTCTTTCTTAGCTAGCTTTTTATAAACTACAGTGATAGGTCCCTTTGTTGTACTATGTAGATGGAAAACTTGGTTCAAATCAATGTTAATCAAGACATCGCAGTTGAGGGCAACCGTTTGGTTTGAGCCAGAGCGTTTTAAATAGGTGAGCAGCTGTTGGTAGTATTCTTTTCCAACTGTGCTACTTTCTACACGGGTATTGTAAATACCTAGATAATAGTGACTGAGAAGAGTTGATAAGCCCCACTCACGTCCTGAACGGATATGGTCAAAGACAGAACTGATATTATCTTGTTGGAAAATACCAAAGATACTACGGACACCTGCATTAGCAAGACTTGAAAGCGGGAAGTCAATCAAGCGATATTTACCACCAAATGGCAAACTAGCTACTGGACGGTGGTCTGTCAGTGTTGACATATCATGAAAACCAACTGTATTTCCTAAAATGGCAGAATATTTATCAATCTTCATCTGTTGCTACCCCCACTACTTCATTATATCCTACAACTTGTACTTCTTCTGTTCCATCAATTTCGACACCGTCAGAAATAACTGCACCTTCACCAATAATGGCACGTTTGATTTTAGCTCCCTGACCAACAATTGCACCACTCATGATAACTGAATCTACTACTTCTGCCCCTTCGCGAACTTGCGCACCTGTTGAAAGGATAGAATGTTTAACAGTTCCATCTACAAAACAGCCATCAACAACCAAGGAATCTTCCACATGAGCATTTGCCCCAAGGAAGTTTGGTGGTGAAATTAAGTTTCTTGAGTAAATCTTCCATTGACGGTTACGGCTGTCCAAGGCATTCTCTGGAGAAATGTACTCCATGTTCGCTTCCCAAAGCGACTCAATCGTACCGACGTCTTTCCAGTAACCATTAAATTCATAGGCATAGACACTTTCACCTGACTCAAGGTAATTTGGAATGACATTCTTACCAAAGTCTGACATATCGACATTGCTCTTTTCAGCAGCAACGAGCATATTGCGCAGACGTTGCCAATCAAAAATGTAAATTCCCATAGAAGCTTTTGTAGATTTAGGTTGGGCTGGTTTTTCTTCAAATTCAACGATACGATTGTTAGCATCGGTATTCATGATACCAAAACGACTAGCTTCTTTCAGGGGAACATCAAGAACTGCTACTGTCAAACTGGCATTGTTATCCTTGTGAGACTGGAGCATATCATCATAGTCCATTTTATAGATGTGGTCCCCAGAGAGAATTAAGACATACTCAGGGTTGACACTGTCGATATAATCAATATTTTGGTAAATAGCGTGGCTAGTCCCCTCAAACCAACGATTTCCTTCACTTGCAGAATACGGTTGAAGAATAGAGACACCAGAATTAATACCGTCTAGTCCCCAGCTTGAACCATTCCCAATATGGTTATTGAGAGCAAGTGGCTGGTACTGTGTAATGACTCCAACATTGTGAATCCCTGAGTTGGCACAGTTTGAAAGAGCAAAGTCAATGATACGGTAGCGCCCACCAAATTGCACAGCTGGTTTTGCGATGCTTTGAGTGAGTTTACCGAGACGAGTTCCTTGCCCACCAGCAAGAATCAAAGCTAACATTTCATTCTTCATTTTCTACTCCTTTTTGGTTTTTACTTGTGACGGTTTTTGCAGATTTCAAGCGACGTTTGATTTTCCAAACACTTGCTCCCATAGCCGGTAGGGTAAAGGTTAAGGTCTGCTCATAATCTTTCCATAGTCCTTCTTGCGTTTGAACAGTTTGATTATGTTCTTTCCAAACGCCTCCCCACTCTTCTAACTCAGTATTCCAGACTTCTTCGTAAATCCCTGCAACAGGCAGACCAATGGTAAAATCTTTTCGTTCAACAGGTGCCATATTAAAGACGCAGACTAGCATGTCGCCCTTCTTACCCTTACGGATGAAGGAAAGAACACTCTGGTCTCGATTATCCGCATCAATGATTTCAATACCATCATAGCTGGTATCGACTTCCCACAGACAGCGATGATCTTTGTAAAACTGGTTTAGCTGAGAAGTGAAATACTTCATCTTAGCATTCATAGGGTCTTCTAGATTAGACCATTCCAACTGCTCTTCAGATCTCCATTCTAGGAATTGGCCGTATTCACTACCCATGAAGAGCAATTTCTTACCAGGGTGACAAATTTGGTAAGTGTAGATATTGCGCAAGCCTGCAAATTGATTATAGCGATCTCCCCACATCTTGTGCATCATACTCTTCTTGCCATGAACCACTTCGTCATGTGAGAATGGTAAGAGATAGTTTTCATTGAAAACATACATAAAGCTGAAAGTCACCAGGTTAAAGTCATACTTACGGTAAATAGGGTCTTCTTCGTAGAATCGGAGGATATCATTCATCCAGCCCATATTCCACTTGTAGTCAAATCCTAGACCACCAAGCTCTTTCATTCCCGTAATCTTGGTTGCTGACGAACTTTCTTCTGCGATCATCATCACATCTGGATGTGCTAGTTTAATGACATCATTCAAACGTTGAAGGAAATAATAACCCTCATAGTTGAGATTGCCACCATCTTTATTAGGTGTCCATGGAGCATCATCGTAGTCAAGATAGAGCATGTTGCTAACTGCATCCACTCGAATACCATCTAGATGGTAAAAGTCAATCCAAAACTTAATGCTAGAAATCAAGAAAGACTGGACTTCATTCTTTCCAAGGTCAAAATTGAGTGCTCCCCAACCATAGTTATGAGCCTTATTATGGTCTTGGTACTCAAAAGTCGGTGTCCCGTCATAATAAGCTAAGGCATCATCATTAATGGTGAAATGACCAGGTACCCAGTCTACAATAACCCCAATATTGTTTAAGTGACATTCCTCAACAAAATCTTGAAACTCTTCAGGGCGACCATAGGCATGCTCTAAAGCGAAGTAACCCATAAGCTGATAGCCCCAACTCAAACCGAGTGGGTGGGACATTAAGGGCATAAATTCAATATGAGTATAGTTCATCTCAACTAGGTAAGGAATGAGTTCATCTTTCAATTGAGCAAAACTATAAGGACTTCCATCTGGATTTCTCTTCCACGATCCAGCATGAACTTCGTAGATATTGACAGGACGTTCAAAGAAAGTCCAACGTTTTCTGCGAGCTAACCAAAGCCCATCCTTCCATTTCTTTTCTGGAATCTCTGTTAAAATAGCTCCAGTACCCGGACGTGCCTCATACCGTACAGCCAAAGGATCAATCTTCATCAGCTGATGACCATTTGCACGTGTGATATGATACTTGTAAATTTGGCCTTCATGAGCAAGGCTGGTAAAGACTTCCCAGACCCCAAATTCATTTCGTTCCATCGGAATTTGATTTTCTACCCAATTCGTGAAATCCCCCACCAAGTGGACAGCCTGAGCATTGGGAGCCCACACACGAAATGTATAACCGTACTCTCCATTTAGTTCTTCCCTATGTGCTCCTAGATAATGCTGAAGGTGAAAATTTTCTCCTGTCATAAAGGTGCGCAAAGCTTCTCTTTTATCCATAATATCCCCCTTTTTTCTGTAAGCGTTTTCTATAGATTTATTATACTACCTTTTTATGTAAGATTCAAGTAAATTACCATATTTGGTAAAAATTCTTTTGAAAATCTTCAAAAAATGAACTTATCCATTCACTTATAAATCAAGGAAAGACAGATAGTTTGTGAAAACTTCCTCTTTTTGATTACTATCATATCACAAAGTTCGTATTTTATCCAAATATAGCATTGTTTTTATGTAAAAAACAAAACCAGGAAAACAATTTCCTGATTTTACATTTCATTTCACATCAAAAACAATGGATTTGACATTTGTCATCGCTTCAATGCTATATTTAATTCCTTGAACACCAGCACCAGAACCTTTGACACCAAGGAAGGGGAAATTATCTGGACCACGTTGGGTTTTATTATTAATATGAACTGTACCCACTTCAAGTTTTTCAGCAATTTCAAAGGCTTTTTTGAAATCATTTGTAAAGACTGAGGATTGAAGGCCGAATTCAGATTCGTTGGCAAAGACAATTGCTTCTTCTACATTAGCCACACGAATAATAGGTAAAACAGGGCCAAATGGCTCTTCCCATGCTACTTTCATATCTTTTGTAACTTGGTCAAAAAGCACTGGCCAGAGAAGATTGCCCTCACGTTTGATTGGTGTAAGAGCCTGAGCCCCTTTTGCTTGTGCATCCTCAATCAAGCCCCAGATGAAGTCGGCTGAAGCATTGTCAATAACAGGTGTAATATCAGCATTGTCAAATGGGTCACCAACTGTTAATTTAGCAACCTCTGCTTGAAGCAAAGTAACTAATGTATCTGCAACACTTTCGAGAACAATAACACGTTTAATGGCCGTGCAACGTTGCCCTGAGTAGCTAAAGGCACCTGCAACAATTTGCTTGGCAGCATGTTCCAAATCTGCATCTTCTAGTACAAGAGCTGCATCTTTCCCACCAAGCTCCAGCATGATAGGACGCATACCAGCTAAACGACCAATACGTTCTCCGATAGGGGTTGATCCTGTAAAGTTGATGAAGTTGACTTCTTTGTGCTCAATGATATAATCCCCAATTTCTGAACCACGTCCCGTAATGGTATTGAAAACACCTGCTGGAATTCCTGCTTCTTCAAAGGCTTTAGCCAACAAGAGACCAGAAATAGAACCTTGTGTTGGTGGCTTAAACATAACCACATTCCCTGCAATCAAGGCCGGAGCAATCTTAGATCCAGAAAGGTTGACTGGATAGTTAAAGGGAGCAATAGCTAGCACGACTCCAACCGGCTCACGACGGACAACAGCCAGTTTATTTTTACTTGCTGCCTCAAAACCACCACCTTCCATTGCTTGTCCAGTGATACGGAGACCTTCCTCAGCAGCATAACGAATCAAGTCTGCTGTACGCACTACTTCTCCAATGGCTGCTTTAATCCCTTTTGCTACTTCTTTGGCAAGGATAGTACCAATTTCTTCCTTATCACGTTCTAAAATAGCTGCTGTTTTATGCAAATAAGACGCACGTTCAACTGCTGATAAAGCTCGCCATGCTGGCAGGGCTGCACGCGCAGCTTGCATAGCCTCATCTACTTCTGCTTGGCTCATAGCAGGTACTGTCCCTAATTCTTCTTGATTGATTGGTGAATAAATCGTAATTTCTTTTTCAGATGATTTCCATTCTCCATTTACTAAATTATTATATCTTGTCAAATTCTCGTCCTCCTGAAAATGATTAAGATATATTTTACCAAATTTTCAGAAAATTACAACCCTTTTTGCAATATTTTTGAGATTATTTTCACAAGCTTGACTTTTCAAACTATTTGAACTCTTTTGTTAAGCAGTCAGTACAAGAAGAAAAGGCTTAGAGGAACTAAACCTTTTTCATGCTATGTTATTCTTCATTGAGTTTTATAATTTTTAGCAAGAAGATATCCTAGAAATTATACTACACAATTTAAAACTTTTGATTTTTTCTACAAGACTTTAAAGACGCTGGCACTGACGCCACCAACCATGTCTTTATCACTTAAATGGCTATTGGTCACCAATAGTTCTAGATTTCCAGCATTTTCAAACTGGAAGTCTTGTCCTTTAGCATTAAAGACTACCAAGAGGTGATCTTCTCCATGAATTTCATAGACAATCAAACCACTATGTTCATTTGCTGAATGAATAAAAACATGATGGTAAATTTCATCATAAGTAGGGTAAGAAAAGGCACCGGTTCCTGTCTTCAATCGAATCATCTGACGGATAAACTCAATACTATCTTGACGCTCATTAATCAAGTCCCAGTTCACTTGGTTCACACTGTCTGGAGCATTATAGCTATTCATAGCACGCTCTCTATCATCATGGGTCAACTCACCATTTTCACCAGTCGCAACTAGTTTGGTACGACCAAATTCTTGACCGATTTCCATAAAGGCCATCCCTTGCATGAGTAGGTTCATAGCTGTGGCTGTCTCAACCTTGCGCATGATTTGTTCTGAACTTTGGTCTGGATGAAGAGTTGCCAATAAATCGTGAAGATTGTAATTGTCATGGGCTTCCACATAGTTAAGTACTTGATTTGGATGTGTATAGGTTCCTAATTCACGACTGCCTAGGATTGCTTTGGCAAGAATTGGCTCTGTCGCAGCACCACTGACAAAACCTGATTTAATTGCACCGTAAACTTCTCCACCTTTGACAGCATCGCGCTGATTGTCATTAAAGAAACCAATATTTGGCATTTCGTAGGCGTTGTCTTTCTTAGCCTTATCATAAGGGGCAAGACCTGTTCCCATGTCCCAACCTTCTCCATAGAGGATAATGTTAGGGTCGATTTCATCTAAGCTTTGACGAATCATCTGCATAGTCTTGACATCATGAATCCCCATTAAGTCAAAACGGAAACCGTCAATGTTGTATTCCTGCACCCAGTATAGAAGAGAATCAATCATATACTTGCGGAACATTTCGTGTTCACTGGCTGTTTCATTTCCAACGCCTGTTCCATTCTGGAAGGTACCGTCTGGATTCATACGATAATAGTAATCAGGGACAGTTGTTTGGAAAGGTGCATCAACAACTGAGAAGGTATGGTTATAGACCACATCCATAATAACACCAATACCCGCATCGTGGTAAGCTTGAACCATGGTCTTCAAATCACGAATAACCTGAGCTGGGTCGTCTGGATTAGTTGAAAGGCTCGTTTCTGGTGCGTTATAGTTTTGTGGGTCATAACCCCAGTTGTAGGTTACATTCCCATCCTCATCGTATTCTTTGTGACGGTCTGCAATTGGTTGCAACTGAACATAATTGTAGCCCAGCTTCTTGATGTAATCAAAAGCAGTTGCTTGGCCGTACTGGTTAACTGTTCCAGTCTGTGCAGCACCTAAGAAAGTTCCTCGAAGATGTTCATCCACACCTGAGGTCGGTGATTTGGTCAAATCACGAATGTGCATTTCACAAATAACTGCCTTACATGGATTTGCCAAGCGCCAAGTAGCCTCTGAACCGTGCTTGACCTCGAAGTTTGCAACTTGCTTTTCTTCATGGCTCAGGATAGCTGAACGTTTGCCATCAGGACTGGTCGCGATGGTATAGGGATCGCGTGTCACTGTTTGGTGGTGAGGGAATTGGACTTGATACTGATAAGCCTTACCAGTCAAATCTTCCTCAACATCCAAACTCCAGACACCGATTGTATTGTCCTTGTGATTATAGGAGTAGCTATTGCCTCTCTCCATCTCAAAGGTCTTCCAAACAGGAGCATCATTAGCAGCTGATTCATAAACGACAACCTGCACTTCTGTCGCTGTTGGAGCCCATAGAGCAAAATGAGCCTGATTGTCCTCTACACGGCAACCCAATTCACCTTGGTAGCCCCAATGGTGATCAAAACTAGCACTGTTAATAGCCTTGTCAAAGGCAAAAGGATTTTGATTCTTATAGAAAGGACTGGCAATAGCAGGATTTTCAGAATAATAAATTCTATCATCGCCTTCCAAAATCCAGACCTCTGTTAAGAGGGGATAGTGATTAAAACGGATAGCATATTCTTTACTAGTTTGGCCTGTATGAACCACAAAATTCAAGCTTTCTAAGGGATGAGCACTTGGGTGTTCAAAGCTAAATAAGGCTCCAAAATAATCTTCTTGGTAAGTTAGTAAATCAATTCGTTGATCCTTACTCTTTACAAAAGAGCAAGTGTCGTATTCACCATTCTTGCGATGGTAATGAATGCGCATAGGGTAGTTATACATTTTTATTTTTCCTTTTTACTTTTTAATTCGTTTCTATTTCACTAATAAATTCTTGACCAATCTCGTCTCGATTGACAAAAAATTCGATGTGATGATGGCAGACTTGAAGTTCAACTGGGGTATCTCCTCCATATTCCCCATCTAGGTTCAGCATAAATGGTTCTTGATCATCTAAAACTTCTAAACGTAGTTTGCTAGTTTTAAGGTATTCGATATTGACGTCTGAGACATGCTGACCACCATTAATGGCCTGTATCAATAAGCCCAACATATCAAATAGCTTGTCTGTCTTGACCAAAATCAGAGTAAAATTACCATCGTCTAACTTGGTATCAGGCGCTAACTGCTCAAACCCTCCAATGGAATTGGTCAAGGCAACAAAAATCAAGGACACCTCTCCTTCAAAGACCCCCTGATCGTGTGTGATTCTCACTGGACGAACCTTGGTCTTAGGAAACATTTCAATGCCTTTAGCAACATAGGCAAAATAACCAAGACGCGTCTTGACTTCACTTGGAACACTGTAAGTCAATTCGGTTAAGGTTCCAGCAGCGGCAATATTAATAAAATATTTGTCGCCAAAAGCTCGTCCAATATCCATATGAATGGTCTCATTTTTAGCAATAATCTGAGCAGCCGCAACAGGATCACCCATTGGAATTTTTAGGGCACGCGCATAATCATTAGTCGTACCTGTTGGGATGATAGCAAGCTGAGGTCTCTTATCGAGCGAGGCAACCCCATTGACTACCTCATTAATTGTTCCATCACCACCTGCAGCAATAATCAAATCAAAACCAGCTTTGGCTGCTCTCTCAGCTTCTTTTTGTGCCGAAAGAGGTTCTGGAGCCGTTTGAAAGGCACTGGTTTCATAGCCAATATCTTCCAAAACATCCAGCACTTCTGCTATATTTTTCTTGATAATTTCCTGCCCTGAGGTTGGGTTATAAATTAAACGCGCACGTTTTCTATCTTCTGTCATTGTTACAAACTTTCTAGCCAAGCTTCGTCTCGAACCTCAATACCAAGTTCTTGTGCCTTTTGAAGTTTACTTCCAGCATCTGCACCAGCAACGACAAGGTCGGTCTTTTTAGAAACACTGCCTGTTACCTTGGCACCTAGACTTTCGAGTTTGCTTTTAGCTTCTGAGCGCTTGAGACGTTCCAATTTCCCTGTCAATACAACGGTCAAACCTGACAAGGCTGCATCCGCTACTACAGTTTGACCTTTATAATCCAGATTGACCCCAGCTTCTTTCAATTCTCTGAGGAGAATTTCAGAGCCTTCTGTCGCAAAATAAGTCTGAAGACTCTTGGCAATCACGCCACCCAGACTTTCAATACTAGCCACTTCCTCTGGATCTGCCTGAGCCAGATTTTCAATCGAATGGAAATGTTGAAGTAAAAGCTGACTGGCCTTACTGCCGACATGGCGAATGCCCAAACCGAATAAGAGCTTCTCAGCAGAATTTTCCTTGGAAGCCTGGATGGCCTGATAAAGTTTAGCAGCAGACTTTTCCTTAACTCCCTCTAAAAGGAGGAAATCTTCTTCTTTCAAGCGGTAAATATCCGCCACATCCTTAACCAGATTAGCAGCAAAGAGCTTTTCAACTACTGATGGACCAAGACCTGTAATATTCATGGCATCACGAGAAGCAAAGTGAATCAAGCCTTCCATGATTTGAGCAGGACAACGCGGATTAATACAACGCAGAGCTACTTCATCTTCAAAGTGCAACAAGTCAGAGTCACAACTTGGGCAGTTTGTAGGGATATCTAGTTTTTCTTCAGAAATCCGTTTGGACTCTACCACACGCAAGACAGCAGGAATGATATCTCCTGCCTTATAGACGATAACCGTATCGTCCTTGCGAATGTCTTTTTCAGCAATATAATCTACATTGTGCAGGGTCGCACGGCTAACAGTTGTTCCAGCTAGCTGTACTGGTGTCAGATTGGCAGTTGGGGTCACAACACCCGTACGGCCTACTGTCCAGTCAACTGACAGAAGCTGAGCTTCTTTTTCTTCTGCAGGAAACTTGTAGGCTACTGCCCACTTTGGAGCCTTAACGGTAAAACCAAGTTCTTCTTGACCTGCTAGGTCATTGACCTTGATCACCACCCCATCGATATCATAAGGCAGATTGTCCCGTTCTTGTCCTACTTCTTGGATAAAATTCCAAATCTCATCCATGCTTTCAGCCAGAATTCGCTTAGGATTAACTACAAAACCAAGTTGTTCAAGATGCTTCAAAACCTTTTCTTGACTGTCACGAGTTGAAGGGCTAGCTTCTTGATAGAGGAACGTTGCAAGATTACGCTTGGCAACTACTGCTGTATCCAACTGACGCAGGGTTCCTGCCGCTGCATTACGAGGATTGGCAAATTCAGGCTCTCCATTTTCTTGGCGAGTTTGATTAACCTGGTCAAAAGAAGCGCGTGGCATGTAACATTCCCCACGAACAGTGATATCTAACTCTTCTGGTAATGTCAAAGGAATATCCTTAACACGCTTGAGATTTTCTGTGATATTTTCCCCAATAGAACCATCTCCACGCGTTGCACCTGCAACTAAAATCCCCTTTTCATAGGTAAGCGAGATTGACAAACCATCGATTTTTAGCTCACAAATATAAGTTGGATGAGCCACTTCCTTACGAACACGCGCATCAAAAGCTTCAAGCTCCTCACGTGAAAAAGCATCCTGCAAACTATAAAGAGGATACTGATGACTGTATTTTTCAAAACCATCTAAGACTTTGCCACCAACACGATGGGTCGGACTGTCTGCTAATACTTGATCTGGATAGGCAGCCTCCAACTCAACCAACTCACGGTAAAGGCGGTCATACTCACTGTCTGAAACCGACGGATTGTCGCTGGTATAGTACTCAGTCGCATAGCGATTGAGCAAGGCGACTAACTCATTCATTCTTTTATTCATAAGACCATTTTACCATAAAGTAAGCCCTCCTCACAAACGAGAAGGGCGGAAAAAACACTTAGTTTGAAATTATTTTTGAAGTCCAAGCAAACTTATGTCTCTTTTTCAAAACGGGTTCGAACATATCCGAGAGCTAAGAAAGATAAGGCTACAACTCCTAGTCCAATAATCAAGAAAGAATAAAGATGGACACTTGGAAGCCAGGTCATTAAACCTGTTGCAATAGGCATAAATAGTATAGCTAAGGTATAAATCGAACTGAGAACTCTTCCCAGATATTCACCTTCAACCTTGGTTTGTACTTGAGTAAAAAAGTGAATATTGAAAATCGTCATAAACAATTCACAAACGAAATTTCCTGAAAAAGTCAGATAGGATGGGAGAGTCAATCCCATTATCATCACTCCAAGTCCAGTCAGAACCAATAAAAACAGAAGCATTTCCATACTGGCTTTAATCTTACTAGCTAACAGCGCCCCAACAATAGAACCGATAGCACCCATTGTTAAAATAGTGGCATAGGCACCTTGAATTCCATAGAGCTGATTTGAAAAGGGGAGGAGGTAATTAAAAGCTGCGAAGAAAAAATTGACACTTGAAGCCATGACTAACAAAAAGAAGATTTCCTTTTGCTTCACAATATAGTGAACTCCCTCCTTGATATCAGAAAAAATAACTTTGAATGTAAGTTTCTTCTCCCCCAAAGTCTTCTCTTCTTTTTTGGGAAGCAGGGCTACCAAGCCAAAAGCGAGAAAAAAACTAAGGGCATCTAATACCAAGGTAATGCGAAGACTTGCAAATTGTAAGACCAGAAAAGAAAGTACAGGAGAACTCACACTGACAACCTGCAAGACCAACTCCAAACGAGAATTGTAGAGGACCAGTTCATCCTTCTCTACCAATTCTGTGATAATGGCCTTATTTGCAGGTCTAGAAAAGGCAAAAGCAATCGCCTGCACAATATTAGCCCCAATCAAAGCTCCAATCATCCAGCTATCATTCCTTATAAAAGAAATAGCCAGACAAAGAATCCCACAAACAAGGTCTGTCACCATTAAAATCTTACGACGAGAAAAACGGTCTGAAATGACTCCGCCAAAAGGATTTACGAGAATAGATGTGACGAGTTCAGAAATCTGATACATTCCTAAAACTGTCTGTCCGATAGTCCCCATGGAAGCCAACCAGACACTATTTCCATAATCATAGAGCATATTTCCTATCTTGTTAACAGCTCCACGACTAATCAACTGTACGGCATAGCGATTCATATAAAAACTCCTCTCAAATTTTGAAACTATTGTATCAAAACCGAAAGGAGCTTTTTATTTTTTCCCTTATTTGGGAAAATTAATCTTTGACAAATTTTTCGTAGTGTTCCTGATAATAGGCTACTTGCTCAGGAAGACCTAACACATCAAAAATATGCATGGCCTCTTGCATCTGCTTACAGCCTTCTTTACACTGTCCTTTTTGGTACAAGGCAAAACCTTTGAGGTAATGTAAAATATTTCGTTCATACAGACTAATGTTTTTACCAATAATCTTCTCTGTATAAGCCTCGAAATAGCTAGCATTATCAAAAGCAAGATGCTCTAAACAATGCTGGTAACAATTGAGGGCCAAAATCAAAACCAATCTCTTATGACGCCCAATCTCTTGGTAAAATTCTTCCCTCTCCATAACTTCTCTACCAATCCGAGTGACATAGTCCACATCGTAGAAACTATAGAGGTTCCCGAAAAGAATCAACTCATACATGGTCCATTCTTCTGTTTTGAAGAGATAATCTGCTACCTTATCCAAATCATCCTGCTTCATATCATAACTCGAATCTCTTTGACAAATCAGACCTTGCAACAAAATCCAGTTCAGCTCAAAATAAAGGGGAGTCGTTGAACTCTTAGCCTTTTCAAGTTGTTCTCTTTGAAGCTTTTGAAAACCTGCAATATCATTTGAATAGTAAAGAGGCACAATTTGTCCCATCATGGCAATATGTTCATGATTATGAAAATTCCTTGCCTTATCCATGAAATTTTCGATTGTGACATGAATGTTATCCAAAATCTCAAAGAAACGCGAGACTGCTAAGTCAGACTCCCCAAGCTCAAAGCGAGATAACTGAGAAGTTGAGCAGGACTCGCCTGCAGCCTCCTTTAAAGAATAATTTCCACTTGTCCGAAATTCACGAAATACTTTTCCAAGATGTTCCATCTTTACACCTGCTCCGATAATTCTTCCCACTCAAGCATGGCTTCTTCCTGACGATGGCTGATTTTATCCAGTTCAGCCTGTAATTCCATCAGTTTGTCGGCATCGTTTGTCTCCAACATTTGTTCAGAAATCGCTTGACTTTGACTTTCTAACTCTTCAATTTCAGCTTCTAGACTTTCGATTTGTCGCATGAGCTTACGAACTTCTTTTTGACTTTCTTTCTGGGCCTGATAGTCATTGACTGGACTTACTTCTTTTGCTTGATTGCTAGTTGAAGTTTCCTCAGTCTGACTCATTTCTACTTCTGCTTTCTTTTCAACATAGTAGTCGTAATCTCCCAAGTAAAGAGTCGAACCTTTCTCAGACAATTCCAGTACATGAGTTGCCACACGATTGATAAAGTAACGGTCGTGGCTGACGAATAGAAGAGTTCCATCAAAGTCAATCAAGGCATTTTCTAGCACTTCCTTGCTATCAATATCCAAGTGGTTGGTCGGCTCATCCAGAATCAAGAAGTTGTTGTTTTCCATAGACAATTTAGCCAAAAGCAAACGAGCTTTTTCGCCACCAGATAACATGCCGACTGATTTTTTAACATCATCTCCTGAGAAAAGGAAGGCACCTAGACGGCTACGGATTTCAACTTCTGGTGTCAGTTTAAAATCATTCCAGAGTTCATCCAGTACAGTATTGCTTGGTGTCAGCTTGCTTTGAGTCTGATCATAGTAGCCAACCTCAACATTAGCGCCAAATCGCTTTTCACCCTTGATAAACGGAATCTGGTCCAC
The DNA here is from genome assembly GCF_946190275.1 of Streptococcus mitis. GTDB lineage: Bacteria > Bacillota > Bacilli > Lactobacillales > Streptococcaceae > Streptococcus > Streptococcus mitis_DC. The sequence continues at coordinate 3,013 of NZ_CAMHZQ010000009.1, read as the reverse complement.
AATAGACTTGATAAAGGTTGATTTTCCAATACCGTTTGGTCCAACAATAGCAACAGCATTCATCTTACGAAGGTCTAGATTGATAGGCTCTGACAATATTTCCCCATCATAGCCAATAGCTGCATTTTCAACAGTCAGGACAACATTACCCGACGTTTTTTCAGACTGGAAGGTCATGTTGGCTGATTTCTTTCCAGCTTCAGGCTTGTCCAAACGTTCCATTTTTTCCAGTTGTTTTCGGCGAGATTGGGCACGTTTGGTCGTTGAAGCTCGGACTAGATTGCGATTGACAAAGTCTTCCAGAGCTGCAATTTCCTTCTGTTGCTTTTCATAGTTTTTTGCCTCAGTTGCTAGTTTTTGCTCCTTCAACTCGACAAAACGAGAGTAATTGCCCACATAACGATCCAAGGAATGCTTGGTCAAATCTAGCGTAATTGTCGCAACCTTGTCTAAGAAATAACGGTCGTGACTGACAATAATGAGAGCACCGCTATAGTTTACCAAGTAATTCTCTAGCCAAGCGATGGTTTCAATATCCAAGTGGTTGGTTGGCTCGTCCAATACCAAGAGATTGGGCTTTTCAAGGAGCATTTTGGCTAGAGCCAAGCGAGTATTTTGACCGCCAGAAAGCTCGGCAATTTTCATCTGCCACATAGATTCGTCAAACTTGAATCCATTTAAAATCGCTCGTATATCAGCTTCATAGGTAAAGCCACCTGCTTGGCGAAAATTCTCAGATAAGCGGTCGTAATCTGACATCAGTTTATCCAAATCCTCACCAGACTTTTCACCCATCTCCAACTCCATCTGACGAAGTTGTTTCTCAGTCCGACGCAGGTCATCAAAGACATGAAGCATTTCATCGTAGATGGTATTTTCAGACTCAAAACGGCTATCTTGGGCTAGGTAAGACAGAGAAATATCTTTTTTCTTATTGATTTCTCCACTAGTTGGCTCCTCTTCTCCAACCAAAATCTTCAAAAGAGTAGACTTACCTGCACCATTTTTCCCAACGAGGGCAATTCGGTCTCGTTCATCAACCTGCAGGTTGACATTATCAAAAAGAACCTCTCCTGCAAAAGAACGTTCAATTTTATTAGCTTGTAAAATAATCATACAAGTAGTATAGCATGTTTCCCTAAGGCATTCAAGATAATCGTAAGTCTTGACCCAAATATCCTAGAAAAACCGGCTCTGCTTATTCTCAGTATTCAGAAATATTTTGATTAGAAACTCTATTTATTTTGCAAGATAGCTGGTAAAATATTTTCACTCGTTTACAATAGTGCCTCAAACTCAGATACTGACATACCCAACTGCTGACTGGCAACCTCAGATGTCAAAAGATGCTTACGAACCATATCTAAAAAAGCAAGCAGTTTTCCACGTTCAATACCCTTTTCTTCAGCTTGTTCCAAGGCATAGTCCTGTGCTAACAAGGCCTGTTCTTCGCGCATACGTAGTTGACTAAACATTTTCCTGTCCTCCTCGGACCAGCTCTTGTAGTCCAGCAGTTGGTCTGCTTGGCTGATGGCTCGCTCGGGTTGTTGGGTAAAGGGCTTATTCCCGAAAAACTCCAACCACGGTTTGCGAACCTCGTCTTTGCTGGTTTCTCTGTACTTTCTTAATTCCAAGAATGCCATCTTAACCAGATGGTTTTCCTGTCCATTGTTTGTAATTGTTAAAACCTCACCTGTCGTATCCTCGCACATACTGAAACTGTGAAAAGCTAAGTCATCTGAGAAGTAATTACTATCTACAATAGCGATAGCGTATACTGGTGCGATGTGTTTATAGCTCTGGTGAGTATCACCTTCGCGTTGGCGAATTTTTTCTAGGTTTTGATTGATCTGACTACACAGGTAAGCCCATAGGCGATTGATGAAAAAATTCTGATGATGAACTTGAATCTCAATAATTACTTGCGTTCCATTATCCAACTCCGCCAAGACGTCTATACTGGTATAGAAATCCTGGGCCGAGTAGGGCAGGGAAGGCAAGACATGAATATTACTTCCCTCCAAAATGGTCACATTTTTTGCTGGCAAGTCCAGCATATCGCGGATAAATTGACAAGTGATTTCTGGATTGCTAAAGATTTTCTTAGCAACCAAATCATTAGTTGGGCTAATGCCCGGATGACGTACAGTCATATTTCTTCTCCTTTCATTATAGCACATTTTTCAATCTAGGTTTACTAGATTCTCTAGCTCTATCTATTTATTCGGAAAAAGTGTAGAAAAAACAAAATGAAGTAAATCTTCCCACAATAAAACGCATAATATCAAGGTTGTTCAACACCTGATACTATGCGTTTTTCTGATTTGAGAGGCTTTTTTCTCAGCCTCTTCTTAATCTTAGCTTTTCTCAACCTGCTACAGTTGATAAAGAGCTTTATTTTTCATCTTCTTTTTTCTTGAAGAATCCTAGTCCTAGACCAGCTAACAAGGTCATGATACCAGCGCTAGCCAAGGTAGCATTGGCTTTGGTACCTGTATTTGGCAACTCCTCTCTCTTACCTGTCTCATAAGTCGGAACTTCTGGATCTGGACTCACTGGAGTTTCAGGTCTTGGAGTATCTGGTTCTGGAGTTGGCTCTGGGATTGGTGTCGGAACACTTGGATGCTCTGGATTTGGTTGTGGGGTTGGTTTATCTGGATTAGGTACATCTGGGGTACCGGGCTCCTGAGGGTTTGGAATTTCCGGTTTTTCTGGAGTTGGTTTATCTGGTGTTGATAAACGGTCATACCTTATCAAAATAGTCGTATCTTTTGAATTTGCTGTTACTTCTTCATTCGATACTTTTGGTAAATCTGGTTTACCATAATTTGCAATTTCTGGCGATACCACTTCTTCCCAGTTACCTGTTGACCAAGTTCCTTCTGTTACTTCACCTGTCACTTTGTTACGCTTGTTGGTTCTTGTTAACTCAACTGTTTGCGTAACTGGTCTAGCTACTTCTGTCGTTTCATCAGTCGCATCGACATACTTGATGGTACGGGTGATGGTTTTA
>NZ_CAMHZQ010000008.1 GCF_946190275.1 Streptococcus mitis | reverse complement strand
TATCAGAAAAGAAAGGACGAAATTTGTCCTTTCTCGAGCTTAGCTTTTCATCAACCCACTACAGTTGACAAAGAGCCGGTTAATGACATTAATCGAAGTTAACGTATTCTTTTTGAAGTTCAAGAACTTCTTCCATTGTTGAACACTCTGTAAGGGCACGGTTAGCGTACTCTTCCATCTTAGCAGTATCCAATTTCTTCATCAAGCTACGTGTACGAAGTACTGATGTTGCTGACATAGAGAATTCATCCAAGCCCATTCCGACAAGAAGTGGAACAGCTTTTTGGTCACCAGCCATCTCACCACACATACCAGCCCATTTACCTTCAGCGTGAGCTGCCTTGATAACGTTGTTAATCAAGCGAAGGATTGATGGGTTATATGGTTGGTAAAGGTATGAAACTTGCTCGTTCATACGGTCTGCTGCCATTGAGTATTGGATCAAATCGTTTGTACCAATTGACATGAAGTCTACTTCTTTTGCAAATTGGTCTGCAAGCATTGCTGCTGCAGGGATTTCAATCATGATACCAACTTGGATATCATCCGCAACTGCAACACCTTCAGCAAGAAGGTTTGCTTTTTCTTCTTCATAAACTGCTTTGGCTGCACGGAATTCTTTCAAAAGGGCAACCATTGGGAACATGATACGCAATTGACCATGAACAGAAGCACGAAGAAGTGCACGGATTTGTGTACGGAACATTGCATCTCCAGTTTCAGAAATAGAGATACGGAGGGCACGGAATCCAAGGAATGGGTTCATTTCATGTGGCATATCGAAGTAAGGAAGTTCCTTATCTCCACCGATATCCATTGTACGAACAACTACTGGTTTACCATTCATTCCCTCAAGAACAGCCTTGTATGCTTCATACTGTTCGTCTTCTGTTGGGAAGTCTTGAGAATCCATGTACAAGAACTCTGTACGGTAAAGTCCAATAGCTTCTGCACCGTTGTTGTTAACACCTTCAACGTCTTTTGGAGTACCGATGTTAGCAGCCAACTCGAAGTGTTTACCGTCAGCAGTCACTGTTTGAGCATCTTTCAAAAGTGCCCATTCAGCTTTTTGTTTAGCATAAGCTTCACCAGCTGCTTTAAATTCTGCCGCTTGTTCATCTGTTGGGTTGATAATCACTTCACCAGTAATTCCGTTAACGGCAAGGATATCGCCGTCTTTCACTACTTCAGTGATGTTGTTTGTTCCCAATACAGCTGCAATTTCAAGTGTACGTGCCATGATAGCTGAGTGGCTTGTACGTCCACCGATATTTGTTACAAAAGCTTTTACAAAGTTTTTGTCCAATTGAGCTGTATCAGATGGTGTCAAGTCATGCGCAATTACGATTACTTCTTCATTGATAGAAGCTGGGTTTGGCAATTTTTTACCAAGAAGGTTTGCCAATACACGTTTTGTCACGTCGCGGATATCCGCTGCACGTTCTTGCATGTATGGGTTGTCTTCCATGCCTTCAAAGATAGTGATGAACATGTCAGTCACCTCTTTAAGACCTGCTTCTGCGTTGACTTTCTTAGCACGGATTGTTTCTTTGATCTGACCAATCAATTCTGGGTCAGAAAGAACCATCAAATGAGCGTCAAAAACTTGAGCCGCTTCTTCACCAAGCGTACCTACAGCTTTCTCACGGATAAGAGAAAGCTCGTTTTGAGAAGCTTCAAGAGCTACATCCAAACGAGCCTCTTCTGCGTTTGTATCTTCGACTGAAACAGTCTCGAATGACAAATCCGGTTGAACGAGTAGATATGCTTTTGCAACTGCAACACCGTCAGATGCTGCGATTCCTTTAAGCATTTCTGTCATTTTCCTTATGCCAATCCTTCTTTTTCCATTGTTTCTGAGATTGCAGCGATAGCGTCATCTGCATCTGCACCTTCAGCTGAGATAGTTACGTCAGCACCTTGGCCAACACCAAGACTCATAACACCCATGATTGATTTAAGGTTAACTGATTTACCTTTGTACTCAAGAGTGATATCTGAAGCAAATTTGCTAGCAGTTTGTACCAACAATGTTGCTGGACGTGCGTGAATACCTGTTTCTGCCACTACGTGGAAATCTTTAGAAGCCATAGTTTGACTCTCCTTTTGTTCTTTCTTTTTTGAGTTATATGTGATAACCCTTACAATTTGGTATTATATCATCTTCTAGGATTTTTTTCAAGCATTTTATGGGATTTATTCGATTTCCTTTCAGATAACTTCCTGAAAATCTTCTATTCTAGATAACAAAACACAGGATATAGTTTTCCAAAAAACTACTTGTAGGATAATTATCACTATTTCACAAAGCAAACACTACATATTGTGTTTTGATACCTCGAGTAGAAAAATAGACCACTATATTTAGTTTCAAATCATTGACAAAAATTTATTTTCTGATATACTAAGAAAGTAATCTATTTTGAAAGAGGAGTTACACAATGGTAACCGTTTATTCTAAAAACAACTGTGTCCAATGTAAGATGACCAAACGTTTCTTGGACAGTAATAATGTCGCTTATCGTGAAATCAATCTTGATGAGCAACCTGAGTACATCGATCAAGTTAAAGAGCTCGGTTTCAGCGCAGCTCCTGTTATCCAAACACCAACTGAAGTCTTTTCAGGTTTCCAACCAGGAAAACTGAAACAATTAGCATAATCTTAGTACATCATCCAGAAGAAACTGCTTCTAGGGCTAACTTAGAAGCCTTTCTTTTGTAATTAGATAAGGGAAATTTTATGGGATTAAAACATCTTGAGGACGTGACTTACTTCCGTCTCAATAACGAAATCAACCGTCCTGTTAATGGACAAATCATGCTTCATAAAGATAAGGAAGCCTTGGATGCCTTCTTTAAAGAAAATGTAGTTCCAAATACTATGATTTTTGATTCAATCAAAGATAAAATCAACTACCTCATTGAACACAACTACATCGAAACAGCCTTTATCAAGAAATACCGTCCAGAGTTTTTGGAAGAATTGCACCAATTTATCAAAGAACAAAACTTCCAATTCAAGTCTTTCATGGCTGCCTATAAATTTTATAATCAATATGCTTTGAAAACCAACGACGGTGAATACTATCTTGAAAGTATGGAAGACCGTGTCTTCTTCAACGCCCTTTATTTCGCTGATGGGAATGAGGCGATTGCAATCGATATTGCCAATGAAATCATCCACCAACGCTACCAACCAGCTACTCCTTCCTTCTTGAATGCTGGTCGTGCTCGTCGTGGAGAATTGGTATCATGTTTCTTGATTCAGGTCACAGATGATATGAACTCTATTGGACGTTCTATCAACTCAGCTCTTCAACTGTCACGTATCGGTGGAGGTGTGGGAATTTCCCTCAGCAACCTTCGTGAAGCTGGAGCTCCTATCAAGGGCTATGAAGGAGCAGCTTCTGGTGTCGTACCAGTTATGAAACTCTTCGAAGACAGCTTCTCTTACTCAAACCAATTGGGTCAACGTCAAGGTGCTGGTGTTGTCTACCTCAACGTCTTTCACCCAGATATCATCGCCTTCCTTTCCACTAAGAAAGAAAACGCCGATGAAAAAGTTCGTGTTAAGACCCTTTCACTTGGTGTTGTGGTTCCAGATAAATTCTACGAATTGGCTCGTAAAAATGAAGAAATGTACCTCTTCAGTCCATATTCTGTAGAGCTTGAGTATGGTGTGCCATTCAACTACATCGACATCACTGAAAAATACGATGAATTGGTCGCAAATCCAAACATCCGCAAGACAAAAATCAAGGCGCGTGATTTGGAAACTGAAATCTCTAAATTGCAACAAGAGTCTGGCTATCCTTATGTCGTCAACATTGATACGGCTAACCGTGCAAATCCTGTTGATGGTAAGATTATCATGAGTAACTTGTGTTCTGAGATTCTTCAAGTTCAAGAACCAAGCTTGATCAACGATGCTCAAGAATTCCTTCAAATGGGAACGGACGTTTCATGTAACCTTGGTTCAACCAACGTAGTCAACATGATGACTTCACCTGACTTTGGTCGTTCTATCCGTGCTATGGTTCGTGCCCTTACTTTCGTTACAGATAGTTCACACATCGTAGCTGTTCCTACCATCGACCACGGAAATAGCCAAGCTCATACCTTTGGACTTGGTGCCATGGGACTTCACAGCTACCTTGCCCAACAATTGATTGAATATGGATCGCCTGAGTCTGTTGAGTTTACAAGCATCTACTTTATGCTTATGAACTACTGGACCTTGGTTGAGTCAAACAACATCGCGCGTGAACGTGGTATTACATTCCATAACTTTGAAAAATCAGACTATGCTAACGGAAGCTACTTCGACAAGTATGTGACAGGCGAATTTGTTCCAAAATCAGACCGTGTTAAAGAACTCTTTAAAGATGTCTTTATCCCAAGTGCTGCTGACTGGGCTGAACTTCGCGACAAGGTTCAAGCAGATGGACTTTACCACCAAAACCGTCTAGCTGTTGCTCCAAATGGTTCTATCAGCTATATCAACGACGTTTCTGCTTCTATCCACCCGATTACACAACGTATCGAAGAGCGTCAAGAAAAGAAAATTGGTAAAATCTACTATCCTGCCGCAGGTTTGTCAACAGATACTATTCCTTACTACACTTCTGCTTACGACATGGATATGCGTAAAGTGATTGATGTTTACGCTGCTGCGACTGAGCACGTAGACCAAGGACTTTCACTCACTCTCTTCATGCGTAGTGACATTCCAAAAGGACTTTACGAATGGAAGAAAGAAAACAAACAAACGACACGTGACTTGTCTATCCTTCGTAACTATGCCTTTAACAAGGGTATCAAGTCTATCTACTACGTCCGTACCTTTACAGATGATGGTGGAGAAGTCGGTGCCAACCAATGTGAGAGCTGTGTGATTTAATCTTTGCTTGAGGAAACTACATTTTCTCAGATAAGTATTCATTCACCCTGCTAAACTAAACTGGAATAAGCATCTATACTATGGAAAAACAAAAAAGTCGGGCTTCCGACTTTTTGTGCGAAACTACTCTAGGATTATGATAAAATAGAGATATTGTGAGTTCGCAATACTAAACACAGAAAGAGATTTCAAATGGAAACTTACTACAAAGCCATTAACTGGAATGCCATCGAAGATGTCATCGACAAATCAACTTGGGAAAAACTGACGGAGCAATTCTGGCTTGATACACGTATTCCCTTGTCAAATGACTTGGATGACTGGAGAAAGCTATCAAATATAGAAAAAGACTTGGTAGGAAAAGTCTTTGGTGGTTTGACACTTTTGGATACCATGCAATCTGAAACAGGAGTTCAGGCACTTCGTTCAGACATCCGTACTCCGCATGAGGAAGCTGTTTTCAATAACATCCAATTTATGGAGTCTGTCCACGCTAAATCTTACTCATCAATCTTTTCTACCTTGAATACAAAGGCTGAGATTGAAGAAATTTTCGAATGGACCAATACCAATCCTTACCTACAAAAAAAGGCTGAGATTGTCAACGAAATCTACCTAAACGGTAACCCACTTGAAAAGAAAGTAGCCAGCGTCTTCCTTGAAACCTTCCTCTTCTACTCAGGTTTCTTCACACCACTCTACTATCTCGGTAACAACAAACTAGCTAACGTTGCGGAAATCATCAAACTGATTATTCGTGATGAGTCTGTTCACGGAACCTACATTGGTTACAAATTCCAACTCGGTTTCAATGAATTACCTGAAGAAGAGCAAGAAAAACTCAAAGAATGGATGTACGACCTACTCTATACCCTCTATGAGAACGAAGAAGGTTATACAGAAAGCCTCTATGACGGTGTTGGTTGGACGGAAGAAGTTAAAACCTTCCTTCGCTACAATGCCAATAAAGCTCTTATGAACCTGGGACAAGATCCACTCTTCCCAGACTCAGCAGATGATGTCAACCCAATCGTTATGAACGGTATTTCAACAGGAACATCCAACCACGACTTCTTCTCTCAAGTCGGAAATGGTTACCTCCTTGGTGAAGTTGAAGCCATGCAAGACGATGACTACAACTACGGTTTAGACTAAGTCAACAATTTCAGAAATGATATCAATATCATGGTTTGTTTAAAACAACCATGATATTTTTGTTTTTGTTTTCTTTTGTTTTTTAAATTGATTGATTGAATACTTTATGATAAAATAGTAATAGAAATAGAGGTGATAACGATGCTAAAGCAGGAAAAACTAGATAATATTCTAGAAACGGTAAATACAAAGGGAACTATTACTGTAAAAGAAATCATGACTCGCTTAGATGTGTCAGATATGACTGCTAGACGCTACTTGCAAGAGTTAGCAGACAAAGACCTACTTGTTCGAGTGCACGGTGGAGCTGAAAAAATTCGCACAGGCTCCATTTTAAACAATGAACGTTCCAATATTGAAAAACAAAGCTTACAAATCGCAGAAAAACAAGAAATCAGCCGTTTTGCAGGTCATTTAATCGATGAAGGAGAAACTATTTTTATTGGTCCAGGGACAACCTTGGAATCTTTTGCCCGTGAACTTCCAATTGATAATATCCGTGTTGTAACAAACAGTTTACCAGTCTTTCTCATCCTAAACGAACGAAAACTAACAGATTTGATTTTAATTGGTGGAAATTACCGCTCCATCACCGGAGCCTTTGTGGGAACACTAACCTTGCAAAACTTGGCCAATTTACAATTTTCTAAAGCCTTCGTTAGCTGTAATGGTATTCAGGATAATGCGATTGCGACCTTTAGTGAAGAGGAAGGCGAATCCCAACGAATCGCCCTCAATAATTCCAATAAAAAATACTTACTAGCTGACAATAGTAAGTTCAATAAGTTTGATTTTTACACCTTCTACAATATCTCAGATATCGATACCATCGTTTCAGATTCTAAACTGAGCAAAGAAACGTTTGAACAACTTTCAAAACAAACAAAAATTATTCTTTCTAAACCATAAAACTGAGGATTGATAAAATATAAAATGCGTCATACCAAGAAAATAAGAATCTTGATATGACGCATTTTTTGATGAAGATTTTTACAAAGAGTTTCCTACTTTATGATTGTTGAAACGGCATAAAATCTGAATCAAAGGAGATATTATCCCGTTCTTCAGGACTGATAAAATTTAAAAACAGATTTTTAAATTCTTCCAGCTCATAATCTGAATGACAAATCCATTCTTTACCAGTCGAGACATACCATTTTCCAAGACTTTTCAATTCTTCATTCGTCAAATACGGTATTTGAGAACATTTTTCGAAATTTATAATATAAACTTTTTCATAAATAGATTGGATAAAATCTTTGAACATCTTTTTGCCTCACTAAAATTCTATATCTAATTACTAATTCTACTACTCAATCACTTGAGTTTCCGCTACTTTCTTGTACCAGTGAGCTGATTTCTTCGGATAACGTTCTTGCGTTTCAAAGTCTACATAAAAGAGACCATAACGTTTCTCATACCCATTTGACCATGAGAAGACATCCATCAATGACCAAATGAAGTAACCTTTTACATTAGCACCATCTGCAATAGCGTCAGACAAGACTTCCAAGTGTTGTTTCACATAATCAATACGGCCATCATCGTAAACAGTGTTATCGACAAACTCATCTTTATAACCAAGTCCATTTTCAGTGATGTAAATCTTCTTGTAGTTAGGATAATCTTTCTTCACGCGCATGATTTGATCATACAAACCTTGAGGATAGATAATCCAATCCCAGTCCGTACGTGGTACATAATCCGGAGCTACACGACGACCAACACCTTTGATTTGGTACTTAGAGCTTCCTTTTTCACCTTTACCATTATGGATGATTTCAGTCTCTCCATCAAATGCTTCCATCCAATCACTCATATAGTAATTAATTCCTAGGAAGTCATTCAAGTCTTTTGCGGCTTCTAATACTTCGAAATCTTCTTCGCGAAGATCTAAGCTACCACCATTGGTAGCCAAGATAGTCTCTACCCCTGCCAGAGTCTTTTCAGAGTAGTGACCCAGATAAGTTGCATCCAAGATAAATTTGTTATGGATAATGTCCTCCAACTCTGCCGCAATAACATCTGCAGGATTTTCAGGATCAAGTGGGTACTTGGTTGGGAGAGCGTGCACGACACCGATTTCGCCTTTATAGCCTTTCTCTTTATACAATTTTACCGCGCGTGCATGAGACACCATCATATTGTGGTGCGATTGGAAAACTTTGGCAAGGTCGTACTGAATACCTGGAGGGAATTTACCAACCAAGTATTGACCATCACCGATTGGTCCAATTTCATTAAAGGTTGTCCAATAGTTTACTTCTGAGAATTCTTCAAAACAGAATGCAGCGTAGTCTACAAAGTGTTCAATATTTTCACGGTTTAAGAAGTCGCCATTTGAGTGGAGAGCTTCTGGTGTGTCAAAGTGATGAAGAGTTACAAAGGGCTCAACATGACGTTTGTGACACTCTGCAAATAAATTATGATAAAACTCAACACCTTTCTGATTTACTTGACCGTAACCGGTTGGGAAAATACGTGACCAAGCAATAGAAATTCGAATACCATTGACACCATACTCTTCTGCTAGCTTTAGGTCAACTGGATATCGATTGTAAAAGTCACTGGCTGGTTCTGCAGTGTACCAGTAGTTATCTTCAAGATATTTATCCCACGCTACTGGTCCTTTACCATCAGTATGTGTAGCACCTTCTGCTTGATAGGCAGCTGTTGCGCCACCGAAAATAAAGTCTTTTGGTAATGTTTTTGTCATTTTTTTCACCTATTTCTTGATTTAAAATAAAGTAAAAGTGAGAGGAGAGGAGTCAGTGAGCCATCCTTCTCCATCTCACTTCTTGTACTAAGTCACCGAATTGTGACGTGAGAAGGTAAAAACAATATCTTTTTACCGACGAATTAACAAGGCAATTAGGAAATTCGCCATAGCGACTTCCGTAACGATAGGAGACTGTTTTATAGTCCCTATTATTAATCGAATTGTGACATGAGGAGGTAAAAACGATATCTTTTTACCGACGAATTAACAAGGCGATTAGGAAATTCGCCATAGCGATTTCCGTAACGAGAGGAGACTGTTTCACAGTCCCTATCGTTAATCGAATTGAGCTTGTACAAACGCTAGAGCACCTTTTCCATCACGGGTTAATTTGATGTATTGAGCACCTTCTGTCTTGGCAAGTTTAATACCGAGTTTATCTGTTTCTGCTTTCATATCTTCAAAGTTTGAAGCAACTTGAGGGGCAAGGATAACAAGATCAAACTCTGGCAACATTTCACGGTGAGCACCATAGCCACCTGCTGCTGCTTTCACAGGAACATTGTATTCTGCAGCTGCCTTATTCAAAGCATTTGCAAGAAGTCCACTTGTCCCTCCACCTGCACAAAGAACCAAGACATTTGTTTCTTCAGTGATTGTATTTTGTGCTGCTTCTACACCAGCTTTTTCAAGAATAGCATCTGCTTTTGCAGTGTTGAAGTTTGCAGCAACTTTTTCTTTCAATTCATCATTAGACTTACCTGAACGTTCTTCTTCAAGAATTTGTTCATCATAGACTTTAAGGAATGGATAGTAAATGACAACGTCAACCACAATTAGAAGGGCAGCAAGAATGAATGATAGAACTTGGAAGTTAGTACCAAGAACTAGACCTAGTGGAGCTGGAGTTGTCCATGGTAGATTAGCAGTAAATGAGTTCATTCCAAGTGTTTCAATAAAGAATTTGAAGATCCAAACGTTCGCGATTGGAGCAAAGATAAATGGAATGAAGAAGATTGGATTCAGTACAAGAGGTGCACCAAACAAGATTGGTTCATTTACACCAAAGAAGGTTGGAACTACTGAAGCACGACCGATTGCACGGTTACGTTTTGATTTTGTTAACCACATGAACATGAATGGAACAACTAGTGTCGCACCAGTACCACCCATGGTAACGATAAACATTTGTGTACCAGAAGTAAGAATCTTGTCAGCGTGCATGCCTTGTTGGAGAAGGTTCAAGTTGACTTCGGCATTTGCATAGGTAATAGCCGCGATAGCAGGTTCAACGATAGATGGACCATGGATACCAACAAACCAGAAGAAGGCAAAGGCACCAAAGATAATGGTAATACCTAGATAGCCATCAGCTGCAGAGAAGAGTGGTGCGAAGAATTTACCAATTGATTCAGCTACGCTTGCACCAACAAAATGACGAGCTAGTAAATCAAGAGCATAAAGAGAAACTACTGATAGAGTGAATGGAATCACATCTTTAAATACTTGTGAGATATTAGGTGGAACTTCGTCAGGCATACGAATAGTGACGTTGTTCTTAACACAAACCTTATAGATTGCTACGGTAACAAAGGCTGAAAGGAAGGCTGAAAGCAAACCTTTTGTCCCCAAGAATCCAGTAGCTAGACCATTTTCGATAGGATCAGCTGCCAACATCAACAAACCAACAATTGCTGCCAACAATGTTGACATATAGTTGATTTGATTGGTTTTCTCCATGCTACGGTTTACTGAGTCAGTCAATGACTTAGCTGTTGTACCAGCTACCAAGAGAGCCAGAATACCCATAGAATAGCTATAAGGTTTCATCAGAAAGGCTACAACTTCATCAGACCATTTAAAGCCCCATGAGTTTGGTACAAAGGCAATCAAGATAAAGATACTTGAGAAGAGAATAACAGGCATACCTGCAATGAAACCATCACGAATAGCACGAAGATAGATATTACGAGATAATTTCTCAAAGAAAGGTTTTCCTTTCTCAATAAATGCAATTAGTTTATTCATTATTTAACTCCTCTCTTGTACAGTTCAATTAAATGGTGCATCAAATCTTTTAACAAAATAGTTGTCATCAAGTGATCTTGACCATGCATCATGGTCACACTATACGCTAAGTCCTCACCAGAAGCTTCCTTAGTCAATAGACTTGTTTGCGCATGATGAGCTTCAGCAATGCAAGAACCAGCTTCCTCTACCAGAGCGTCCGCTTTTTCAAAATCACCAGCTTCAGCAGCCTTCAAGGCTTCCAATAGTTTTGAACGAGCATCGCCAGCATAGGCTACGATTTCAAAACCTAACAATGTTACTTCTTCTCTATTCATGATAGAATTCTCCTTATATAGTTTTAATTAAATTTTTATGACAATAAACGTTGGATATGTAGAACTAGATAAACTCGTTCACTTTTATACAAATCAAGACCCGTATGTTGCGTAATCACATCATAGATCTTAGAACCAATCTCGAAGGCTTTTGGATAGGATTGTTTAATATGATCTTCCATATCCAGAAGTGATTGGTTATCATCTCTAGATCTGTCTAAATAATCCAAGAAATAATTCAAATGGATCATAAAGCGATCATAGAAATGGTTATTCTCTTTGGTTCGTTGAATTGCATAGTCCGTTAAAACTTCTTCAACATTCCTGAGAATTTCTTTCCTCTTATCAATTGACTTAACTACTTCTACTTCATTCTCGCCTTCGGCATTGATGAAATGATAAGCAATCCGAATAATTTCGTCCTCAGGAAAATGATCCGCTAGCTTCTGACGGTAAATTTCAAAAGCTTCATTTGCGATTTGAAAAGCGACAGGATACTTGGCAGAAATATCTGGCAAATTACTATCCTTGTACCTTCCTTGTGCTAGAGCTTGGTAAGAACAGTAAATATGATCTGTCAAGGTTACGTAGAGATACTCTTGAATCGGATAATGATATTTCTTTGATAGCTTATCAATGATTTCATAAGTCACTGTGATAAAATCAAGCGGAACATCTTTGAGGAGAGCCATAAAGTTTTCTCTGGACTCTTCCGTCTTCATCCGAAAGATTTTCTCAACCTGATGTTCAGCAATCAAATCTCCCTTCTTCTTTCCAAATGCAATCCCCTTACCAATCACAATCACTTCTTCTCCTTTATCATTTCTGACAAGCGAGACATTGTGATTCATTGGATTTAGAATTCGATACATGTCAACCTCCTTTTATATCTTAAAGGTATATTATTACAAAAAATGACCACAAATGAACTAGAAAATCAGTCGATTTCTAATTCACCTGTGATCATGCCTAATATTACTTAGTAACACTCACCTTGTATTAACTTGTGATTTAAGTATAGCACAAGTAAGTTATTTTGTAAACCTTTACATGCAACTTTTTTATTTTTTTTCCGCATGTTTTTATCAAAAAATAAAACCGTAAACAAAATTAGAAAACAAGTGTTTATAGCGCAGAAAATTTCATCTCAATTCAAAAACAAGTGTACTAATCACTCTATATTTTTTTGAAAGCTCCAAACCAAAATCCATTATTCCTGATAAATAACTCATCACCAAAAGCTCTAGTATGTTTTGAACCGATTTCTAATTTTACAAGACGCATAGGAGCCAATAATTCAATTAACTCACTTTCTGTATAAACTCTTTCTAACATTGAATCTAGTTTTCTACGTATATAACCTTTTTCTAGTAAAGAATTATCAGGAATTGCGTCTCGGAAAATTCCATCTTTCCGTGGACAATAAAAATAATACATTCCTCCTGTTTTCAACATCCTTTTTACCTCTGAAAAATAGTTCTGTCTATCTTTTTCATCCACTATAAATGTAATCGCAGACATTATATCAAATATAGAATCGAAATGGTTGTCAGGAAAATCTAAACCTTTACCTACATCTGTCTGTGTTATATGACAATTAAATTGTGGAAATGACTTAGTCAATAATCGTTTTGCACTATCAGCGGCCTCTTTTGTTAAATCTACACCACAATAAGTATCCGCATAATGATTTTCAATTAAATAGTAAAGATTCCTTCCAAAACCACAACCAACTTCTAATACCCTACACTCATCGTTTTGAGTAACGATTTGATTTCTCAAAGAAAAAATCTTTTGAACTGCATCATTAGGAACTAAGCGTGTCTCTGTTTTTGATGATTGGGCGTGTAATTCTTCCCATTTTTTGTGATTATCTTCATTTAAAACAAATGTATCCATTGAACTCTCCATATCTCATTATCGTTTCTACATGATGAAATCCAGCACTCTTTAACATTTCTTTATTTTCAGCATGAGTGTGGTTAATCATAACTCCCTCCAAGCTCAATTGCTTAGATAGAATTTCTTCTGGACTAAATCCATGTTCCTGCTTAAATTTAATATAATTGGAAACTATCAACTTATTTACCTTCGGATCTGTAATGATTTCTTTCTCAAATAGAATAAACGCTCCACCTTCAACTAACGATTCGTATATTTTTGATAAAATCTTTATTCTCTTGTCTGGAAGAATAAACTGAAGGAAATAATAGCTAATAATTAAATCGCTGGGTTCTAACCTGGCTTCCTCCACGGAGCTTGTTATGAATTCAAGTTCAGGAAATTTTGATTGTGCCACTTGATTCATTTCTGGAATCTCTTCTATCCCGATAAAACGAATTTCTTTTTTAGACTTGTGACGCTGGTATAATTTACCAATCAGATTACCCGTTGCAGAGCCTAGCTCATAACATAAGGAATGGTCACGAATAAAAAAATCGCTTAGATGACAAACAAGGTCATGTCCTTCATCATATAAAGTAATGGATTGTCTAACATGCTCATCAAAATGTTGAGCTACACCATTACCAAAACTCCATTGTGTCCCACTTTGAATAACAATATCATTTCCAACTTCCATAGACTACTCCTCTTCTCCCTTGACTTTCCAGTTCACCAATACCAATGCTAACACAACCATCGAACCCCCAAGAACCAAATTCAATGTAAATGGCTCATGTAAGCCCATAATAGAAAAGATAGTTGAAAATACTGGAACTAAAAACAAGAAACTGCTGGCTACTGTTGCTCCCCTTTGTCCCAGACTATAAAACCACAGTCCAAACGAACCAACAGACGCAGGAATAATTAACCATATAAACCAAACCCAGCCCCAAAATCCTAAATTTAGAAAGTTATAACTTTCATGCACAGGTATTGAGAATAAGTAAAGGAAGACCCCACCTAATAACAATTGCCAAGCTGTAAATATCCACGGACCATTATCAAAAGGAATTTTCTTGGTGACAACTGTATTGACCGACCAACAAAATGAACCAAGTAAAGCAAACAAAGCACCTAAACTAAACGCAGATACATCTAGTCCAATACAAGTAACAACTCCAGCCACACCTAATACTAAGGCACTTATCTTCTGAAAAGTCAATGTATCCTTTAACAAAAAATGCGCTAAGAAAGCTAACCAAAGAGGATTCGTAAATAAGATAATGGAAGACATCGATGATGACACATCATGAGCTAGGGCAAGATTAAGAAATCCCATGGTTCCAGCTGTCTGTAAGAGCCCGATAGTCACAACCAGTATAACCCCCTTTATCTTGCTACCTTGACTTTTAGGGATGATAGTCCCTCCCTTGCCAAATAAAAATGATAATACCAACATCACTAACCCAGCAATAATAAATCGAACACCCCCAAGTAATAATGGAGGAGTCTTTTCAACTACTATAAGATATTTCCCAGTTGGAAAAGACGACCCCATAAAAAGTGTGGTAAGTAATATAGAAATCAAAAAAATAAAATTTGAACCTCGTTTCATTTTTTACCCTTCTTTCAAAAGATATTGATGATATTTTTTGTCTTTTATTCTACTCTTTTAAAAATGAATGTCAAGAGATTTATCAAAAAATTCCAAGATTATTTTTTTAAACTCCTATGTATTGAGAAAAAAACAAAAAAAGACTATACTGGTAATTGTGGATAATCATTATCTTTTTATATGGAGGTACAAACATGCGATTGTCATCAGGTTGGGAACAGTCAGTCTATGTCTTACTCATGTTAGATCAGCTCCCTGAAGGAAAATATATCAATACAATTTCCTTGAGTGAACGGCTAGAAGTTTCAGATTCTTATTTGAAAAAAATTATAAAACTATTAGACAACGAAGGGTTGGTTAAATCCGTTAGAGGGAAAAATGGAGGCGTTGCTCTTTCTAAACCCCTCAGCCAAATCACCTTTTACGATGTATTTGTAGCTATAGAAGGAAAAAATCGAATCTTTGAAAGTCAAAATCTTCTAAAAAAATTCTTAGGCAACGAGGAAAGTAAAAAGGCTAAAAGATGTGTTGTAACCAACTCTCTTGATATTATTGAAAACACTTTAGTTGCAACCCTGACTTCTATTACACTCAGCCAGGTAGCCCATCAATCTGAGATTAACTATGATTTAACCGATATCAGAAATTGGGTCAATAAATGCCAAAACTAGCTGGAGAAAAAATTTTTCAGCTAGTTTTTATGAATCCTTGACAAATAATTTTACAAGGACTATACTATATTTGAAGACATAATATATCTTCTATATCGTCAACAATGATCTTTCATTGCATGCTTTTGGATAGCTAAAGAAAGAAGGTTCTTATGAAAGTTATTTTAGCTACTGACCAAGATGGTTTCCAACTGAAAGAAACCGTCAAACACTATCTGCTTCATTCTGGTTATGAAGTAATTGATCTCAACTCTACACAAGGTTCTGCGGATTTCGTTGATTCTACTGTCAATGCTATTACAGAGTTTAGAAAATATAAGCAAGCTCGTGCTATTCTTTTTGACAAGTTTGGACATTCTTTTATGCCTGCTAATAAGTTTAAAGGTATTATCTGCGCCGCTGTTTCCGATGAACACTCTGCCATGATGACTATTCGACACAATTCTACTCCAATCATTACAATTGGTTCTGGAATTACAGGTGATATTTTAGCAGTTGAAATAGTCAAAACCTTTCTTGAGCACAACTATGATGCTGGCCGTCACCAAGTTCGCATTGATATGCTGAACAAGCTCTGCTAGGAGGTATTCCCATGAAAATTGCTCTCGGTTGTGATCACATTGTAACAGATGTGAAGATGAAGATTTCAAAACACCTAAAAGAACAAGGTCATGAAATCATTGATGTTGGTACTTATGATTTCGTCCGTACCCACTATCCTATTTATGGTCGCTTAATTGCAGAGGAAGTCGTCAATGGACGGGCTGACTTTGGAGTTGCCCTTTGCGGTACAGGTGTTGGAATTGCTGTATCTGCTGATAAAGTTCCTGGAACTCGAGTTGTACTTGTCGGAGATGTTGCGACTGCTCGTTCCGCTCGTGAAAATCTCAATGCTAATATTGTTGCTTTCGGTGGTGCTATCCTAGGTATCAATTTCATTAACAACATTGTAGATGAATTTATCAATACCAAATACAAACCAAGTCCTGAAAAAGAGGAATTGATTGCGAAAATTGATAAACTATCTGAAGTGAGCCCAGATGTAGCTGCCAATGATCATATCTTCGATGAAGAGAATGCCAAGTGGGATCGTGGAGAATATCACGATTAACTTGCATTCCTTCTTATATATTTTATCTAATACTCAATGAAAATCAAAGAGCAAACTAGGAAGCTAGCCGCTGGCTGCTCAAAGCACTGCTTTGAGGTTATGGATAGAACTGACGCAGTCAGTTACATATATATACGGTAAGGCGACGCTGACGTACTTTGAAGAGATTTTCGAAGAGTATAACCTTGAGGATAACTAACTCAAGGTTATTTTTACGTCATCAAAAAAGTCTAGAGATATTTCTATCCCTAGACTGAAGTTATTTTCACAATTTGAGTGCTACACACGTTCTTTCCATGAAGTTGCTGTTGTTTGAAGAACTTTGTTGAGCTCGTCAATATTTTCAAAACCAGTTGTGCGAAGCCATTCGCGAGCTGCTGCTTCACCATCTTTGATGTAAGCTTCAACTGATCCAGCCCATGTAGCACGGCCACAAAGAACACCGTTAAAGTTTGCACCTGATTCATGAGCAAATACAAGAGTATCTTGGAAGAGTTTAGCTGATACACCAGCACTCAAGTAGATATATGGCAAGTTAGTTGCTTCATCTTGGGCTTTGAAGAAGGCTGCTGCTTCTTCACGTGTATATACTACTTCACCTTCAGCGAAGCCTTCAACATATTTAATGTTAACAGGAACTTCAACTTTCAAGACATCAATGTTAAAGCGTGGGTCTGAGAAAACTTTCATAGCACCAATAACTTTGTGTGGTTTTACTTTAGCGTATTCTACAGAACCTGCATCCGCAATTTTTTCATCGTAAGCAAGGATTTCAAGGAAGAATGGGATATCTTCAGCCACACATTCAGAACCGATGCGTTCGATGTAAGCTTGTTTTTCTTGGTTGAGTTCGTCTGAGCTATCTACGTCATAGTAAAGCAAGAATTTAACTGCATCTGCACCTTCTTCTTTAATACGTTTTGCAGACCAAACATCCAAGCAGTCTGGCAAGCGTTTTGTGCTTGTTGTGTCATAACCTGTTTTTTCATAAGCAAGGAGAAGACCAGCTTTTTCATCAAGAGCTTTAGTTGCTGGAAGTCCATACTCAGGGTCAAGAAGCATAGATGATGCGTATTTAGTCAATTCATCTGCTACCAAAACTTTCAGTTCTTCCATTTGAGCCACTGTTGGTTCTTCTGTTTGGTGTTGAGCCATGAGGCGTTTCAAAGCACCACGTTGGTCAAATGCAAGAGCTGAGATGATACCATTTTCATCAGAAAGTTTTTCTAAGCGTGCACGTTTTTGTTCTGTTAAAGCCATTTTATACCTCTTTTACTATTAATTGATCATATAGAGCTTGATAGTTGGCCATGTTGACATGACCAGTCATTTTTTCTTGAGCATTGAGCATACCAAGGACATTTGCCTTGATGAGTAATTCTGCATCCGATTCTTTGTGAAGAAGTCCTGAAGAAATTCCTGCCACAGTAGAGTCTCCAGATCCAACAGGGTTGACCACCTGAATTCTAGGAATATCGACCTTGTAGAAAATATCACCATGTTTGGCAAAGGCACCGTTGGAACCAAGTGAAACGATAATCCATTCAATACCTGCAAACAAAGGTTCTTGAAGGACCTCTTTTAATTCATCCAAATCCTCAGAAACTTCTTTTCCAAGAAGCTGGGATAATTCCTCATTATTTGGTTTGATGACTGTTGGTTTATGTGGTGATTCAAGAACCGCCTGAAGTGCTGCACCAGAGCAGTCCAAGACAACAGGCTTGCCAGCTTGATTAGCAAGTTCTACCAAGCTCGCATAGTAATCAACTGGAAGACCAGCTGGTAAACTACCTGAGATAGCTACTACTTCAACTGACTCCAGAAGATTTTTGAAATGTTCCAAAAAGTCTTTACCTTCCTGTTCCAATACTACAGGACCTTTTTCAAGAACTTCTGTTTGGTTGTCTCCGTGGAGAATAGCGATACAGTTACGAGTTTCTCCCTGAATTGAGAAGAAATCTTTCTTTACTTGATCATCGATATGTTCAACCAAAAACTCACCAAGTTTGCCACCCACTAAACCAGTAGCAAGAACAGAATCCCCAAATTCTGAAAGTACTCGGGTAACATTGAGTCCCTTACCACCAGCCGTTTTGGTTACATCTACCACACGATTGACAGTATCAATCTTCAACTCATCCAAAGGATAGGAAATATCGATGGATGGGTTCATTGTGACTGTTAAAATCATAGGTCACCTCTTAGTCGTGGTATTCTCCGCGATCCCATTTTTCAAGGAATTCAGTGAAGAAGTTTGCGTCTGTTTGTTGAGCATTGTGGCTTTCAACATGTTCAATTTTCGCAATCAATTTTTTATTTTCTTCAGATGGTTTGTATTCAGCATGGATGAAAGCTTCGATGATGTCACACATGAGCAATTCACCAGTAATCTTACCACCAAAACCGATAACGTTAGCATTCAATTGTTCTTTGGCATATAGAGCTGTAGTCATATCACGAACCAAGGCAGAACGAACACCAGGAACTTTATTTACAGCGTTGTTGATACCAACACCAGTACCACAGATACATACCCCAAGATCAGCTTGACCGCTAGTTACAGCTTCCCCTACTTTTTTACCAAAGATTGGGTAGTGAGTACGTGTATGGTCGTATGTACCAAAGTCAATAACTTCATATCCTTTTGATTTCAAAAATTCTGAAACCGCCATTTTTTCATCTGTTACGATGTGGTCACATCCAATTGCAATTCTCATTTTTAACTTACCTTTCTTACTGTAATCTAATTAGCACATTTTGTTCAACATATCAACACGAATTTGGTGACGACCACCGTCGTATTTACCGTTAACAAATCCTTTAGCAATGTTTTTAGCCAATTCATCACCAACAAGTTGTGCACCCATAGTGATCATACGTGAGTTGTTGTGTCCACGAGTCATATAAGCTGAACGTTCATCAGAAACTTCTGCAGCAACCATTCCTTTGATCTTAGTTGCGACCATAAATGGACCAGCTCCATAGGCATCAATCACGATACCAAGGTTTTGTTCTTCTTTGTTTACTTCTGCAGCAACAGCAAGAGTCACATCAACAAAGTCTTGACCTTCAGCTGTAACATCCACAACGTGGAAGTTTTCTTTTTCCAAGAAGTCTTTCACAACTTCTTTCAATCTTAAACCTGCAGCATCTGCACCGATAACAATAGACATATTGTATACTCCTTTTTATTTTTCTAGGCTAGTAAAGACTTTTATGGTTAGATGTTTACCTACAAAAGCTTTCTAGCACTTTATTGACAAATTGGATTGAATGAGATGAATGACACCTTATTCAAGTTTAGGAAATCCGTTTCCTAGAAATAATCTTTCTCCACGAAAGAAAATATAACAAGCGATTATTTGTTTGTTGCAAACATCATTTGTTGCTTACAAACATAATATACTCCTATTTTCTAAAAAAGTCAACAATTAATGTTTGTTTTTGTGGCTTTTTATCTAAAAGATTTCGATATCAAAACCAATTTGATCCACTTGACCAGGTTCTAGGAGGCGAACATTCTTCTTATCTTCTAGATGATCTCCTTCTTCAAGGGATGTTGACAAGCCAGACCATGGTTCAAAAGCAATGAAAGGTCCTTTATTCAAAGTTGACCATATAATGAGGTTTGGAAACTCTGCAAAGTGCACTTTCAATCCCTTATCATGTTTACGAGAACGAAGGGCAATTGTTCTAGATTGCAATTCATCTAAGGTGACTGCATCTGTGCTGAAAAGATCATAATTAAGATCTATTTCTTTTTGCCCCTCTAGCCATGGACTTCTATCTTGAAAATCAAGCATACCTGTTTCTGGGAAAGGACGAGGAACAGAGCAAGTCTCTTCTTTCTCAAACTCTAGATAATAATCTTCATAGACTTCATCATCAAGCAGAGGACAATTAAATCCTGGATGTCCACCAATAAAGTAAGGCATGACCTTGCTAGTTTCTTTATTAAATATTTTGTATTGAGTTCGTACTGTCTTGCCAGTAAGGATATAAGTGATTTCTAGGCGGAAATGATAAGGATAGTTTTGATAGCTATTCTCATCATCTTCAATTGCAAAAGTTACACTCTTGTCTGTCTGTTCAACTAATTCAAATTCTTTCTTACGAACCAAACCATGACGAGGAATCTTTCCTTTACTTTCTTGTCCATTATCATCTATATAAAGTGCTGTATCCTCTCTCAATGAACCACAAATGGGAAAGAGAACAGGAGCTTGTCCACTCCAATAAGTAGCATCCCCTTGCCACAAATACTCAAGTCCCTCAGCATCTTTTATAGAAGAAAGAGCCCCACCAAAACTGTTAAATTGAACTCTTAATTGTTCTGATTTTAATTCAATTACCATTATTTTCTCCGATTTCTTGATAGTTTATAAAAAACTAGGCTGTCACTCCTATCAGGAAAATGACAACCTAGCTTTAACAATTTACATTTTATAGGAGCGCATTATTTTGCTTTTGCTGCGTACTCTTCGTTACGTTTGATCATTTGTTTTCTGTACCATGCAAAGATACCGATATAGAATACAAGGAAGACTACTGCACCAAGGATTGCTTTGATATCACCTGTTGTAGTGTTACCAATTGTCCAACCAAGAAGTTTTTCGATTGGTCCTTCAAGAGTTGAGTGAGTGATCAATTGAGTTTCGCTCACACCTGCTGGAAAGGCACCTACACCTTTAGCAAGTTCTGTTGCAAATGGTGCGATAAGTGTACCTGAAAGAAGGAAGAGTGGCAACAAGAGTGTTCCGAAGATAATCATACGGAGCAATTTACCACGTGTTACAACCAAGAGAGCTGGAGTAACACCCATAGCGATGATACCGGCAAGTGGCAAGATACCATTTCCGACTTTTGAAAGAAGCACTGCTTCAATCAACATGATTGGTGCAAGTACGTTGGCACAAGCCCAGATTTCAGCACGACCAGCGATGAATGGCCAGTCAAGACCGATATTGAATTTACGTCCTTGAAGACGTTTAGTAGCAACGTTTGTAATACCTTGTGATAGTGGTTCTACGGCTGCAATGAACCATGAACCGATAAGTGAGAAGAGTTCCAAAGATACACCGGCAGTCAAACCAAGAGACAACCATCCTCTGATAACAAGACGCCATTTATCTGCATCTGCAACCCCTGCAATTGGATGTGGAGTTCCCATAATACCGATAACAATACCAAGAATGAAACCGATGAAGAATTTAGATCCCCAGAAACCAATTTTCTTGTTCAATTTAGCAGCATCAAAGTCATATTTATCAAGACCTGGGAAGAATTTTTCAAAAATCTTATCCAAAACCATGATAACTGGGTTCATCATGTAGTTCATGTGAGTTGAAGTCATTGGAGATGAACTTGGAGCGTTAAGAAGGTCATCAAATGTAGGTTTCATCAAGTCAGAGTTGATAATTTTCAACACACCGACAAGGACGATAGCTGCTGTAGCAATCAAGAGTGAAACCCCTTGGCTCACACCGTTGTTGTCTGCATACCATTTAATCAAAAGACCTGTGATAGACAAGTGCCAGATATCAAAGATATCAACGTCAAGTGTATCAGTTTTCTTCATAGCTAGCATCACTATGTTGACAATCAACATGATGAGCAAAAAGTATAGTGTCCAAGCAGATCCCCAAGTGATTGTTGCAAGTGGTGCCCAACCAACGTCAGTGATACTCAATTGGATACCAGTGTTTTCAACGAATTTTGCTAGTGATGCTGAGAAAGCAGTATTTAGCATACCGATGATGGCACCGATACCTGTAAGAGCGATGGCAAGTTTGATACCACCTTCAAGCGCTTTGGAGAATTTCACTCCAAAAAGTAAAGCCAATACTGTCAAAATGATTAACATGATGACAGGTCCACCCATATCTAAGATAGGTGTGAAAAATTCTTTGATTAGGCCAAAGATTGCATCCATAACAGTTCCTCCCTTTTTTATGTTATATGAATGTTAACAAATTGATAATTAGCTTAATCCGTGTTCTTTGATAGCTGCTTCAATATTGTCAAATACTGGAGCACTCATAGCTGGAATACGGAATAAGATTGGTCCAGCTTCGATAACTGGAATACCTGGGTCAAAACCAAGATCTGTAGCAGCAATTGGTGTGAAGATGTCATAACCTTTGATAAGATCTTCGTTAACGTCTTTTACCATGACTGCATCACAGTGAACATCAAAACCACGGTTTGAAAGTTCTTCTTCAAGAGCACTTTTAATTTGGTGGCTTGAGTTAACACCTGCACCGCAGGCAGCAAGAATTTTAATCATATGGATTTCCTCCGATTTAATATTTTTAATAGACAAGATTAAGCGATTGCTTCAGCTATATAAGCATAGAGGGCTTCTGGTTCAGAAATTTTTGATAGGTCTTCAAGATGACCATTTCCAGTAAAGAAGTCCATCAACTGAGCAAGAATGTTTGTTTGACTTGAACTTGAGTTATTAATGATAAAGAAGAGTAAGGATACTTCTACTTCCTTATCTGGCGCAATCATATTGTGGAAGGTCACAGGTTTATCTAATCGAACGACCACAACTTTTTCAGCTAGATTATGAACAATATCTGTATGAGGAATAGCCACATTCGGCAAATCCTTACCCAAAAATTCCATATCTAAGCCAGTTGGAAATGACTTTTCACGCGTGATCAAGGCTTCACGATAGGTTGGAGTTACGATTTCTCGTTCTTCCAATAAAGTTGCAACCTGATCAAAGAGATGTTCTTGATTATCCGCTTCTAAGCAAAACACAAGGTTTTTGTCAAAGAAATGATCTAATCCCATAAGGTTTTCCCTTCTTTCCATTAACTTTATGCTATAAGTATAACACTATATGAAATCGTTGTCAATATTTTTCTGTTGTTTTTTGTCTCTTTTTTATATTTTTGTTGTTTTTGTAGTTTGTTGCGTAAAAACAAACATATAAACAAACACTCCAAACATTTTTTCTGTTCTAGAAATTAAAAAAGCAGACCATTTAAGCCTGCTTTACGATTGATTCTTATATAAATTTCCTATTAACAAGAAAAACAATTCTGATAACTTACTCTTCATCCATACTCAAGACGCTGAGGAAGGCTTCTTGTGGGACTTCTACTGATCCGATAGCTTTCATGCGCTTCTTACCAGCTTTTTGTTTTTCAAGGAGTTTACGTTTACGAGAAACGTCACCACCATAACACTTGGCAAGTACGTTTTTACGAAGGGCCTTGATATCAGTACGAGCCACAATCTTGTGTCCAATAGCTGCTTGAATTGGTACCTCGAATTGTTGACGAGGGATGATTTTCTTGAGCTTATCAACGATGAGTTTCCCACGTTCGTAAGCAAAATCCTTGTGAACGATAAAGCTGAGGGCATCCACCTTGTCTCCGTTGAGAAGGATATCCATTTTCACTAGCTTAGATGGGCGATACTCTGACAATTCGTAGTCAAAGCTTGCATAACCACGAGTTGAAGACTTAAGCTTATCAAAGAAGTCAAAGACGATTTCAGCCAGTGGAATTTGATAGATAACATTGACACGGTTATCATCGATATAGTCCATAGTCACAAAGTCCCCTCGCTTGCGCTGAGCTAGCTCCATCACTGCTCCGACGAACTCCTGTGGTACCATTATTTGCGCTTTAACATAAGGCTCTTCAATGGTCGCAATCTTAGTTGGGTCTGGGAACTCAGATGGGTTAGACACATCCATAGACTCACCATCGGTCAAATTAACTTTGTAAATAACAGACGGAGCTGTCATGATGAGGTCAATGTTGAACTCACGTTCCAAACGTTCTTGGATAACATCCATATGGAGAAGTCCAAGGAAACCACAACGGAAACCAAATCCAAGTGCCTGAGATGTTTCTGGTTCAAACTGAAGACTAGCATCATTCAGTTGCAATTTTTCAAGCGCTTCACGCAGGTCATTGTACTTGTTTGACTCGATAGGATAGAGACCCGCAAAGACCATAGGATTCATCTGCTTGTAGCCATGTAATGGCTCAGCCGCAGGATTGGTTGCCAAAGTAACTGTATCACCCACACGAGTATCCTGAACCGTCTTAATAGATGCTGCAATATAACCAACATCACCAGTCGCAAGGAAATCACGACCAACTGCTTTCGGAGTAAAAATACCGACTTCCGTCACATCAAAGGTCTTGCCATTACTCATGAGTTGAATCTTATCACCAGGTTTGACCACTCCATCCATAACACGCACTTGGAGTATAACCCCACGGTAAGCATCGTAAACAGAGTCGAAAATCAAGGCCTTCAGTGGTGCCGTCACATCACCTGTTGGCGCTGGCACTTTTTCTACGATTTGCTCGAGAATTTCTTCGATACCGATACCAGCCTTGGCAGATGCTAAGACTGCTTCGCTGGCATCCAAACCAATGACATCTTCAATCTCTGTACGCACGCGCTCTGGATCTGCAGCCGGTAGGTCAATTTTGTTAATGACTGGCATGATTTCCAAATCATTATCCAAGGCTAGATAAACGTTGGCAAGGGTTTGAGCCTCAATACCTTGAGCGGCATCGACCACCAAAATAGCACCCTCACAGGCAGCGAGCGAACGTGAAACTTCATAGGTAAAGTCTACGTGCCCTGGCGTGTCAATCAAGTGGAAAATATAAGTTTCCCCATCTTTTGCAGTATAATTCAGCTCGATGGCGTTGAGTTTAATGGTAATCCCACGTTCTCGCTCTAAATCCATGCTATCCAAAAGCTGAGCCTGCATTTCACGACTTGAAACGGTCTCTGTTTTTTCCAAAATGCGGTCTGCTAGAGTTGATTTCCCGTGGTCAATATGGGCGATAATAGAGAAGTTACGGATCTTCTCCTGTCGTTTTTTCAATTCTTCTAAGTTCATGATTCTCTTCCTTTCAGGGTATCTATTTATTATAAATTGTTTTTGACATTTTGACAAGACCATACCCTGCTAGGAGTACTAATCTTCAGCAACAAAGCCGTCATTTTCGATAAAGTGGTGTTCTGTCATTCCTTGGTCTGTAAAGACAATCCCATGAAGGACACCACCGTAGACTGCTCCTCCGTCCATCCCAATCTTACCATCTTCTGTAGTCCAAAGCTCAGCAGTACCACGCTCTTGCTTCAGCAAACCATAAACCGGGGTATGGCCAAAGACAATGGTTTTTCCAGTATGATTTTCGGCTTCGTGGAATGGTTTTCTAAGCCATACTTTCTTGTAATCTGTGGTTTCATGCCAGTCATCCAAGGTCAAATCAATACCTGCGTGAACAAAGATATACTTGTCTGTCTCTACCACAAAAGGCATTTGACGAATGAATTCAACCAAATCTGCTGCTTCGGTGGCAACACGATTAGCATCCTCAACTCCATCAACCGGTGCATCCAAGGGACGACCTAAGATAGAGTTAATGGTTGTATCTCCACCATTGCGACGATAATGGTCATAACTTTCTTCTGGGTCATCTAGCCAAGTCAAAAACATATACTCGTGGTTTCCTGATAGACAGATGGCCCCTTGATTGTCCACTAAGTTCTTGACCATTTCAAGAACACGGCGACTATCCTCACCACGGTCAATCAAATCCCCTAGAAAGAGCAACTGGGTCTGACCATCCCAAGTTTTGAGAAGGTCTTCCAGCATTCCAGCTTTTCCGTGAACATCTCCAATTACATAATAGTCTGTCATCTTATTTCTCCCTGTTTCTCAACAATTCTCTGGCTTGCGTCAGGGCTGCTTCCGTCACATCATCACCTGCCAACATTTTAGCAACTTCCTCCACTCGCTCTTCAACCGTCAAGAGACGAACAGTCGAAACTGTTGAATGGTCATTACTAATCTTCTCAATAAAGAATTGATAATCCGCAATCGCAATCACTTGTGGCAAATGGGAAATAGCCAGAACCTGACCATGCTGGCCAATCTTATGAATCTTCTGCGCAATCGCCTGAGCTACACGGCCTGAAACTCCCGTATCCACCTCATCAAAGACTATGCTGGTCTTGCCTTCTTTACGTGAAAAGGCAGACTTAATGGCTAACATGAGGCGAGACAATTCTCCGCCAGATGCAACCTTAACCAAGGGTTTAAAATCTTCGCCAGGGTTGGTTGAAATATAAAACTCAACCATTTCATTTCCCTCACGACTGAATTTGCCCTTGCTAAAACGAACCTGAAACTGGGCTTTTTCCATATACAGGTCTTGCAGTTCTTGTTTAATCTCTGCTTCTAGCTGCTGGGCCAAGTCATGACGAGCAGAGGCAAGTTGACCTGCCAAATCTACAAGATTGACTTCCAATTTCTTGAGCTCTGCTTCCATGTCCTCAGACGAAAGATTATTACCTGTCAAGAGATTGTATTCTTCCGTAATCTTGGCAAAATAAAGCATGACATCGTCTACAGTCCCACCATACTTACGAGTAATGGTATGAAGGAGGTCCAAACGATTCTCAACCTGCATGAGACGATTGCCGTCAAAATCAAGGTCCTCAATGATAGCTTCTAAACGCTTGCTAATGTCTTCTAAGACATAGTAGGTCTCAGACAGAGAACTTGAAATTTCACGGTATTCAGGGTCGTACTCTTCAACACTTTCCATGTCATTCATGGCCGAACGAACATTGGCCAGACTCGAGAACTCTTCATTGTCCAACATACTATAGGCATTGGTCAGCGTATCCGCAATATTTTTATGATTGAGAAGTTTATCACGCTCTTGATTGAGAGCCAGGTCTTCTCCAGCTCGCAAGTTTGCTGCCTCAATCTCTGCCATTTGAAATTCCAACATTTCAATACGAGCCTTGTGTTCCTGTTGGTTTTTCTTGACTTCCAGAACCTGCTTACGCATTTTTCGATAAGCATCAAAACTCGTTTGATAGGTTTCTTTCAATTCCCAAAAAGCTACATCGCCAAATTCATCCAACATCTGAATATGCAGTTGAGGACGCATTAACTCCTCTTGGTCATGCTGACCATGTATATCCACAAGATGTTGCCCAATAGCACGCAAAACAGATAGATTAACCATCTGGCCATTGACACGACTAATACTCCGACCATTTTGCAAGATTTCTCGACGAATGATAATCTCATCACCCATTTCCAAACCTTGCTCATCAAAAATTTCCTGCAAAAGACGACTATTCTCAACTGAGAAAAGCCCCTCAATCTCTGCCTTTGGCGCACCATGACGAATAACATCTGTCGTCGCACGAGCTCCCAACATCATATTCATAGCATCAATGATAATCGACTTCCCTGCACCCGTTTCACCAGTCAGGACAGTCATCCCCTTTTCAAAATTGAGGGAAATAGCCTCAATAATGGCAAAGTTTTTTATCGAAATTTCAAGTAACATATAGACCTACCAATTTTTTACTTGTTCAAAGATTTCCTCAGCTAGACTTTCACTTCTGGCAATGACTAAAATCGAGCTATCATCAGCTAAACAGCTAAAAATCTTATCCGCAAAAGTCTCGGTTAACTGAGCTTTTACAAAAGCTGTATTTCCTGGGATAACTTGGAGATTGATCATCTTATCCATCAATTCAGCTGACTCAATATTATCTTCAGCCAGTTGCAAACTTTTCACGATTGATTTTGGTAATTCATAGACATAGGTATTATCTCTCAAAGGAATTTTGACAATACCTAGTTCTTTGATATCTCGTGATACCGTTGCCTGAGTGGCAGTGATGCCTGCCTCTTTCAAATGTTCTACAATTTCTTCTTGCGTACCGATTTGATAATCTGTCACAAATCTTCTAATTTTTTCAAGTCTCTCTTTTTTATTCATTTTTAAATTGACTATGCGCCCTCTCTACTACTTCTTCAATATCAGCAAGAACTTGATTGCCTGCTGACTCTTCTTTTTTCAAATACGCTAAAAACTCAATATTCCCATGACCACCTTGGATGGGAGAAAAGTCCAAGCCAAGGACTGAAAAACCTTCCTCTACTGCCATAGCTGTGACAGATTCAAGAACATGTTGATGGACCTTGGCATCACGAATGATTCCATTTTTTCCAATCTGCTCACGTCCTGCTTCAAACTGGGGCTTAACCAGAGCCACGACCTGACCTTGATCAGATAACACACGGTGTAAGGCCGGCAAAATCAGACTTAGGGAAATGAAACTCACGTCAATACTGGCAAAGCTCGGTTCCTGCTCGAAATCAGTCTTTTCAGCATAGCGGAAATTGAACTGTTCCATGCTGACTACTCTTGGGTCTTGGCGTAATTTCCAAGCCAACTGATTGGTACCAACATCGACTGCAAAGACCAATTCAGCACCATTTTGCAACATGACATCAGTAAAACCTCCAGTAGAGGCACCGATATCAATCGTTGTTGCCCCTTCCACTGATAATTCAAAGACCTGCAAGGCCTTCTCCAGTTTCAAGCCACCACGGCTGACATACTTGAGTTTCTCCCCCTTGAGTTTTAGCTCGGTGTCATCTGGAATTTTCTCTCCTGGCTTGTCAAACCGTTCTCCATTAAGAACTGCTACGACTAGGCCAGCCATGACACCTCGCTTGGCCTGCTCTCGCGTTTCAAACAAGCCCTGTTTATAAGCTAGTACATCCACTCTTTCCTTAGCCATTGATTCTCAAACTTTCTACTACTTTCACAATCGATTCTATTTCAAAGGGAACCTTCTGGGCAATTTCTTCTAATTTGGCATTAGCTTGATCCAGAGTTTGGTTACAAAAGGCAATAGCCTCTTCCAAACCCAACAAAGCAGGATAGGTTGATTTTTCTGCCTGCAAATCCTTTTGTGGTGTCTTGCCAATCTCCTCAAAACTAGCTGTCACATCCAGCACATCGTCTCGAACTTGAAAAGCAAGTCCAATCAATTCCCCAATAGTTTTCAGCTTTGCCTGCATTTCAGGTGCCAATTCGGCTATAATAGCAGCCGCTTGGAAGGGATAAGCTAGTAATTTTCCAGTCTTATTAGCATGAATGGTCTGAAGTTCTTCCAAAGACAAATGCTGCTGTTCACCTTCCATGTCCAAAACTTGCCCTGCCACCATTCCCAGACTTCCTGAAGCAAGCGATAAGTTGGCAATCAAGTCCACCTTGATTTGACTTGGAAAATCTGCCTGCGCTATCAAGGCATAAGGATCTAGGAACAAGGCATCTCCAGCCAAAATGGCCATAGCTTCACCAAATTTCTTATGATTGGTCAAGCGTCCCCTACGGTAATCATCATCATCCATAGCAGGAAGGTCATCATGAATCAAGCTCCCTGTGTGAATCATCTCCAAGGCCGCAGCCACCTGCGCATGAGCTGGTTTAATAGCCACCTGCAAGGCTTCCAGAACTTCTAACAGAAGAAAAGGCCGAATACGTTTGCCACCAGCATGAATAGAATAGAGAACAGACTCTCGCAAACTAGAAGCAAACTGCTGATCTCCATAAAAATCTTCCAAGACAGATTCGACAAGAGCTAATTTTTCTTGCTTTTTCATTCAAAATCACTTTCTGTTCCGTCTTCTTGCATGACCTTGACCAAGGTTTTTTCAGCCTTGTCCAGCGTCGCTTGAAGTTCTTTTGACAAGACCATACCATTTTGAAAGGCAGCAATCGCATCTTCCAGAGCAATTTCACCATTTTCCAAACTTTGGACAATGGTCTCCAGTTCTGCTAGATTTTCCTCAAATTTCTTTTGTTTTGACATCTTTAACCTCTAATTCTACTCGACCATCACGCATCAAAAGCGTCACTTGGTCTTTTTTCTTCAAAGCTTCAACCGAATCGATTACAGACTCTTCTTTTTTGACAATTGCATAACCACGCGCCACGATTCGACTGGTATCCAACATCAGTAGGGCTTCTGAAAGTCTTTTCACTTCAGCAACCTTGGCATCATAAACCAGCGCCATTTGGCTACGTAGGAGCTTATCCAACTGACCTAGGCGGTCTTGATAGCGTTGGATTTTGGTCACAGGTGATAATTGCACCAGTTGATGTGTCCTTGCTTGTACTAGCTGTTTGTTATCGGAAATCTGTGTGCGCAAACTTTGTTTTAAGCGCAGTTGCAGTTGGTCCAAGCGTTGCAAATAGCCATCATACAAACGCTCTGGCTGTCTAAAGATAACAGACTGACTGCATTTTTTCAAAGCTTCTTGTTTCTTAGATAGAACATTTCGGACTGCTGTTGCCATCCTTTTTTCCTGATTTTGCAAATGAGCTAATAGATCCAACTTGGTCACTGGTGTTGCTAGTTCAGCAGCAGCTGTTGGCGTCGCAGCCCGTCTATCTGCCACAAAATCCGCCAAGGTCACATCCGTCTCATGCCCCACACTAGAAATAACTGGCAGACGAGATTCAAAAATAGCTCGTACCACAATTTCTTCGTTAAAGGCCCAGAGATCCTCAATGGAACCACCACCACGACCAATAATCAGTAAGTCCAAATCGTCCCGTTGATTAGCACGCGCAATATTTCGAGCAATTTCCTCCGCAGCTCCATCTCCTTGCACCTTGGTCGGATAGAGGAGGATATTGACACCAGGAAAACGTCTGCTGACGGTCGTGATAATATCTCGAATAACGGCTCCACTACGACTGGTCACTACACCAATTCTCTTAGAAAATTGAGGAAGAGGTTGCTTGAAGCGTTCTTGAAACAGGCCTTCTTCTGTCAATTTTTTCTTGAGTTGTTCAAACTGAATCGCAAGCGCCCCAACCCCATCAGGCTCAGCCTTTTCAATAATGATGGAGTAGCTACCGCTAGGTTCATAGACCTGCACACGCCCAATCACATTGATCTTCATTCCTTCTTCAAGGTCAAAACCTAATTTCTGATAAATCCCAGACCAGATGGTCGCTTGAATAACTGCATGGTCATCCTTTAGGGAGAAATATTGGTGAGTAGGTCGTTTACGAAAGTTGGAAACTTGACCAGTTAAATAGACCCGTTCCAAGTAAGGGTCTTTATCGAATTTCATTTTCAGATACTTGGTCAAAGTTGTTACCGATAAATACTTTTCCATCTCCACCTACTATTCATTTTCTTGCTCTTTCATGGGTATTATTATACCAAAAATATGCCTAAAAATCTCCATTTATGTACCATTATGAGGGAAAAATAGAAAAAGGAGGCAAGGCCTCCACATTTGATTATTTGCTGTTTCGAGCTTCTTCCAAAATCTTTTCAATCTTGGTCGTCAAAAGGTCAATAGCAACGGTATTGCTAACCCCTTCAGGAATGACGATATCAGCATAACGCTTAGTCGGCTCAATAAACTGGTGGTACATGGGTTTAACCACACCTAAGTACTGGTCAATAACGCTATCAAGGCTACGGCCACGCTCTTCCATATCACGCTTGATACGACGAATAATGCGTACATCATCATCTGTGTCCACAAAAATCTTGATATCCATCAAATCGCGCAGACGCTTGTCCTCCAAGACCAAAATCCCCTCAACGATAAAAACATCTTGAGGCTCCTGACGATAGGTCTTGCTGCTTCGTGTATGCTCTGTATAGTCATAAGTCGGAATGTCCACCGGACGCCCTGCCAACAACTCCTTAATCTGCTCAATCATCAAGTCTGTATCAAAGGCAAAAGGATGGTCGTAGTTGGTTTTGACACGCTCTTCAAAGGTCAAATGAGACTGATCCTTGTAGTATGAATCATGCTCAATCATGGAAATCTTTTCATCTGGAAAATGCGATAAAATGGCTCTTGAAACACTGGTTTTTCCTCCACCAGAACCACCTGTCACTCCGATAATGATTGGTCTATTTTGCATGCTATCCTCCGTTTTTTTATCCGTCGTCTATTCTATCACATTTTTTACAAAATTTATAGTCTGATTTGGATAGTCTAAAGGAAACAATACTCCCTACACCTCAGTTAGACTAGCTAAAAACCTTCCTTGGCTTATAGAAATTATCCCGTTTTTCTAAAATTGCTAACAATTTATCGCCTTCAAAGGCAGCCAGTTCTTTGTCCGTTTGGTCTAGCTCAATAAAACGACCAAAGCGCACTTCTGTAGCCTCTTCTGGACTTAGGAAAACTTTGACGAGGTCCCCTGTCCCAATCTCTAGAGGATGGAGAAAGTCCAGCTGGCCAGCCTCCACTTTTGCAGCAATTTCTTTCAAGGTCAAGGCATCTTCTAGTTGCAAACCAGCTGCACTAGTACGTGTTAAGTGAGACATATGGGCCGCATAACCCAATTTTTCTCCCAAATCAACAGACAAGGTACGGATGTAAGTACCCTTACTACATTTCACACGAAAAGTGAATCGCGCAAGATGGCTATCATAAGAAATCGGACTTGTTCGCTCAAAGCTATAAATAGTTACCTGACGTTCTGGACGTTCCACTTCCTGACCAGCACGCGCATACTCATAGAGCTTGCGACCATTAACCTTTACAGCCGAGTACATAGGCGGAATTTGGGTAATAGGCCCAGTCAAGCTAGCAATCGCTTCATCGACAAGCTTTTCATCCAAAGGAGACAAAACAGGTGTTTCTGCGACCACTTCCCCACTGGCATCCTCAGTCGTTGTTGAATATCCGAGAGTGATTTCCCCCTCATAGACCTTGCCCTCGTCCTGCATAAACTCTACCATACGGGTCGCCTTCCCAACCGCAATGGGCAAAACACCCACCACATCCGGATCCAAGGTCCCACCATGACCAATCTTCTTGGTTCCCAAAATCTTACGCAGTTTAAAAACCGCATCATGCGAGGTCATCCCTGCTTCTTTTTTTAAGTTAATAATACCGTTCATTTTTGCTTTCTCACTCCCCCTTCAGTGCTTCAAACTTCGCTTTCATGGTTGGATTTTTTCGAGTCAATTTTTTAACAGAAACATCTTCCAATTTATTGTTTGCGAGGCGAAGTTGGTTTTCAGATGTTGTCAGGAATTTCTTGACCTCTTCCATCCGTTTTATGGCCTTGTCAATTTCATCGATAGCTTTGCCAAAGTTAGTCGAAGCTGAATTATAGTTCTTGGCAAAGGCTAGCTTAAAGGCATCCAAGTCTTCCTCAAAATGTGTAATATCAATATTTTGTTCGCGAACCAAGGCCAATTCTTGTTTGTATTTGAGAGAATTAAGCGCCGCATTTCGCAAGAGCCCAATCAATTGAATAAAGAACTGAGGACGGACCACATACATCTTTTCATACTCGTGGCTGACGTCAACAATCCCTGTATTAAAGTAGTCATTATCGGCCTCAAGCATGGTCACCAAAACGGCATACTCACAGTTCTTCTCCCGACGGTCCTTGTCCAATTCCTTGTAAAAATCTGCATTCTTGTGCTTCTTCTCTGTTCCATCTGCTTCATTTTTCATCTCAAACATGATGGAAATGATTTCGACCCCATTTTCATCACTCTCGCGGAAGATAAAATCCCCCTTAGACCCACGCGCTGAAACCTTGTTGTCCTTCTCAAAGTAGGCATTTGGAAAGGCAAAGCTGCGGACCTTGTTAAACTCACTCTCTGCATACTGTTCCAAACTTTCCCCGATGGCTTTTGTGGATTGTTGAGCTTTGAAATTCTTATAAAATTCGACTTGTTCACTAGCTGCCTTGAGCTGGGCTTCGTAGTTTTGCCTAACTGAAGCAAGAGAAAGCTCGTTTTCTTTTTCTTGTAAAAGAAGCTGGTTTTTAACCTGATCCCGTTCTTTTTCTAAGTCAGAAAGAGTCTTTTGCAGTTGATTTTCATGCTCCAAACGCAAGGTAGCCAATTGGTTTTCCAAGGTCTGTACTTCCTTATCCTTAGCCAAGAGAGCCTGATGGCTTGTCTGTTCAACCTCTTTCTTGGCCAATTCTTTTTCTGTATCAAAATTTTGGATTTGACTCTGTAATTGAGCAATTTCTTGGTCTTTTTGAGCCAGTTTAGACTGTTGTTCATTCATTGCCTTTTGCTCAGCCAAGGCCAGTTCCTGCTTCATCCGATCGTGCAATTCCTTATCAAACTCTGCTGTTCTCACTTGAGACAAGAGTTCGGCATACTGGCTTTCATTTACTGTAAAGACTTCCCCACAGTTGGGGCATTTGATTTCGTTCATATCGTTCCTCTTTCTAGACTTCTGTAACCATTATATCATGCCTGAGGGAAAATCAAAAACAGTGAGTCGAAACCCACTGTTTATCTTCTTTTACTTTAAATTTTCTCCAAGGCCAAGCGCAAATCTTCAATCAAATCCTCTACATTTTCGAGTCCGATAGACAAGCGGATTTGATTTGGTGTGACTCCTGCTGCTTCTAGGTCTTTTTCTGACAATTGACCGTGAGTGGTTGTAGCTGGATGAACAACAAGCGATTTAGCATCTGCCACGTTTGCTAGGTCAGAAAAGATTTCCAAATTATCAATTACCTTGCGTGCTTCTGCCTCCCCACCTTTGACATGGAAGGTAAAGATTGAGCCCACACCTTTTGGCAAGTATTTCTCAGCCAAAGCATGGTAAGGACTATCTGCCAATTTTGGATAGTTAACTTTTTCTACCTTAGGATGGTTGACAAGGAAATCAACAATTTTCTCAGCATTTTGTACATGACGTTCCACACGAAGTGAAAGTGTTTCAAGTCCTTGGAGTAACAAGAAGGCATTAAATGGCGACAAGGCTGCTCCTGTATCACGAAGCAATTGAACACGGACAGCAATAATAAAGGCTGCTACACCGACATCACGAGTATAGCTCAAATTGTGGTAGCTTGGATCTTCCTCAACAAATTGAGGGAATTTTCCTGAAGCCGCCCAGTCAAAACGCCCGCTATCGACAATCACTCCTCCAATAGTTGTACCATGCCCACCGATAAACTTAGTCGCAGAGTGAATGGCAATATCTACACCGTGAGAAAAAACGTTAATCAAATAAGGTGTTGCAAAGGTATTATCCGAAACTAGTGGAATCTGGTGTTTATGAGCAATCTCAGCCAATTTTTCCAAGTCAGGAATGTTTATCAAGGGATTCCCCAAGGTTTCAATCAAGACAAGCTTGGTATTGTCTTTGATCGCTGCCTCTACTTCCTCCAAATTATCAACATCGACAAAAGTTGTTGTGATCCCATAACGAGGAAGGGTTTCTTTCAAAAGATTAAAGGTTCCACCGTAAATAGTTGATGCTGCTACAACATGGTCACCAGCATGGGTAAGAGCCAAAATCGTATAAGTCACTGCAGCCATACCTGATGCTGTTGCAAGAGCTCCAACACCACCTTCAAGAGCAGCAATTCTTTCTTCAAAGGCAGCTGTTGTAGGATTGGTGATACGAGTATAAATGTTCCCTGGTTTCCTCAAGGCAAACAGATCAGCACCTTCCTGCGTGTCATCAAAAACAAAGGATGTTGTTTGATAAATCGGCACTGCACGAGACTTAGTTGCTGGATCCACAACTTGACCAGCATGCAATTGTAAGGTTTCAAATTTAAAATCACGAGTCATAAGGCTACCTCCATATAGTTTCATTAAGGATATTGTAGCACTATCTACCTATCTTGACTAATACCTCTTTTCTATATTTTGATATAAGAAGCGGCTATTACTTCTTACAAAATCGAAAAAAGCACGACTCAATCGTGCTCATTTTCTTAATCTACATAAGTATCTTCATTTTTATTGAGGAAGGCATATGGAAGACCCATCAAGAGGCCTCCTCCGATAAAGTTTCCGATGAAGGTTACACCCCAGTGGCGAAGCATATTTCCAACACCGAAGTTAGCAATTGAGTCAGCAGCAACACTGAATTTCACAATCGCAAAAGAAGCAAAGTTCGCCGCAATGTGCTCGTTTGTTAAGAATACAAACATGTAAATCGCTGACAACACAAGCCAAAGTTTGGCACCACCATCTTTGACCAAAACAAATGAAAGAATCGCAATATTTACGAAAATATTTGCCAAAATCGCCTCAAGCAAGATTAATTCATTTGAACGGCCTAACTTCATCTCTACAACCCCAGAGATAAAACTATCATGAGTCAGATTTGCATAGGCTGCCGAATGAGCAAAGCCCCAACCTGCTATCAAAGCCCCGATAAGGTTAAACAAGGTACAGTAAAGTAAAATCTCAGCTGTTTTTCTCCAAGAGATTTTTTTCAAGAAACTACCAGCAGTCAAGAACATCATGTTTGATGTTACCAACTCGGCATTCAAGAAAACAATGTAGGCCAATCCCCAAGCAAAGACAAATGGGAAGAGGAAACGTCCACTGCCTGGCGCAATTTTATTAATCAAGTCAGCCCCAACTGCACCAGCAGCTGTACTGAAGGTTAAAAAAGCACCTGCGAACATAGAACGAATTGCATACTTAAATTTGCTTTGACTATAAAGACTTTCCTTCTTCTTGCAAGCAAATTCAATCTTTGAAATAAATTCTGAAGAAACCATAATAAACTCCTAAAATTTTTTTACCTGATAATTATATCACAAACTTTCGATTTTAGGAAACGTTTTCTGTATTTCATAACAGTTTATTCTTATGAAAATATTAAAAAATCAGTGAAATCCTGGATTTCACTGATTTGTATTAATAAAATTGTTTATATGGTTGATTGAAAGCTGTTAGGATTTCATCAGATGTTTGTGAATATTCTTTTGTTTCTTTCAAATCGCCTTTTACAATAATACGTTCTGTAGCGGCAAGGTCTTCACAGGTTACTAATGTAATCTCATTGACCCCATCTCTATCATCAACTTCATCAACACGATCCGGTGTAACACGTTTGACTTCACGTATTTCATAAGTATAAACTTTATTTTTATCGGTTAGATAAATCTTCATACCATTTTTAGCGTTATCTAAAGGAGAAAATAACATTTTATTAGCATTATTGACACCAAAAATATGATGACTAGCTAGACTATAATTTCCTTTCCCCATCACTTGATCGCGTTTCATGGTACCAGCACCATAGAAGAGATTGACATTATCAAGCCCTTTAAAAATTGGCAGATTCATTTCTAATTCAGGAACTGCAATTCCGCCGATAACTGGTAATTTTTGAGCATCCCATTGAGAAGCTAGAACCGCTTCAGAAGAGATCGCATTGACAGAATCAAAATCAAAATTTCCTTCTGTATCCTGATTTTCTTCTATTTTTTCTTTTGATACCTGACTAACTTGGTACTTATTGGTATTCCAAACTATGAAAATATCACGAATTTTAGCATTAAAAATCAAAGCAATTGATAGTAGTATCAGAAACCCTGCCAGGATATTTGTCAGCAGATTTTTTCGTTTGTTTTTCTTTTTATTATTTTTTTGAAACATTATGCTTCACCTTCTGTTTCGTTTTCTGTCCCAACTTCTTCTTTTTCTGCCGCTGCAACCGTTGTAAAGGTCACAATTTTAGCATCTTGATCCAGACGCATTACTTTAACTCCCATAGTTGAGCGTCCTGTTTGTGAAATATTGGCAACGTTGGTTCGAATCATGACACCTGTATCAGTGATAATCATCAAGTCTTCATCGCCTTTAACGGTCATAAGACCAGCAAGAGAACCGTTCTTTTCTGTAATCTTAGCAGTTTGCATCCCTTTACCACCACGACCTTTAGTTGGATATTCGGTTGCAACTGTGCGCTTACCATACCCCTTTTCTGTGATGATAAGAACCTCGTCCTGGTCTGTAATCACACTAGCACCAACAACTGTGTCTCCCTCACGGAGATTCACACCTTTCACACCTGTGGCGATACGACTCATGCCACGAACGGCTGATTGATTAAAGCGAACTGCATAACCAAACTTGGTACCAATAATAATATCCGTATCTTCTTCTGTCAATAAGACATTAATTAGCTCATCTTCATCTTTAAGATTCAGTGCTTTAAGTCCATTTTGACGAATGTTGGCAAATTCCTTAACGCTGGTTCTCTTCACAATACCATGACGGGTTGTGAAGAAGAGGTAAGCATCATCGCTGCGTTCAGACTCAACATTGATAATAGTCTGAATACTTTCGCCTTCATCCAATTTCAAGAGATTGACTACTGGTAGACCTTTGGCCGTCCGACCATACTCAGGAATTTCATAACCTTTAAGACGATAGACACGTCCTTTATTTGTGAAGAAGAGCAGGTGATCATGCGTGCTAGTCGACACTAACTCACGGACAAAATCGTCATCCTTAACGCCTGTTCCTTGAACACCACGACCCCCACGTTTTTGAGCAGTAAACTCAGCTTGATCCAGACGTTTAATGTATCCCTTGTTAGAAAGCGTAATCAAGACATCCGATTCTTCAATCAAGTCCTCATCTTCAAGACTCAAGACTTCACCGACCATCAACTCTGTACGACGTTGGTCGCCAAACTTACGCTTAACTTCGTCCAATTCGTCTTTGATGATTTGAGAAACACGTTCTGGTTTAGCAAGAATATCTGCTAAATCCGCAATCAGAGCCAACAAGTCATCATACTCAGACTGAATCTTATCGCGTTCCAAACCTGTCAAACGACGAAGACGCATATCTAGAATAGCCT
This sequence comes from Streptococcus mitis, assembly GCF_946190275.1. GTDB lineage: Bacteria > Bacillota > Bacilli > Lactobacillales > Streptococcaceae > Streptococcus > Streptococcus mitis_DC. The sequence continues at coordinate 49,628 of NZ_CAMHZQ010000008.1, read as the reverse complement.
GACTTTGACGTTCAGAAAGCTTAAACTTACTCATCAACTCAGCTTGTGCTTCTGCATCTGTTTCACTAGCACGGATGATACGAATCACTTCGTCGATATGGTCCAATGCGATTAAGAGACCTTCTAAGATATGAGCACGTGCTTCCGCTTTTTCCTTATCAAAACGTGTCCGACGAACAACCACTTCTTTTTGGTGCTCAATATAAGCATCCAAAATCTGACGCAGAGATAAAATCTTGGGTACACCATTTTGAATCGCCAACATATTAAAACCAAAGTTGGTTTGCATCTGGGTCATCTTGAAGAGGTTATTGAGAATAACATTTGCGGATGCATCGCGCTTGACCTCAATCACGAAACGAACCCCTTCACGGTTTGACTCATCACGTACTGCTGTGATGCCCTCAATCCGTTTTTCCTGAACCAAACGAACAATATGCTCATGTACCTTGGTTTTATTGACCATGTAAGGAAATTCCGTTACAACGATGCGTTCACGGCCAGTCTTAGTTTCTTCGATTTCAGTACGAGAACGAAGAACAATAGAACCTTTACCTGTTTCATAAGCCTTATGAATGCCTGATTTCCCCATGACAAGAGCACCAGTTGGAAAATCTGGACCAGGCAAGACTTCCATCAAGTCCTTGGTAGTCACTTCAGGATTGTCCATGACCAACTTCACTGCATCAATGGTTTCACCCAAGTTGTGAGGCGGAATATTGGTCGCCATCCCAACAGCAATACCAGTTGCTCCATTGACCAAGAGGTTTGGAAAACGAGCTGGCAAGACCAAGGGTTCACGTTCATTAGCATCATAGTTATCAACGAAATCAACCGTATTCTTATTGATATCACGAAGCATTTCTAAAGCAATCTTGCTCATGCGTGCCTCAGTATAACGCTGGGCGGCAGCACCATCACCATCCATGGAACCAAAGTTCCCATGCCCATCTACAAGCATGTAACGGTAGCTCCACCATTGAGCCATGCGGACCATTGCTTCATAGATAGAGGAATCCCCATGTGGGTGATATTTACCCATGACATCCCCTGTAATACGAGCAGATTTTTTATGAGGTTTGTCTGGAGTAACACCCAATTCATTCATTCCATAGAGAATCCGACGGTGAACAGGTTTCAAGCCATCTCGAACATCAGGAAGAGCCCGCGCTACGATAACACTCATGGCGTAATCGATAAAGCTCGTCTTCATCTCCTTTGTCAGATTGACATTCACTAAATTTCTATCCTGCATTAATAAATGCCTCATTTCACTATTAGTAATTAATAATATTATACCATAATGTCCGCCATATTTCAGGTATCCAAATTAGCTAAAACGTTTACATCAAGAACTCCAAGGCATATTCGTGACAAAGCTTTTTAAAAGTGATAGAATTAAAATAACTGGGGAAATCCCTGAATAAAATTAAGGAGATGTTTAGAACAATGACTTCAACTAAACAACACAAAAAAGTTATCCTTGTCGGAGATGGTGCTGTAGGTTCATCTTACGCTTTTGCACTTGTTAACCAAGGAATTGCACAAGAGCTTGGAATTATCGAAATTCCACAATTGCATGAAAAAGCTGTTGGTGACGCGCTTGACCTTAGTCACGCCCTTGCCTTCACTTCACCTAAAAAAATCTATGCAGCTCAATATTCTGACTGTGCAGACGCTGACCTTGTTGTAATCACTGCAGGTGCGCCTCAAAAACCAGGTGAAACTCGTCTTGACCTTGTAGGTAAAAACCTTGCTATCAACAAATCAATCGTAACTCAAGTTGTTGAATCAGGTTTCAAAGGTATCTTCCTTGTTGCTGCTAACCCAGTTGACGTTTTGACTTACTCAACTTGGAAATTCTCTGGTTTCCCTAAAGAACGCGTTATCGGTTCAGGTACTTCACTTGACTCAGCACGTTTCCGTCAAGCACTTGCTGAAAAATTGGATGTTGATGCTCGTTCAGTTCACGCCTACATCATGGGTGAACACGGTGACTCTGAGTTCGCTGTTTGGTCACACGCAAACATCGCTGGTGTAAACCTTGAAGAATTCCTTAAAGACACTCAAAATGTTCAAGAAGCTGAATTGATTGAATTGTTCGAAGGTGTTCGTGATGCAGCCTACACAATCATCAACAAAAAAGGTGCAACATACTACGGTATCGCAGTAGCCCTTGCTCGTATCACTAAAGCAATCCTTGACGACGAAAACGCAGTACTTCCACTTTCAGTATTCCAAGAAGGTCAATACGGAGTTGAGAACGTCTTTATCGGTCAACCAGCTGTTGTTGGTGCACATGGTATCGTTCGTCCAGTAAATATCCCATTGAACGACGCAGAAACTCAAAAAATGCAAGCATCTGCTAAAGAATTGCAAGCTATCATTGATGAAGCATGGAAAAACCCAGAATTCCAAGAAGCTTCTAAAAACTAATTTAGCCATAGACAACTCCTTGAATTATCAGGGAGTTGTTTTTTTCTGTATTATAGTAGATTGAAATAAGATATGAACAAATTAATTTCTAGAAATATTTTAGCAGCCACGGCGTACTATTCTAGCTGTAATTCACTATAAGAACTAAACATTTTATGAAATTTTCGTTCAAAAAACAACATCCCTTTAAAAGCTATCATGTCATGTCATGGCTTGGGCATGAATATAAAAAGACTACCAATCAGATTTATACTTACATCACAAAAAGTATGGAACAAGCAACGATTTACTCTTTAGCTACAGTTGCATTAAATCACAAGTAGAAAACTTTCCCCATATACAAAAAAGCCCATCATACAGGTTAGAAAGCTTGATACGATAGGCTATTTTTCTATTAATTAACGTACTGTACGGATACGCATTGTGTTTGTACGTACAGCTTCTCCAAGTGGTACACCAGCTACGATAACGATATCGTCACCAGATTGTACAAGACCTGCTTCAACTGCTTTACGTTCAGCAATTTCGAACATATCGTCAGTTGAAGATGGAGCATCTGTCAACATTGGGATTACACCCCAGTTCAACATCAATCCACGCTCTGTCAATTCGTCGAATGTCAATGCCAAGATGTCAGCATTTGGACGGTATTTAGAGATCAAACGTGCAGTGTGACCTGTCTTAGTAAGAGTTACAACCAATTTAATGTCCATTGAGTTAGTAGCATCTTTAACAGCTGAAGCCATTACTTCTGTCTTAGAGTTACGTTCGAATGAATCTGAGTTCAAACGTCCGTATTCGTTAAGAAGAGTTTGAGCGTTCTTATCGATTGTAGCCATTGTAGTTACTGACTCAAGTGGGTATTTACCGTTTGCAGACTCACCTGAAAGCATTGTTGCGTCAGTTCCGTCGATAACAGCGTTAAATACGTCTGATACTTCTGAACGAGTTGCACGTGGTTTTTCAGTCATTGTTTCAAGCATGTTTGTTGCAGTGATAACAACTTTACCTGCAGCATTGACTTTAGTGATGATCATTTTTTGGTAAACTGGAACCATTTCGAATGGTACTTCGATACCCATGTCACCACGAGCGATCATGATACCATCAGCAGCTTCGATGATTTCATCCAAGTTATCGATACCTTGTTGGTTTTCGATTTTAGCGAACAATTGAACATGTCCGTTTCCAGTTTCTTCACAGATTGCACGAACTTCGTTCACGTCTTTTGCAGTACGTACGAATGAAATAGCGATGAAGTTGATACCTTGTTCAAGACCGAAACGGATATCGTCGTTATCGCGTTCAGCAAGAGCTGGGAAAGGAATTTTAGTGTTAGGAATGTTCACACCTTTTTGTTTAGCGATGATACCATCGTTTTCAACTTCAACTTCAAATTCACGAGTTGCATCATCTTTAGCAACCACACGAAGACCAAGTTTACCATCGTCAACCAAAACTTGACGACCAACTTCAACATCATCATAGATATCAAGAGCACCAGCAACGTTCAATGCAATCACTTCACGAGTTGATTTGATTCCTTGTTTAGTTGCAACACGGATTTTTTCACCAGTTTTGTATGAATACTCTTTAGCTTCACCTTCGAACAATTCTGTACGGATTTCTGGTCCTTTTGTATCAAGAAGGAAACCAACTTTTTTACCTGCAAGTTGTTCAGCAAGTTTAACAGTTGCCATACGCTCACCTTGTTCTTGGTGGTCACCGTGTGAGAAATTGAAACGGAATGTGTTAGCACCAGCTTCAATCAATTTAGCAATGTTTTTAGCTGAAGCTTCAACATCAAGTTTTTCACCCCAGTATCCGTCCTCACCGAATTTTTTACCACCACGGATTTCTACCGCAGGACCCAAAGTTGCAACGATTTTTACACGTTTGTTCATGATTTTTGTGACTCCTTTATATATATGACCTTTTTGGTCTTATTAACTAAATTGTAAATTATGACAAGCTCTTATTCAAGCTAGATAGCTCAATGTCGGCTTTGTGTGGGTTGTTAACCACAATCTTACCTTCTGCAGTAAGGCTAAACAATGCTCCTTCTTCTGCAGTTCCAAGAATTGGGTTTTCAACCATTTTCTCGTTACGGATACCAACCGCAACACCACCGATACCTTCTTTAAGAAGTTTAACAGCATGCGCACCCATACGTGACGCCAATACACGGTCACGCGCAGTTGGAGAACCACCACGTTGAATATGTCCAAGTTCTGTCACACGAAGGTCGCTTGTATCCCCAGCTTCTTTTAGTTTTTTACCAAATTCAGCCGCTGACATCACACCCTCAGCCAAGACGATGATGTTGTGTTTTTTACCACACTCATAACCACATTTAATGCTTTCTACGATATCTTCAATCTTGAAGCCTTCTTCAGGAATGATGATTTCATCAGCACCAGTTGCAATACCAGCCCAAAGAGCGATATCACCAGCGTTACGTCCCATAACTTCAATAACAAAAGTACGACGGTGACTTGATGATGTATCACGAATCTTATCGATAGCATCCATAGCAGTTGTAACCGCTGTGTCAAAACCGATTGTGAAGTCAGTACCAACGATATCGTTATCGATTGTACCTGGAAGACCGATAGCTGGGAAGCCATGTTCAGTCAAACGCATAGCGCCGTGGTAAGAACCGTCACCACCGATAACAACTACACCTTCAATTCCGTGTTTTTTCAATTGCTCAATCCCTTTAAGTTGCCCTTCAAGTTGAGCGAACTCTGGGTAACGAGCTGAGTGAAGGAAAGTACCACCACGAGAAATGATGTCTCCTACTGAAGCTGCATCTAGGGGATGAATTTCACCGGCAACCATACCAGCATATCCGTCATAGATACCAAACACTTCCATTCCTTCTGAAATTGCTTGACGAACAACTGCGCGGATAGCAGCGTTCATACCAGGGGCGTCTCCACCACTAGTCAAAACAGCAATACGTTTCATATTGGTTATGCTCCTTTTTCTTTTAACATTCTTATTGATTATACCACATTTGATTTTAAAATTCTTCTATTTTCCGTATTTTTAGCGATAAATCGTTTTCATAACCATTTCATTCAACTTCGCTTCTAATTCATTGGATTTAGCTACAAAATGATGGGGAGAAACGATTGTTTTCTGTTCCTCTTCATACCTGACGATGACTGGGATTGGACCTTTAAATTGTTCTAAAATACGTGAAATTTCTTGATCCGATTCATGATTTTTTACCTGTATCCAAAAGCGTTCAGCAACTGCTTCTCTTATTTCTTGTGCAATCATTTGCAGACGACCATCACGTGACTGGATTTTTCCTTTTATATAGTAGAAGGCTCCCTCTTTTATTTCCTGCCCAACCTGACGATATAAGTCTGAAAAGAGAGTGACATCCAATTTTTTCTTACTATCATCTACCTGTAAGAAAGCCATGTTTTCGCCCTTTTTGGTACGAATTACTTTTATTTTCTGAACTTCAACCAAAATAATAGCGTAGCTATTTTCTGACAAATTCCCAATTGGGGTAATCGGGTAAATAGCTTTACTTGCAATAGCTTGTAGGGGATGTTTGCTGACACCTATCCCTAAAAGTTCTTGTTCCATATAGAATTTTTCTTGATCTGTCCAATCTTCCGATTCCTGCCAACTATAAATAGTATCTCCAAACAAACTTCCTAACTCTTTTACAAATTCAAATAGATTAGCTAAGTTATTAAATACTTTTTGACGATTTTTTTCAAATGAATCGAAAAGACCAACTTTTACCAACGGTTCTAGCAGAGGAAGTTTCAGATAATTCTCAGGTAATTTAGCTACAAAATCTTCAATGTTAGAATAGGGTCTATTTTCAATGATCCAAAGCGCCAAATCTTTGCTGACTCCCTTAATCGATTTTAAACCTAGATAGATGGACTTGTTGGTAATTTTATCGTGATAGGGGATGGTGTTGATGAACAGAGGGACTACTTCAAATCCTGCTTCTAAGGCATCCATTAAGTAATCACTGTTGGCAGAATTCAACATGACCTGATAAAAGATAGCTGGATAATGTGTTTTGAAATAAGCCAACTGGAAAGCCAAGGCTGAGTAGGCATAGGCGTGAGATCTGTTAAAACCATAACCTGCAAACTTCTCCATGACATCAAAGACCTGCTCTGCCTTTTCCGCAGTATGTCCAGCTTCTAATGAACCTTGAATAAAAGAAGCCCTCATCTCATGCATGGCAGAGGCATCCTTTTTCCCCATAGCTCGGCGCAAAATATCGGCTTTCCCAAGACTAAATCCAGCAAAACGCTGGGCAACCTGCATAACCTGCTCCTGATAGAGCATAATGCCGTAAGTTGGAGCCAAAATATCCTCCAGTACTGGATCCAGAACAGTCACTTCTTCCTGCCCATGTTTTCTTGCCACAAAATTATTGATATAGTCACTAGCACCTGGTCGATTTAGGGAAGTAGTTGCTACGACATCTTCAAAACAGACAGGCTGAACACGTTTTAGCAGGCGAATAGCACCAGGTTGTTCAAATTGAAAGATACCTTTTGTATTACCAGAGGCAAATAAAGCTAACGTTTCTTTGTCTTCCAAATCTATTTCTTCAATTTTCAAGTGAATATCTTCTATTTTAGCAAGCAATTCTTGCATCTTCTGGACAAAGGTCAAATTTCGCAGTCCCAGAAAGTCCATCTTCAAAAGTCCACTTGCTTCGACTCCATGAGCATCATACTGAGTCAGTGGAATTTCATCACCATGCTTCAGAGGGATGTAGTTGGTCAAATCTTGGTCACTGATTACAACACCAGCTGCATGGACAGAGGTTTGTCTTGGATAGCCCTCTATCTTGCAAGCAATCTCAAAGGCTTTTTGGTATTCTAACTTACTATTGATTTGCTGACGAAACTGGAGGTTACCCTCATAAGCCGACTTGAGATTGTCACGAAAACTGATTTTCTTGGTAATTGCAGACAATTCATACTCTGGCACACCAAAACGTTTTAAAACATCTCGTAAGGCCTGCTTTGCTCCAAAGGTAGAAAAAGTAACGATTTGTGCAGCATGTTTACTACCATATTTATTGCCAACATATCTGATAAAATCTGGACGATAAATATCTGGGATATCAATATCAATATCAGGCATGGTATAGCGTTCACGATTGAGGAAACGTTCAAAAATCAGATTTTTCTCTACTGGGTCAATCCCTGTAATGTCTAAAGCATAGGAAACCAAGCTACCAACTGCAGAACCCCGTCCCATTCCCATATAATAGCCATTCGAACGTCCAAAACGCAGCAAATCCCAGACGACCAAGAAATAATCATCAAAGCCCATATCATGAATAACAGCCAATTCTTGGTCTAGTCGATCTTGATATTCTTTACCAGACAATCCCTTCTGAGCAAGCCCCAATTCAGCACGTTCTCTCAACTCTTCTACTGCTGGTCTAGCTGGATTAAAACGAGGCAGTTTCAGGCTAGTATCCAAATCATAAGAAATACCTGAAATCAGCTTTTCTAAATTGTCCAAGGCTTGCGGAAAACGTTCTAGGAATAATTTCTCTAAAGAACTTGCTGATATAAAGACATCTTGTCGCGAGCGCAAAGGAACTTCTCTGAGCGGTATATTTTCTTTAATCGCTGTTAATACTTGAAGAACTTCTCTATCCTTACTTTCAAATGTATTGACCCGATACAATGGCAAAATAGGATGGTGAAATTCGCTGGCCAGTGTTTCTGGGTAAACCCCTATATAGTAATAACAGCCTAGATTTAACAACTCAAGCTCTTCAAAATAAGGCACAATTACCGCAATATCCTCTAGATACTGAGATAGAACTGACCAACTTTTCTCCCCCTGCATCTTGGCTGTTGAAAGTTTCATCAACTGCTGATAGCCCACACTAGATAGAGCTAAAAAGCGCAGATTCACTTCCTTGTCATCTACAAGCACAGTCATTTCAAGTCCTAATAAAGGATGAATGCCATATTTTTTTGTAACCTCTATAAAGTCAAAAGCACCATAAAGATTATCAATATCCATCATAGCCAGATGAGTGTAGCCGTATTCTTTAGCTGCTCTCACATACTTTTCAATCGAAATGACGCTCTCCATAAAACTATAGACTGTTTTTGTATCTAGTTGTGCGATCAATTTACACTTCTCCTCTATCCTTCTCACTATATTATACCATTTTCAAAAAGAGAAAGACAAAAGCAATGACTCCTATCTCTATTTTATATTTTAAATAAGGCATTTTGGATGAAAAAATAACAAATATATTTGCAGTAGAAATGTTTTTGTAAACTATTTTGAACTTTTTATCCCAATAAATGGATATCTCTTTTAAAGAAGTGAGATAAATTCACTCAAAATTCTTGTTAGATATCGTTTAATTTATGAATGCTATAGAATATCACATATTATTTCATATAATTTGTATTCATTATTCTTTAATTAATTTCTTTCTCACTTAATGATTCCCTTTCTCCTATTTTTTTGATATAATAACCTTAATTATTATTTTACAAGGAGGTTTTATGCGCTTTAATCAATTCAGCTATTTATCACTTCCAAGAGATACTATTTTATATGAATTAAAAAAGTATGGATTTGATTTTCCATCTGAGTCAACAAATAAAAAGATGTTGGAGTCTTTTCTAAGTCGTTTCTTTTTCACTTATCAAGACACCAACTATCCACTTTCCATCCTAGCAGCTGATAAAAAAACAGACCTGCTAACATTTTTTCAATCAGAAGATGAACTGACAGCAGATATTTTTTATACTGTTGCTTTTCAACTTTTAGGCTTTTCTTATTTGGTTGACTTCGAAGATAGTGAAGCTTTTCGTAAAGAGACTGGATTTCCTATTGTATATGGTGACTTGATTGAAAATCTCTATCAGTTACTCAATACTCGCACCAAAAAGGGAAATACTCTTATCGACCAACTTGTTAGTGATGGTCTTATTCCAGAGGATAATGACTACCACTACTTTAACGGCAAGAGTTTGGCTACTTTTTCTAGCCATGATGTTATTCGAGAAGTGGTCTACGTTGAGTCTCGTGTCGATACTGACCAAAAAGGGCTACCAGACTTAGTCAAGGTTAGCATTATTCGTCCACGTTATGAAGGACAAATCCCTGCTATTATGACAGCCAGCCCTTATCACCAAGGAACCAATGATAAGGCCAGTGACAAAGCTCTCTACAAGATGGAGGGCGAGCTTGAGGTTAAACTTGCTCATAAGATTGAACTAGAGGAACCTCAACTCAATCTCGTCCAACCTCAAGGACAAGCTGAGCTTGTGTCAGAAGCTGAGGAAAAGCTAAGTCACATCAACTCTAGCTATACACTCAACGACTACTTCCTCCCACGAGGTTTTGCCAATCTCTATGTGTCAGGTGTTGGTACCAAAGACTCTACTGGTTTCATGACTAATGGCGACTACCAGCAAATCGAAGCTTATAAAAATGTCATTGATTGGCTTAATGGTCGTTGTCGTGCCTTTACCGACCACACGCGTCAGTGTCAAGTCAAAGCTGACTGGTCAAATGGAAAAGTAGCCACAACTGGACTTTCCTATCTTGGAACCATGTCAAATGGGCTTGCGACTACAGGCGTCGATGGTTTAGAGGTTATCATTGCTGAAGCTGGCATTTCTTCATGGTACAACTATTATCGTGAAAACGGTCTGGTGACTAGCCCAGGCGGTTATCCAGGTGAGGACTTTGACTCCCTTGCTGAACTAACCTACTCTCGTAATCTCTTGGCTGGCGACTATATCCGTGGCAATGAGGCTCACCAAGCTGACTTAGAAAAAGTAAAAGAGCAGTTAGATCGCAAGACCGGCGACTACAATCAGTTTTGGCATGACCGCAACTATTTACTCAATGCTGATAAAGTAAAGGCAGAGGTTGTCTTTACCCACGGTTCACAGGATTGGAATGTCAAACCACTTCATGTTTACCAGATGTTCCATGCCCTGCCTGCTCATATAAACAAGCACCTCTTTTTCCATAATGGCGCACATGTTTACATGAACAACTGGCAGTCCATTGACTTCCGTGAGTCCATGAATGCCTTATTGACTAAAAAATTACTGGGACAAGATACAGATTTCCAACTTCCTACTGTCATTTGGCAGGACAATACAGCCCCTCAGACTTGGTTATCACTTGATAACTTCGGTGGGCAAGAAAACTTTGAAACCTTCTCACTTGGTCAAGAAGAGAAAGTCATTCAAAACCAGTACCCAGATAAGGATTTTGAGCGCTATGGTAAAACCTACCAGACCTTCAATACGGAACTCTATCAAGGGAAAGTCAATCAAATTACCCTTGACCTTCCTGTGACCAAGGATCTTCACTTGAACGGTCGAGCTCAACTCAATCTTCGTATCAAATCCAGCATAAACAAGGGGCTTTTATCTGCTCAACTACTGGAACTTGGTCAAAAGAAATACCTGCAACCTTATCCAGCTATTTTAAGTGCTAAAACCATTGATAACGGACGCTACCATATGTTGGAAAATCTCTGTGAATTACCATTTAGACCAAATGCACAACGAGTCGTGACAAAAGGTTACCTCAATTTACAAAATAGAAATGATTTACTGTTAGTAGAGGATATTACTGCAGATGAATGGATGGATGTGCAATTTGAACTACAACCTACTATTTACAAGTTAAAAGAAGGAGATACTCTTCGTTTAGTCCTCTATACTACTGACTTTGAAATCACCATACGTGACAATACTGACTACCACCTGACTGTCGACCTCTCTCAGTCCACACTTACCATACCTCACTAAAAAAGGAGTTAAATTATTATGAATAAATCTGAACACCGACACCAACTCATACGCGCTCTTGTTGCAAAAAACAAGATTCATACACAGGCTGAATTGCAAGCCCTTCTTGCTGATAACGACATTCAAGTTACCCAGGCAACTCTCTCACGTGACATCAAAAATATGAACCTGTCAAAAGTCCGCGAAGAGGATAACTCTTACTACGTGCTTAATACAGGTTCGATCTCAAAATGGGAAAAACGTCTCGAACTCTACATGGAAGACGCCCTTGTCTTGATGCGCCCGGTTCAACACCAAGTCCTACTAAAAACTCTTCCTGGACTTGCTCAATCCTTTGGTTCTATCATTGATGCTTTGAGCTTCCCTGACGCTATCGCTACCCTCTGTGGCGATGATGTCTGTCTCGTCATCTGCGAAGATGCAGAAGCTGCTCAAAAATGCTTTGAAGATCTGAAAAAATTCGCCCCACCATTTTTCTTTGGTGAATAGTAAAATCCCGTGTCTGATGAGGCACGGAATTTTTTTATCTTCTTTACTGAGATGGATTTTCTTTTTTAGTTCGTGCCAACCTCAAAGCACGATTTGGATTGAGACGATTAAATAGTTCTTCCAATTTCTTTTCATTCCAAACGTCTGCGGCGGAAACAAAATTACCATCCGCATCTCGGAAAGATATCGGTTTATCTCCCATATCAGTCTCCTAGTCTACAAATTCAAACTCAAATTTACCAATGCGGACCAAATCTCCATCCTTAGCACCACGCGCACGAAGGGATTCATCAACCCCCATGCCACGTAGCTGGCGAGCAAATTTCATGACTGATTCGTCACGATCAAAGTTGGTCATATTAAAGAGTTTCATGAGTTTTTCACCAGAAAGTACCCATGTCGCATCGTCATCACGACTAATTTCAAAGGCTTTTTCTTCCTCGTTAAATCCATAGTAAACTTCTTCTTCCATATCTGACTCGTCGTAGAGCAAGAATTCTGGTGTCTTGTCTAACAATTCAGCTGTAGCATCCAAAAGTGTAGCCAGACCTTGCTTGGTCAAACCAGATATTGGGAAAATAGCTGGTAGCTCTTCAAATTCGTCGTAATTTTCAGCTAATTTTTTCTTAAATTCTTTAAGATTTTCCTGACTTTCAGGCATGTCCATCTTATTAGCTACAATGATCTGTGGACGCTCCATGAGACGAAGATTGTATGACTCCAGCTCTTTATTGATCGCTAGATAGTCCTCATAAGGATCACGGCCTTCGCTAGCTGACATATCAATGATGTGAAGGATGACACGTGTACGCTCGATGTGACGGAGGAACTGAGTTCCCAAACCAACACCTTGACTAGCGCCTTCAATCAAACCTGGTAGATCGGCTACTGCAAAGGATTCACCTGATTGGGTACGAACCATACCTAGATTTGGCACAATGGTCGTAAAGTGGTAGGCACCAATTTTAGGTTTAGCTGAGGTAATAACACTTAAAAGTGTTGATTTCCCAACAGATGGGAATCCAACTAAACCAACATCAGCCAAGATTTTTAGTTCCAATTGTAACTCACGTTCCTGACCTGGTTCTCCATTTTCAGAGATTTCCGGTGCAGGATTTTTTGGTGTTGCGAAACGAATATTTCCACGTCCACCACGTCCACCGTGGGCAACGATAAATTCTTGACCATGTTCAATCAAATCTGTCAAAACCTTGCCAGTCTCTGCATCACGAACAGTCGTACCTTGTGGTACTCGAACTCTAAGGTCCTCAGCTCCACGACCATGCATCCCTTTGGTCATTCCTTTTTCACCAGAATCAGCCTTGAAATGACGATTGTAGCGGAAATCCATCAAAGTACGCAAACCTTCGTCTACAACGAAGACGACATTACCTCCACGACCACCATCACCGCCCCAAGGACCGCCATTAGGGACATATTTTTCACGGCGAAAGGCAACCATGCCATCACCACCATTACCAGCCTTGACCTTGATCTTAGCTGTATCTAAAAACATACTCATTTTTTCTTCTCACTTTAAAAAAGGGCTGGGAAATCCCAGTCACTAAATTTTCTTGAATCTATTTTATAGATTACTGAGGGCACCAATTGCAGTTGCAAAAATTCCCAATAAACTTGCTACTAGCATGATAATCACGATAAACAAGGTTATTTTCTCAAACATAGTTTTTTTACGATTTCCATTATCTCCAAATGCCATTTTTTTCTCCTTCGTTACATTCTATTTTCTATTATCTTAGCATGAATTGAACTAGTTTTCAATAGTCAGTTGCTACAGGCGCAATAATCCATAAAATGATATAAGCTACAATTCCTGCCCCATAACAAAATGCAAGAACACCCCATATTACACGAACAATAGTAGGATCAATATCAAAATAGTTTGCGACTCCAGCACATACTCCAGCAATTTTTTGATCACTACCACTTCTCATCAATTGTTTTTTCATAGCTATTCCTCTTTCTATTCTTCATGGTCTTTCCAATAATCTCTTATGCTGATTAACTGTGTTTTTGAAGCCTTCAGCATGCGTCTAGAGCCTTTTACCGGTACAGCAACCACCTGTTGTGGTAAATACAAAACTGTCTTAAAGATACGCTGGCTGACCGTATCATCTTTTGCTAAATCTTTCTGGAAGTTATTTGAAATAATGGCATCCAGATAAAACTCATGCACCCGTTTTCCAAAGTTCTCAGCTGAAATCTCGTACAATTTCTCTGATAAGGTATGCTCATTCATATCTGGTGTTGCAATCAGGGCCTCCAGAATAGCTCCAGCCAAATCATGTTCACCGTAATACAAGGTTCCAAACATTTTATCACTGATAAGATTGTCCAGATAAGGATTTCCATGTGCAATGACAGGCGTCCCACTAGCTAAGCTTTCCAAGTAGGTCAAGCCTTGGGTTTCACTTGTCGATGCCGAGATGAAGAAATCCGCCACCTTATAGTAAAGAGCTGTCTCACTAGGAGCAATCATCCCTGTAAAGACAACAGAGTCTTGAATCTCTAGTTTCTGGGCTTGCTCTTTGAGGTCATCCAGATAAGGACCGTCTCCAGCTACCACCAGTTTAACCTTGTCTTCTTCTTTCAGAACATCTGCAAAAGCTGCTAAAACTGCTTGAATATTTTTTTCATAGGAAATTCTGGAAAGACTCAGCAACATCTGTTCATCATCTTGAATCCCTAGTTTACTACGTAGTTCTTTTAGATTTTCTTGCTTGATTTCTGGACGCTCAAACTTGGCTAATTCAATCCCTGTTGGAATGACCCGCTTTTCAACCTTGACCTTATAGTCCGATAGCAAGTCACGGACAATCTCACTCGGGCAAATAACCCCATCCACATCGTGCAGGAAACCTCTGACCAGATACTTGACCATACTAGGACGAATCAACATCCCCTTGGCAATATAATGCACGTAGTCTTCGTATTGGGTGTGATAGGTATGGATGACTGGAATCTTCAATTCACGCGCAATCCAAATTCCCAACAAGCCAAGAGAAAATTCTGTCTGAGTATGGATAATATCCAGTTGATATTGTTTAGCAATTTCAAGCGCCTTGCTGAATCCTCGATAGGCAAAGCGGCGATCCTTAAAAGCAAAGAAGGGAACACTTGGAATGCGGATAATTTGCCAATCTTCATAACGATTGACATCCTTATCTGTCGTCGTAAAGATAAAAACAGCGTGCCCTTGCTTTTCAAGTTCGGTTTTCAAGGTTCGAATACTGGTCGCAACACCTGAAACCTGAGGAAAATAGGTATCTGTAAATAAACCAATTCGCATAGATTACCTCACTTTTTACTTTCTCCCTAAAGCGGCTTGTTTCTCATAAAAGTCCAACCAGATTTGTAACAGATGCTCTTCTGAATACTCTCTAGAAATATTCTTAGCTTTTTCTTTCAAATCTTTTAAAGCAGCAGGATTTGCTTGATATTCTAAAATAGCTTCTTTCATTTCTTCTCTGTCTGCTGTCGCCCGATAATTCCCCTCTAAAATCACCTTATAAAGATCCAAATCACGCAACATAATCGGAGCTTCACAACTGGCAGCCTCTAAAATCGTCATCGGAAAGAGCTCATTGTAACTAGGAAGCAAGAAAAGATCCGCTAGGGCATACAACTCGCGCATCCGCTCTGGCGATACAATACCTGGAAAAATCAAATTTTTAGGGGGATTCTCCATAATTTTCTTATAGCGTTCATAACCATCTGTCATGCCACCAAAAGAGAAACCACCAGCCCAGATAAAGGTAATCTGAGGCAATTCCTCAGCCAGACGGATAAAATCGTCAATCCCTTTGCGCTTCTGAACTTGACCAGCACCTACTACGATAAACTGATTGTCACTAAGACCTAGCTCTGTACGCAGTTTCGCTACCTCTTCCTGTGGAAGAGGATGCCATTTTTCCTTATTGACAAAATTAGGAATATAGGTCACTTTTTCACGTGGAATACCAGCTGCCACCAAATCCTCAATAAACATAGGATTGACCACAACTAAGTGTTCCATCCGGTTGTAAAAAGAAAATACATAACGTTTAACAATTCCCTTTAAGAAAAATGGAATTTTCAAACTTCCCTCAAGTGTATCAGGCAAGAAATGCACATAGCCAATCTTTCTCCCTGAGCGTTTCTTTTGGAAGGTTGATAAATAATAGGGGAAATCAATTGTATGAAAGTGAGTCACATCTGCCTCTATTGGAAGATTTTCTGTAACAATCAATTGGTCCTTGGCATCACGGTGAAGAAGACGAACTAATTCACGGTAGGCACCTGAAACTCCTTGTCCTGCTACTTTCTCACTTGAACTCAACATATTGATGCGTAATTTCTTTTTTTCCATGACTACTATTATATCATT
The DNA here is from genome assembly GCF_946190275.1 of Streptococcus mitis. GTDB lineage: Bacteria > Bacillota > Bacilli > Lactobacillales > Streptococcaceae > Streptococcus > Streptococcus mitis_DC. The sequence goes on along the minus strand of NZ_CAMHZQ010000008.1, from coordinate 33,503 downwards.
TTCTTTGAATAAAATCAGCAAAAGAAAGGAGAGACTAGAGGAAAAGATGGGGGAAATTTCCTCGCTTTTCCAATAATCTCTCACATGCTATTATATGTTTACTTAATGCCTAGGGCAATGCGGGCATAGCGACTCATTTTTTCAACTGTCCAGGCTGGATACCAGACTAATTTGACCTCAGTATCCGTTACTTCTGGCACCTCTGTCATGGCATCATAAATCTGATCCGTCAAAAGGTCAGCTAGGGGACAACCCATAGTTGTCAAAGTCATATCAATCTCTGTTTGCCCTGTGTCGCCATCAAAACGAATCTCATAAATCAAACCAAGATTGACAATATCGATTCCCAACTCAGGGTCAATAACTTCTTCCAAGGCTGATAAAATTCGTGTTTTGATGTTTTCAATTTGCTCTTCTGTATAAGCCATATTTATCCTCACTCTTAGTCTTCAATAAAATCACGAAGCGGTTTGCTGCGACTTGGTTGGCGTAGTTTTCTCAAAGCCTTAGCTTCAATCTGACGGATACGCTCACGAGTTACGTTAAAGACTTTCCCCACATCTTCAAGGGTGCGCATTTTTCCATCATCTAGGCCGAAACGTAGTCGCAGAACATTTTCTTCACGGTCTGTAAGAGTATCCAAGACCTCATCCAACTGCTCACGCAAGACGATACGAGTTGTATAATCCACTGGATTTTCAATCACTTCATCTTCGATAAAGTCCCCAAGGTGACTATCATCCTCTTCACCGATTGGAGTTTCAAGGGATACCGGTTCTTGAGCAATCTTCAAGATTTCACGAACCTTGTCAGGAGTCATATCCATACGTTCAGCGATTTGTTCTGGCGTTGGATCTTGTCCCAATTCTTGAAGGAGATTACGTTGTTCACGAACCAGTTTATTGATGGTTTCAACCATATGAACTGGGATACGGATGGTACGAGCTTGATCTGCAATAGCACGAGTGATAGCCTGACGAATCCACCAAGTTGCGTAAGTTGAAAACTTGAACCCTTTAGAATAGTCAAACTTGTCAACCGCCTTCATCAAGCCCATGTTCCCTTCTTGAATCAAGTCAAGGAACTGCATACCACGGCCGACATAGCGTTTGGCAATAGAAACAACCAAACGAAGGTTGGCTTCTGCAAGACGTTGTTTGGCTTCGATATCACCAGCTTCAACAGCCAGTGCCAATTCTTTTTCCTCTTCATTGGTCAAGAGAGGAACGACCCCGATTTCTTTCAAGTACATACGGACAGGGTCATTGACCTTAGCCGAAGTTGAACCAATCAAGTCCTCGTCGCTGAGTTCTGGTTCTTCTTCAGCACTAAGAACACGCGCACTTGGATTTCCTTCATTATCTGTGATAGAAATTCCTGCATCTTGAATCCGTTGCAAGAGATCTTCAATCCCATCAGCGTCCAAGGTAAAAGGAACGACAAGACTAGCATTGATTTCATCATCTGTTGCTGTCCCTTTTTGCTTATGATTACGGATAAATTCTGCTACTTGTACGTCAAATGTTGTTACTTCTTTTTGTTTTGTTACCATTATTACTCCATTCTTCTCTTTTGGGAAATTAAACGTTCCAATTCTTCTAGGGCTGTGTCGGTATCTCCTACATGGCTAGCTTCCTGCACCTTCTTTTTGATTCTCATATTGTCCTGATTCAAGAGAGCCTTGTTTCGAGTCATTTCTACTTCACTAAGTTCCTGCGGTGACATCTCAGCAGGCAAATCCTGAGCTAAGACTTGATACCAAGCTCTTTCAACTTCCTCTGTCTGTTCTGCTAAAACTTCTGGGGGAAGATTTCCATACTGGCCAAGCAAGTCATATAAGACCTGAAATTCAGGTGTGTCAAATGAAAAGTCTTCTCGCAAACGGTAATCGTTTAAAACAAGAGGGAATTCCATCATTCGATAAAGTAGATGGGCTTCTGCCCTCATAATAGCCGATAACTGCTTAGTGACAGGCATAGTGATTGACGTCTGTCTGGAAATTCCTTCCATACGATTCTGCCTTTGTGCCTGACGGCTTTCATTAACAATCTGCTCAATCTGGGCATAATCAAAGGACGCCAGACTGTCAGCTAAAATATGAATATAGCTGTTTTGAGCAGTGATGGACTTTTCTTGAACAATCAAGGGAGCTATTTTTTCAATAAACTCAATCTGTGCCTGCAGATTTTCACTATTTTCAGGTTTGTACTGATGAATGTAGAACTCAATCGGACTAATACGAGTTTTCGTTAATAGATAGGCCAAGTCTTCTGGACCATTATTTTGTAGATACTCATCCGGATCCAAGTTATCAGGCATGCTGACAATCTGCACAGGCATATCACCAATTTCGTCCAGCGCTTTCAAAGTCGCGGCCTGCCCAGCCTTATCGCCATCGTAAACAAGAACCAACTTCTTGGTTAACCTTTTCAGATGCTCAACATGCTCACGACTTAAGGCCGTTCCCATAGACGCTACAGCATTTTCTATTCCAGCCCGATAGGCTGCGATGACATCCATGAACCCTTCCATGAGATAAATCTCACTGGCTTTACCAGAAGATTTTTTTGCCCTATCCATATGATATAATTCGTAACTTTTGTTAAAAATTGCAGTCGATCGGCTATTTTTATACTTAGAAGTTTGTGAATCCGTTTTCTGCCAGATACGACCTGAGAAGGCAATGACCTTTCCCTGGTCATTTGTCAGGGGAAACATAATCCGATTGTGAAAGGTGTCTACAAATTGATTTGCATCCGAAAGATAAAACAGTCCTGAATCTAGGAAATCCTCATCACGATACTGACCAGATAAACGTTGATAGAGATAGTTTCGTTCTGGAGGTGCCAAACCAATCCGAAAATGCTTGAGCACTTCATCTGTCAAACCACGCTGATAAAGGTAGTTTCTGGCCTCTTCCCCCATGGTCGTTGTCATGAGAATAGCATGATAAAATTTGGCAGCATCTTCGTGCATATCATAAAGAGCTTGGTGAGGCGAGGCTGGCTTCTGTTCACTATAAAGCGGTTTTTCCACCTCTATCCCGACACGCTGACCTAAGATTTGGACAGCCTCCATAAAGGGAACCCCTTGGTACTCCTCGATGAATTTAAAGACATCACCTGAGCGACCACAACCAAAACAGTGGTAAAACTGCTTGTCCTCTACAACGTTGAAAGAAGGTGTTTTTTCACCATGAAAAGGACAGAGCCCTAGATAGTTCCGTCCTGCCTTTTGTAAAGAAATCACATCCCCTATGACTTCCACAATGTTGGCATTGTTTTTGATTTCTTCAATGACTTGTTTGTCAACCATACACAATACCTCCATGTTATCATAGTTTACTTTATATAGTATACTTTATTTCAGAAAAAAAGTAAACCATTTCACTCATTTTCCCTACTTTATTCAAAGAGTTGATAATAATCAGAGATTTTCATTTTTGCTTTTTCTTCTTGCTTCAAATCTTGGATAATTCGTCCTTCTTTCATGACAATTAAGCGATTGCCATACTTAAGAGCATCTTCCATATGATGGGTAATCATAAGCGCTGTCAACTGATCTTTCTTGACAAATTCATCCGTCAATTCCATCAAGGCCACACTGGTCTTTGGATCAAGGGCTGCAGTATGCTCGTCTAACAAGAGTAATTCAGGACGCTTCAAGGTTGCCATCAAGAGACTCAAAGCCTGTCTTTGTCCACCTGATAAGAACTCAATCGGTGTATTCAAGTGTTTCTCAAGACCGTTTCCCACTTTTTCAATGGTCGCTTGAAATTCATCCTTATAACTAGTCAAGCGTCGTGGTAACAATCCACGCTTTTCACCACGAAATTTGGCAATCAAGAGATTCTCTGCCACTGTCATACGAGGAGCTGTCCCCATCTTGGGATCTTGGAAGACTCGAGACAGATACTTGGCTCTCTTCTCTGGTGAAAACTTGGTAACATCCTCACCTAAAATACGGATAGTTCCACTGGTTAGTGATAAAGTTCCTGCAATAGTATTAAAAAGAGTTGATTTACCAGCACCATTTCCACCCAAAATCGTGATAAAGTCCCGTTCAAAAATTTCTAAGGAAACATCATTTAAAATAATCTTTTCTTCATCAAAGCCATTTTTAACGACTTTGGTTGCATTTTTTAATTCTACAATTGCTGTCATTTGCTTAATTTGGCTCCTTTCAAGATTGTTTGCTTAAATGTTGGAATCATGAGGCAGACTGCTAAAATCACGGCGCTGTACAAACGAAGGTAACTTGTATTAAAGCCAAGCGCAATAACTGCCCACACTAAGAATTGATAAGCGATAGAACCTACAACAATGGTAACCAGACGTTCTGCCAAGCTCAAACTCTTGAAGATAACTTCTCCAATAATCAAACTTGCAAGCCCCACAACGATAACCCCAATTCCTCGAGATACATCAGCATAGCCTTCTTGCTGGGCAATGAGAGCTCCTGCAAGGGCAATCACACCATTTGATAAGACCAAGCCCATGAGCTCCATGCGTCCAGTATGAATCCCAAAACTTCTAGCCATATCAGGATTGTCACCTGTAGCAATATAGGCTTGTCCGAGTTTAGTGTCCAAGAAAAAGAGCATGAGAGCAATGACAAGACTAACAAAGATAAGACCTGTCAAGAGTTGGTTCAAGTCTGAATCAAAAGGCAAAACATCCTGAATTTGCTTGGTTCCAAGCAGTCCTAAGTTTGCACGCCCCATAATCAAGAGCATGATAGAGTGACAAGAAGTCATCACCAAAATCCCTGAGAGCAAGGTTGGAATCTTCCCTTTTGTATAAAGAAGTCCTGCAGCCATTCCAGCCAAACAACCAGCTCCAACAGCAACAAGTGTCGCTAAAAAAGGATTCACGCCTTTCGTTATCAAAGTGACAGCAACAGCTCCCCCAAGAGGGAAGGAACCTTCTGTCGTCATATCTGGAAAGTTTAAAATCCTAAATGTCATAAAGATTCCCAGACCTAAAATAGCCCAGACAAATCCTTGAGAAATAATAGATAATATCATCTGTTTCTTAACCTTTTCTATACGATTTCTATTGTAAAAAATTGGAGGAGATGTCCCCAACTCCTCCATTACAGATTATTCAATTACTTGTCCTGCTTCTTTAAGAACAGATTCAGGAATCGTAATACCTAGTTCTTGTGCCAACTTTTTGTTGATTACTGACTTACCAGTTGAAAAGACATTGACTGGAGTATCAGCTGGTTTTGCACCTTTCAAAACTTGTGCAATCATTTTACCAGTTGCCACACCAAGGTCGTGTTGGTCAACTACAACTGATGCCAAGCCACCTGCTTCTACCATGGCAGTTGCGCTTGGGTAGATTGGCTTTTTAGCTGATTGATTGCTTGATACAACTGTTGAAAATGCAGATGCAATGGTGTTGTCGATTGGAACCCAGATAGCATCGACCTTGCTAGTCATAACATTAACTGTTGAAGCAATTTCATTTGTTGAAGGAACAGCAAATGTTTCCACTGTCAAACCTGCTTTTTCAGCATAAGCCTTAAATTCTTCAACCTGTGTTTTTGAATTGTCTTCGCTACTTGAGTAAAGGGCTCCGATTGTTTTTACATTTGGTGTAAGAGCCTTAATGAGTTCAACTTGTTGTTGAGCTGGATTGTGGTCAGATACCCCTGTAATGTTGCCACCTGGTTTTTTCAAATCTTTGACCAAGTTAGCACCGATTGGGTCTGTAATAGCAGCCATGATAACAGGTAGGTCTTTTGTGGCGCTTGCCAAACCTTGAGCAGCTGGCGTTGCAATACCAACCACAAGGTCATTCCCATTTGCAACCAATTGTTTACTCATTGTCGCAACCTTACTTTGGTCGCCTTCTGAGTTCATAAAGTCAATCTTCAACTGATTATCTTTATAACCTTCTTCTGCAAGTCCATCTTGAATCCCTTTATAAATCAAGTCAAGAGATGGATGGCTCACAAACTGAAGGACACCAACTTTGGCAACTTTCTTCTCATTCTTAGCTTCTGGTTTATTCATTGAAGAGTAAATCAAGCTTCCTGCTACTAAGACTGCTAATGCAGCGATAATTCCAATTAAACGTTTATTTTTCATTCTATTTCTCCTTTTTTATTCCTTTAAAATACTTCACTTATCTAATAATCTTCGAAAATCTCTTCAAACCACTTCAGCTTCACTTTGCCGTAGCTATGGTTACTGACTTCGTCAGTTCTATCCACAACCTCAAAGCAGTGCTTTGAGCAACCTGCGGCTAGCTTCCTAGTTTGTACTTTGATTTTCATTGAGTATAAACAAGCGACGCCATCGTTTTCTTTCCATACTAACCTCCATCAAAAAAGTCCTCACACAAAAAACTTGTGTGAGGACGTCGATGCGCGGTACCACCTCAATTATAGGGAATTTCCCTATCGCTCTGTCTCGCAATAACGAGATGCACTGTAAGGTGTGCTCACCGAATTTTTATGATTTCAAATTCTAAATAACATCCAGCCCAATTTTCATCATCAGCACTTATCTGTTTTCAGCTACCACAGACTCTCTAAAAAGTTTATATGATTACTTTTCTGAATGGTTAAATTATATCATTTTTCAACTACTTGTCAAGACTCTTTTAGCATTTTTTTGAACTATTCAAAAACTTCCCCTATAGAAAAGAGGAAGTTTGATAGGTATCAGCCTGAATTACGCAATCCTGTCGCAATTCCGTTGATGGTTGTATGGATTAATTTTTCTTGATCGCTTGATAATTCTCCTCGGCGTTGACGTTTAATCAACTCCAACTGGATATAGTTAAGGATATTAAAGTAAGGCATACGATAATCCAAACTTGCTTTTAGATATGGATTTTCAGCCAAGAGTTCATCATATCCTTCGATAGCCAAGATGACTTCCTTGGTAACTTGCCATTCATTTAGAATAGTCTCATAAATTGCTTTTACTTGATCATCTTCACAAAGTTTGGCATATTCAAAAGCAATATTCATATTTGATTTTGACAAGACCATGTCTACATTTGAAAGAAGTGACTGGAAGAAAGGCCAATTTTGGTACATATCTCGTAGGATAGCGATATTTTCTGGATTTTTATCAATAAATTCTTTGAAACTTGATCCGACACCATACCAGCCAGGGAACATGACACGGCTTTGTGACCATGAGAATACCCAAGGAATAGCTCGCAAACCACCGATTTCAGTAATCGTCTTACGAGCGGCTGGGCGAGAACCAATATTAAAGCTTGAGATAGCCTTGATTGGACTTGACTCGAAGAAATAATCATAGAAATGGTCATTACCAAAGACCAAATCACGGTAGATATCGTAACTACGGTCCACTACTTGGTCCATAATGGCTTCATAACGATTTGAGGTATTGGTATCGCTCTTCTTCTGCGTAATCATACGGTTAATGGCTGCAGATACTAGCATTTCAAGATTATAGTAGGCCGCATCTTTATTACCGTATTTATTGCCAATTACTTCACCCTGCTCCGTCAAACGGATACGATCCTTGATAGACTTGAGCGGTTGAGATGTGATGGCTTCATAGGTTGGTCCACCACCACGACCGACAGTCCCACCACGACCATGGAAGAAGGTAACCTTAACGCCAAATTCATCTCCAATAGCAGTCAATTGTTGTTGAGCCTTGTAGAGGGTCCAACATGATGATAAGTAACCACCATCTTTATTACTGTCAGAGTAGCCCAGCATGATTTCTTGATAGTTATTGCGTGAAGCAATCCATTTCTTAGCAAGAGGAAGTGAAAGGTATTCTCTCATGGTTTCTTCTGAGTGATCCAAGTCCTCGATTGTTTCAAAGAGAGGAACAATTTGGACTCGGGCTCTTTCTTTATCAACTAACCCTACTTCTTTTAGTAAGATAGCCAATTCCAGCATGTCTGATACGCTGGTTGCATGTGAAATAATGGTTTGACGAATAACATCATCACCCAACTTATCTTTCAACTTACGAGCAGCTTTAAAGATAGCCAATTCTTTTTCAAGTAACTCTGATTTTTCAACATGAGTGGCAGAAAGAATACGTGGATCTTCTTCTAATTCTTTCAAAAGAAGCTGGCATTTTTCTTCTTCACTTAATTCACTGTAATGAGAATGAATTCCTGCTGATTTTAAGAGTTCTGCTACACAGGCCTCATGAACACTAGAATCTTGACGCATGTCAATAGATGCCAAATAGAAACCAAAAATTTCAACTGCCTGGATCAACTCCACAAAATCACCAGAAATCAGTGCTTCACCCTTATTTTCCAAGAGGGAATCACGAATAGTAATTAAATCCTTATAAAAATCATTGGCCGTTTCATAGCGAGCCCCTACTTCCTTATCCTCAATCAGATAGGTTTTTGTTGCTTGGATTTTTGATTGAATATCAAACAAGGCACGGCGGTAAAGCTCTTTTTCACGGTAGATCGAGTTATCCTTGGATTGACGAGCCATTTCTCTGACTTGCTTGCTTACATTGACAATACTGGTTGAGAGAGAGAATTCACGATAAAGTTGGTAAATCTTTTCATCATAGTAGTTCATGATGACTTCACACTGAGTCATAGCAGATTGTTTCAAGGTATCTGCTGTAACAAAAGGATTCCCATCACGGTCCCCACCAATCCACATTCCCATGGTAATTGGTTTAGGATGTTTCAACTCCAAGCCGTGTTTTTTAGCCAGACGCTTGTACTCAGCAGTCAAATGAGGAACTGCCTTCAGGAATGAACTATTGTAGTATTCCATAACATTCGTGATTTCATTGGTTACTTTCAATTTCTTTTCACGAATCATGTCTGTCTGCATGATAATCTCAATATAACGACGGAGATCATTATGCCATTTTTCCTTATTAATCAAGCCTAATTTCACATCACGATACTTACGCAAAAGGGTATGGATATGATTGGTCAAATCCAACATACTCTTACGTTGTACTTGTGTTGGATGGGCTGTCAAAACAGGGACAACATTCAAGTGTTCTAGAATTTCAACCGCATTTTCTTTTTCAGCAACCATTTTGATTGTTGCTGACAACTTACCAAGATAATCTTGATCGATATTATTTTGGTGGTTGATTTCATAAGCCAAATCCACGTCTTCTGAAATATTAATCAAGAGGGGCAAGATAGAGAAATAGCGTGAAATATAAGCCATTTCATCATTTGACAGACTAGTAACCAATTGGTTCAAGCCTTGATAATCTTCTTGAGTTGACAATTCTTTCAACTGCATAATTTTTTCAAAAGTCTCTGGGGCAAGCATATTTTTAGTGATATCTTCTAACAATTCTGTTAAAATCAATACTTCTTCTTGCACGACAGCTTTATTACTATAGTTTTCTAATTTTTGAAGAGACATAGGTAATCCTTTCCACTATCAGCTCTACATATAGTTTGAGGAGTGAGCTTCTAACTCCTCATACAATTGAGCACGCTTTTCACTTGCATCAATATTTAAGACAAAGGCGATGGCTACAGACAAGACCAGAAGACTATTCCCTCCTTGCGATAAGAAAGGAAAGGTTACTCCTGTCGAAGGAATAATACCAGAAATTCCACCGATATTGACAAACACCTGGATCAACATCATCCCCCCAACCCCAATCGCCATCATGGAATTAAAGGGATTCTTAGCACGAATTCCGACTAGGATAATTCGCAAAATAAGGAAAAAAACAAGTGCTAAAATCAAGCCGGCCCCTACAAATCCAAATTCTTCGATGACAATTGAAAATACAAAATCTGTATGGGCCTCTGGTAAATAGCCACGTTTTTCAATTGAATTTCCTAAACCTAGACCAAACCAACCACCATTTACCATGGCAAAGTAGGAATTTGCGAGTTGGTGGCCTGCTCCTGCCAAATCGGCAAAGGGATTAAAATAGGCACTGAAACGCTTGGCAACGTAACCAAATACCGGAACTTTTGAAAACTTATCAACCCCTATAAAAGAAATCAGTGATAAGGATAGGGCAGAAACTCCCACCAAAATTCCCAAAAAGGCAATAAACCATCTATAAGCGATACCACTAATCGTATACATAATCAAGGCAACCAAAGCTAAAATAGAAGCATTCCCCAAATCTGGGAAAATAGCAAGGCTCCCAATTAGTACAAAGAGAACAAAGCGCCAGTCATTAAACGCACGAGGAAGCCACTGATTCTGTGTCAAAACTTGAAAATCATAAATAGCTATATCCTCTTGTTGTTTGGAAAATTTATTTGCTAGATACCAAATAATAATAATTTTCAAATATTCGGCTGGCTGAATGGTCAAAGGTCCTACAGAAATCCAGCCATAGGCTCCATTGACAGGAATACCAATTATCCGAGCCAAGGCTAATAGAATCAACTCAACGAACATAACGATAAATAAAAGACGTTCGTTTCTTAAAAAATTCAGTCTCAACTTATATATCAAGGCAATCAGTATCAAACTAAATATCCAAAATAGTCCCTGACTTCGGACCAATTGCAGTGCACTTTGGCCTTCTTGAATTAAAATAGCACTGGTTGTCGAATAAACCACAATCAAGCCCAAAATAGATAAAAGTAAGTAAGGAACTAGAATAGAATAATTTAATAGGTGCCTTTTACTAATCTTCATAGTATCACCAATCTAATGAGAACAACACAATTGCTTCCCAAATTCCGTTTGTTTTCTAGTTTTGATTGCTATTATACCATTTTTTCCGAAAGAAAAAAACTCTTATCCATCAGATAGACCATTTTTGTCATAAGAAAAAGAGCACTTGGCCCTTTTCTGTTTTATTCTTTTGATGAACTACTTGAGCTTGAATCTCCACCACCAATATATTGGGTAAAGATATTTTGGAAAGCTTGATCTTTAACCTTGATATTAGCTGCTTGTAATTCTTTTCCGATAATGCTTTGAACGAATGTTGAATCATTTTGTTTTTGAGTCAAGATAACAGTTTTTAATTTTTCTTTGTAGTCATCAAGATTAGATGATTTTTCTGTTTTCTTAGTGAGTTTTACAATGTAATATTGGCTGCTGTAGGCTTGTGTACCAGCGGCTGTAATCACATCAGAAACGCCGTTTACATCTAGAGCAAATGCCGCTTTCTTAACTTGTTCTGGCACTTCTGTTGAAGCAGAATCAAATGTGATTTCTCCACCATTCGCTTTGGTTTTCTCATCAGTTGAGTTATCTTTAGCTAATTGAGCAAAGTCTGCATCACTAGCCTTAGCTTTTTCGAGGACTTCTTTCGCTTTATCCTCATTATCAAGACGAATGATTTGAGCCGTTACATCTGGAGTGTACTCGTCAAAAGCCTTCTTATAAGCATCATCTGTCAATTCAGCTTCTGCTGCCTTCTTAACTGCCAACTCAACTAATTTACTTGTACGAATTTGAGCTTTACGTGTTTCAAGAGTCATACCTGCTTGTGACAAGACACGTTGGTAGTTCTCACCATATTGTTTTTCTTCTTCGGCAATAGTATCGTTGACTTCTTTGTCATCTACTTCTGAGCCATATTGCTTCTCAAATACTTTTTGGATGGTCAAGTTCAACAACACTTGTTGGGCTGAAGGATTGCTTTTCACTTGCTCATAAAATTGATGTTCTGTGATAACATCTCCTTTCATGCTGATAAGGTCTGCCCCTTCTGAACCTTTCGAACAAGCTGCTAAAGTTGCTACTGATAATAGTGTAATGGCTCCTGCCAATAGTTTTTTCTTCATGTCTACTCCTTTTAGATAAGTGTTACTCTATCTATTTTACTATATTTTCTTAAATTTTTCTGAAAATCATTCGCTGTCAGGCAATTGAACATCTGCTACATTTTTACGAAGCATGAGAATGCCGTCTCCCAGAGGTACTAGTGTTGCGGTGAGTCCTGGATTGTCTAAAGTTGCATCAAATAGTCTTTGAAGGCCTCGATAAATGGTTCGCTGACCTCGACGGACTTCCATAATGTCCTTGGCAACATCTCCACCTTGGAAAATATCATCCAAGACAACCACACCTCCAACGTCCAAATGTTTGAGGATTTCTGGCAGAAAGACGATGTATTTAGACTTGGCTGAATCCATAAAGACGAAATCATAGGACTCTGTCAGGGTAGATAAGACATCTACCGCATCTCCCTCTAGGAGAGTGATTTGCTTACGACTGTCAAACTGGGCGAAATTTTCCTTGGCAAATCCAATCATCTCTGGATTGCGGTCAATGGTTGTAATCTTGGCCTTTGGCGCATGTTCCGCCATCAAGAGGGCTGAAAAACCGATAGCCGTCCCAATTTCCAGAATGTTTTTAGGTTGTATGATTTCCATGAGAAAACGGAAATAAGCAACCGTTTCATGGGGAATAATGGGAATATTTTCCTTTCGGGCAAAATCTTCCAATTCTTTCAAAGAGCCTGTGACTTGCTTTTGACGCTGACGCATTAAGTCCACAATTTCTTCCTTGACGACAGGACGACGCATGTTATGGTTGGCATTCTTGCTATATGATTCAACCATCTTATGCCAATCCCAATTTTTCAACAAGGGCTTCAAACTCATTCAAACGACGTTCGAAGACTGCAAAAGCATCGTTGAGATAGTCTTCCTTCTCCATATCAACACCAGCTTTTCTCATGACATTAAGTGGATAGTCAGATTTACCTGCCTTGAGGTAATCGATATAGCGGTCACGGTCTTCTTGACTACCATGGACAATCTTTTCAGCCAGAGCTGAAGCTGCTGCAAAGCCTGTTGAATATTGATATACATAGTAGTTATAGTAGAAGTGTGGAATACGAGCCCACTCGTATTGGATTTCAGGATTGTCTTCCTTACTCAATCCATAATACTCTTGGTTCAAGTCTGCATAGAGTTTATTTAAGAAATCGCTTGTCAAGACTTCACCATTTTGATCCGCTTGGTGAATGGCGTGTTCAAACTCAGCAAATTGAGTTTGGCGGAAAACTGTTCCACGGAAACCGTCTAGGAAGTTATTAAGAATAGCAAAGCGCGTTGCGTCATCTTCCACTTCTTCCAATAATTTCTCCGTCAAGATATTTTCATTAGTGGTTGAGGCAATCTCAGCCAAGAAGATAGAGTAATCTCCGTAAACATAAGGCTGAGTTTCGCGAGTATAGCTTGAGTGCATACTGTGACCTGTTTCATGAACAAGAGTAAAGAGATTGTCTAGATTGTCCTGCCAGTTAAGAAGCATAAAGGCATTTGTATCGTAAGAACCACCAGAGTAAGCCCCTGAACGCTTGCCTTGATTTTCGTAAACATCAATCCAACGCTCGCTGAAGGCACGTTTGACACGGCTCAAGTAATCCTCACCCAAGACTGACAAAGCATCTTCTGCCTTTTTCAAGGCTTCTTGGTAGGTAAAACTGTATTCAACAGATGAAAGTGGTGTGTAGACATCGTACATCTTGAGGTCTGAAATTCCCAAGATTTTTGAACGAAGTTCAAGGTAACGATGCAAGAGTGGCAAATGCTTGCGAACTGCTGCTACCAAATTGTCATAAACACTCTCTGGAACAAAATTGGCCTCTAGGGCTGCATGACGCGCACTCTTATAGTTGCGAACTTTTGCTCGGTAGTTTTGGACCTTAACATTGGTTTGCAAGGTTTTGGCATAGGTATGTTGGAATTGTTCGTAAGTCGCATAAAGAGCTTGATAAGCACCACGACGCACCTCACGATTTTTAGACTCCATCAAACGTGTGTAAGTCCCATGAGATAGCTGAACTTCCTTACCATCATCGTCAAGGACATAAGGGAACACAATATCCGCATTGTCCAAGATAGCGAAGGTTTCACTTGCTGAACCAAAGATTTCTCCAGCTCCAGCCAATAATTCTTCTTCACGTTGTGAAAGAACGTGTTTCTTGCCTTGCAAAAGCTTGTCAAAATAGTGTTGATAAACCTGCAATTTTGGTTGAGCTTCTAAAAAGTCAGCATACTGCTTTTCACTGATTTCCATAAATTCAGGTTCATAGAATGAAAAGGCTTGGTCTAGCTGGCTATAGAGAGTCATGGCCTTGGCATAGTACTCTTGGTACTTGGCTTCACGTGTATCTTGGTCATTCTTCATATGAGCATAAACGTAAAGCTTCTCCATTTGGCGTTCCATTTCAAGAGAAAATTCAGTAATTTCGAGTAGGCTATCCGCACTATCCAAGAGATGGCCTTCATACTGGGCTACTGTCTCCAATTGTTCTGTTAAATCTTTTAAGGCTTCTTCCCAAGCCTGGTCAGTTGGGTAGATCGTTGATAGATCCCATGTATCTTTTTCATTTATTTCATGTCTTTGTAATACCATTAGATTCCTCCATCCTTTCTATTCTACCATATTTTTCAAGAAATATTGCTGATAAAAGGCTGGTGGATAAAGCTTTTGCCAATCATTTTGAGGATTTTCTTGGTAATAGGTTTGAAAATACTGATAATATCTGGTCAAGTCCTTCTCAATTTGACAAAACTCACCTACTATTGGTCGAATTTGTGGATACCATTCTTTTTGCCCATAAGTTAGGAGATTTTCTCCCTTTTGATAGGCTTCTGCTTGTTCTTTCATCCAAAAGGGATTTTGATAGTACAGTTGTTGCCGGATATAACGACAGATGTCCTTATCCTGAGAAACTGTAAAATGAGAGATTTTTTGTTTCTTATAGGGAAGACGCAATATCTCCAGTAGACTGCCTTGACCATAGGGAAATTCCTTGATTTGATAATGGAGTTTACCACGGAGGTCTTGGTAAATCAGGTATTTGAGTCTTAAAACTTGTTTTTCACTGTCTAATTCCCAAACATAAAAGCCCATGTTATGACTGAAATAGAGAAACCCTTCTTGCAGACGAGTCAACCGCTTCTTGAGCCAAAGTTTTTCCCCCAGCAACCACAGTACTTGGTAACCCTGACTACGATAGCCCTCACTACGCTCTTTAAGAACTTTTTGAGGCAAGGGACTACATTGAACCTCTAAAGCTAGATTGCCATTTACAAATACATCCGCAATCTGTTTAAGCTCTGGAAAAGGGTATTCTAATTGCACCTCTGAATCTCTTTTCAACCAGTGATAAAGGGATTCTTTATTTGCCAGGTGTTCTGTACTTTCATTTTCAGAGGAAAAATCACAGTCTTTTAAGGTTTTGTGGGCAAAATGGGTCCGGACACTTGGTCCTTGACGCAAACGGAGCTGACCTCCACAAGCTGGGCAGGTGTAGGCTTGCTTCTCAAGCTTATCCTCTAACACATTTACCAATTCTCCTCTAGCATCTCTTGCAACAAACATGATTTCCCTCCTTTTCTATATTATTCGAAAAAAAGAAAAAAGATCAGGAAATTTCCTAATCTCCATCACTCTATAATTTTAGAGTTGCAAGCGACTTTCAAGAGCTTGTGTCAACACTTCAGAATAGTTCACTTTCTCACGATCTGCAAGTCTGACTAGCCACTCTGGAACCGTAACATTTTTTCGAATCGCTTTATTATTCTTTACGAAAGGCAAAGGATTGACCTGAATCAAAGTCACAAATCCATCAGGAGCTTTCAACTCAGCAATGTCACTAGGAGTAGGCAAAGCCAGTCCTTCATCAATATAAGAAGCTAAAACACTCTCAAGCATTTCCCGAGCATTTTTCATTGCAAGTTCAATCGTTGCTCCCTCTGTCCCACCTCCAAATTCAGGAAATTCAACCCAGTATCCAGTGCCTTCTCTATGAAAAATAGCAGGATAAGATTTTAGCATAATACACCTCCACAATTTCCAAATCAACTATAATCCCAAATCTTTTAATATTTTTCTCTCTAGACCTTTTCCTAAATCCTCATTACCGTGAACTGGAATAGTGACAAGATAGGAGACCCCTTCTTTCTTAAAATGATGATGACTTCCTCTCTTACGAACTTCAATCCATCCATTTGCAAGAGCTAATTTTACCATTTCCTTACCTGTGATTGGCATTTATGGTTACCTTTCTAGCTAAAATTATACTTATAATGCGTATTTTTGTCAATTCTTCTATCTTATCTATTCGTAAAAAAAGAAAAAAGATCAGGAAATTTCCTAATCTTCATTCATGTTTATTTGATTTTTTTAGCTAGCATGGTCGCAAAGCGTAGTTGAATACGATTGCCATTCTCATCGCGACGGTGCAAATGGCCTGGATTTTCATTGTACTTGACCAATTCCCAGTCCTTGTAATAGTCTGCCAATTCTCCTTCTTTAAATGTGAATGGGAAGTTCACAGAGCAAGGGTAATCTTCCGTATCCATAGCACAAACGATAAGATTGTAACCACCAACAGTGGTTTTCTCCTGCATATTTTGAATAATAGCTGGAATGCAGTCCGCTTGTAGAAACATGAGAACAACAGTTGATACGATAAAATCATATTCTTGCCCAATGCTAGCTGAATTGATATCGTAAAGACCAACAGGCATATCTAAATCTTCCTGCTCCACAATGCTTTGCAAGATTTCAAGGGCCAATTCATTTTGATCCACAGCTGTCACATCAAAACCATTCTGCGCAAGAAAGAGAGAGTTACGGCCTTGACCACAGCCCAAATCCAAGGCTTTCCCTGGTTTTACTGTCTGCATAGCCTCTAGGACCTCTGAATGAACCGGATTGGTATTGTATTTTTTAGGGAAATAGTTCTCAGGTTTACAATAAAACTCCAAATACCATTCCACATCGTCTGTTACAGCATCCACTCGGTGCCAGGCTTGTGGTTGTGCCATGGGATTGTCAGCTCCTGCTTCAAAGAGGTGTTCAGCTAGAACCTCACCATCCTCTGTCAATTCAATAAACTTGAGAGTTCCTTTTAAAACAGTAATCTTGCCCCAAGTCCCAACCTTGGTATTGTGTTTCTTCTGAACAGCCTCTGGCATGGTTTCTTTATTCCACAAGGGCATACGTTTATAGGCAACTAATTTTTCCATTTTCATTTCCTCTTTTTATCGCTGATTAACAGCTTTCATCACGCGCGCAATATTGCGATTCTGCTCACGACGTTTGATAGACTCCCGTTTGTCGTAGTCATGCTTCCCTTTGGCAAGTCCTAAAAGAAGCTTGGCATAGCCATCTTTGATATAGACTTTTAGAGGAACCAGGGTCATACCTGTTCCTTTAGTCTCCTGTTCCAGTTTTTGGATTTGTTTCTTATGGAGCAGGAGTTTACGACGACGTTCTGGTTCTTGGTTCCAGATATTGCCCTCTTCGTAAGGAGCGATATGAACATTGCTCAACCAGACTTCTCCATTTTTTACTTGGGCAAAGCCATCCTTGAGATTGATTCGAGCTGCTCGTACACTCTTGATTTCAGTTCCAGTCAGGACCATCCCTGCCTCTAACGTATCTACGATGGTATAGTCGTGGCGTGCCTTTTTATTTTGTGCGACGACCTTTCCCTCGCCCTTTGCCATGCTTGGCTCCTTTCTTAGCTACTTCCTTGTAAAAAGGTTTCTTACCCTTTTTCTTCTTGTCTTTTTGTGAATGCTTGCGCTTATCATTTGAGCGTCCTGATTTTCTCTTATCTTCCTTCTTATCTGAACGACGACTTGAACCACGCCCTCTGTCATTTCGACTAGACTGTTTCAAGCCTTTTTCAATCACATCAAACTCACTTGGGATATATGAGAAATCAATTTCACCCGTCATCTTGTCAGCTCTTTCAACTCGGATACGGATTTGCTGACCTACACGGAAGGTTGTTCCTGATTTCTCTCCACGAAGGGTTAAATCACGTTCGTTGAAATGGTAGAACTCAGGCAGATTGGTGATGTGAATCAAGCCTTCAACCGTGTTCGGCAATTCAACGAAGAGACCAAACTTGACAATACTTGATATAACCGCATCGTACTCTTCACCCACGTATTCTTCCATGAACTCAGCCTTTTTCATGGCTTCGACTTCACGCTCAGCCTCAATGGCACGACGTTCACGGTTGGAAGACTGGGTCGCAATCTCTGGAATCACTTGCTCAAAATGCTCTGCTATTTCCTTAGAACGGCCATAATCACGAATCATACGGTGAACAAGAAGGTCTGGATAACGACGAATCGGGCTGGTAAAGTGAGTGTAATAGTCAGCAGCAAGGCCATAGTGGCCGTGATTGTGTTCTGAATAGCGAGCCTGCTGCATAGAGCGCAGAAGCATCATGGACAATACATCTGCATAAGGTTCTCCCTCAACAGCACGCATGATGTCTTGAAGTGCCTCCTGGCTAATCTCACTGGCAGTCCCATAAATGCGCAAGCCAAAACTCGAAGCATAATCAATAAACTTCTGAACCTTTTCAGCCTTAGGCTCCTCGTGAATTCGATAAATAAAAGGCAAATCCAGCTTGCTAAAATGCTCGGCAACTGTTTCATTGGCCATCAGCATAAAGGACTCAATCATGCGCTCGGCAACACCACGCTGACGAAGAACGATATCAACAGGCTTACCTTGTTTATCCACTAAAATCTTGGCTTCATTGGTATCGAAATTGAGGGCTCCACGTTTCACACGCATGTTTTCTAGAGTTTCATGGAGCTTGGCCATAAGTTCGATACTAGGAACAATTTTCTGATATTCTTGTCGCTTTTCCTCGTCGCCAGCTAGGATATCATTGACATCGCTATAGGTCATACGAAAACTGGTCTTGATAACTGTTTGTGTAATGGTATAGTTGACCACACGACCATGTTTATCAATCTCCATAATGGCAGACTGGGTCAGACGGTCAACTTGAGGATTGAGGGAGCAGATGCCATTTGACAGTCGCTCTGGAAGCATTGGGACCACACGGTCTGTCACATAGACAGAAGTCGCGCGGTTAAGGGCTTCCTTGTCTAGGGCAGAACCCTCAGTCACATAGTAGGAAACATCTGCGATGTGAACTCCAAGCTCCAGATTGCCATTTTTCAGAGCCTTGATATGCACTGCATCGTCCAAGTCCTTGGCATCCGCACCGTCAATGGTAAAGGTAATTTCATCTCTCAAATCCAGACGACCTTCCATATCCTTTTGAGATGGAAGATCAGGCACACTTTCCGCTTCCTTGACAACAGCCTCTGGAAATTCTGAGACAATGTCCATAGACTCCAAAACCTCAAGGACATCAATTCCGACATCCGTTGAATGCCCCACCACATCGAGGACACTAGCGACAAAGAAATCATGTTTCTTGCTTGGGTATTTATCGATAAAGACCTTGAGAACTTCTGTCCCCTCCAGTTTAAGGGCTGGTTTCTTAACATAAATCGGTTGACTGATTTTCTGATTTTTCGAACGGATGTAGCCAGCATACTTGGGCTTTTCCTGATCTAGAACGATTTGGCCGACAACTGTTGTCAGGCTGTGTTCTAAGATATCAATAATTTTGGCTTCTGCTGCTGTTCCCTTATTGCGGTCAGCGACTTTATTGATAACGACCTCAACGGTATCACCATCAATAGCATAGTTGACATCGTTTTTTCCTACAAAAAGGTCTTCCTCTTCCCCTTCCAGACTAACAAAGCCAAAGCCATTTTTATGGGCATGAAAAATCCCCTTGAGGGTAATCTCATGTTTTTTCTTGACTTCCAAGGTCAGACTTCCATCTTCTTCAAAGCGAATCTGGTGCTTTCTTTCCATTAGGGACAAGGTTTTAATCAACTCACGAAAATCCTTGGACCCATCTTTTCCCAAAGCCTGAGCCAAGTCATTGACAGTAACCTTTCTCTTGTCTTGTAAATATTCTTTTATTCTATCTTTCATATTTTCTTTCTAGATTTTTAATTTTCTTTTACTGTAAAACCTTCTCAAACATCCTTTAAAAATAAAAAGAGGCAAAGAACTAGTCCTGCCCATTATTTTCTTATCTACTTGATAATACCGTCAATGCTAAGGCAATGGCTAGCCAGAAAAAGACTAAAATCCCTGTCAAACGCTGCATTACAGCTTCGAAACCGCGTGCTTTACTGCGTTCAAACAAATCACCTGAGCTGGCATCAAATACATTGCTGGATTGGTTTTTGGTTGGTTGCATGAAAATCGCAATCACAATCACAACAGATAATACTAATAAAATGGTTAATAATAGGTTATACATATCAAACTCCTTAAAATCCCTATTATTTTACCATAAAATCTACTTAGATTCAAGATGTAGGGTTACTTTTCTTTCCTTGGGACAATACTTTAAAACCTCAATCTTGTCTGGATGGGTTTTTGAATTTTTACTGGTTAGGTAATTGATACTGCCACAAGAGGAGCATTTGAGATTAATTTTTACTCGCACTAGATTTCCTTTACTTTTAATAATGTTCGAAATTGAAGAAGGTTAAAGAGACAACTAAAGGCAACACAAAGGCTTGTCGCATAAAAGACAGCATGGTAGCCAAATTGACCTGCTACTGCAGAACCTGCCATAGGCCCAACGACACCTCCCAGATAAAAGAATACCTGATTGAAGGCAAAGACCCTCGAAATACCAGCTTTGGGCGTCATCTTGCTGAGAAGGGCATTAACTCCGGGAATCAAAGCACCGGTTCCCAATCCAAAGAGGAAACGATAAAGTCCTAGTTGAAAGGGGCTAGAAGCATTGGCACAGAGGAGATAGATGATGACTGAATAAAACTGGGCTGCAACCAAGAGGCGATGGTTGCCCACCTTGTCACCTAGCTTTCCCATGACTCCTGCACTCATCATACTGGAAAAGCCCATACTGGATACAATCAAACCAGATACAAAAAGAAGATTATCTGTCTGCCCTAAGTCGCGTACATAAAGAGCCAAAATAGGGCCAATCGATTGGGCTGAAAATTGGATGACAAAACTGGTCAGAAAGAGGTTGACCAAAAGATAGGGATATTTAACTGATGTAAATAATTCCTTTGTTGGGATGGCCTTTTCCTTGGCTACTGGTTGAAAATCTTCCTTGATAAAACAAATAGTTAAAATAGCAGCTAAAAATAGAAAACAACCAACCAGTAAAAAGACAGTACGAATGCCAAATAATTCTGCGATAAAGCCCCCGATAAAGGGACCAGTTAAAGTACCTGCAACTACGCCTGTAGACAAAGTACCTAAGGCAGAGCCTGATTTTTCCTTGGGAACCTGACTGGCTATCAAGGCCGTTGCATTGGGAACAAAACCCGCAAATACACCATTCAGTAAACGAAGAAAGATTAGCCAATAGATATTTGGCACAAAGGCCAATCCCCCCATAGTGATAGTCATGGCCAGACCAGCTCGAATCATCATGGGTTTTCGACCATATTTGTCAGCAAGAATTCCCCAGATAGGAGAGAAAAGTGCTGCAGAAATGGCAGAGACAGAAATAGCTAATCCTGCATAAAAAGCAGCTTGATCACTCCCTACACCTAGATTTTCCACAAAGATGGGCATAAAAGGCACAACTAAGGAAATACTGGCTCCTGTCAAAAAATTACCAAACCAAGCAATGCGCAGATTATCCTTCCAGTTAATCTCTGTCATCTTGCTTACCTCCCTCAAGAAGGGAGAACACCTGAGTAAGAAGCTGGACCTGATTCCCATTATTATCAAGAATTTGGCTGGCCAAATCTTTCTTTTTCTCTAAAGGCCACTGGGCTGCCAGACGAAACTCAGCTTCATCTTTGGACAAGTGGTCCCTTTTCATTAGACGTTCTACTTGGACATCTCGGTCCACATAGACCAACCAAGTCTCATCAAACCAAGCGCTGTAAGCCTGCTCAAAAAGTAGGGGAATATCCATGAAGAAAATCTCTTCTGTCTGAGCAAACTGATCTCTCAACGTAGCTAGTTCCTCACGGATAATCTCTCCTTGGATTCGCTTAGACCATTCCTGTTCTTCAGGATTTGAAAAGATAAGACTAGCTAGGAGAGGGCGATTGAGTTCTCCGTTTGCAAGGATGATTTCTTGCCCAAAGTGCTGGACTAGAGCCTTAAACAGACGACCACCAGGTTTCTGTAGTTGGTGGACGACTGCGTCGGCATCCACTACTTGAAAGCCTTGCTTTCTTAGAAAATTTGTCACAGTTGACTTACCAGAGGCAATTCCCCCAGTGATTCCAATGATTTTTCCCATCAATTCCTCCTTTGGCACTGAGGACAAAAGTGGGTTCCACGTCCACCTAGTTGGATTTTCTCAATGATGGTACCACAGCGTACACATTCTTGACCAGCCTTATCATAGACCTGATGAAAATCCTGCATGGTTCCATCTTCCCCAAAGGCATTGGTATAGGTCCGAATGGTGGAACCACCTTTTTCAACAGCCTGTCCCAATACAGCAATGGTCTGGTCATGAATAGCTGTCGCTTCTTCTGCTGTCAAAGTCTGGGAAAGTCTAGCCGGATGAACCTGAGCTCGCCAGAGAACCTCATCCACATAGATATTGCCAAGTCCAGCTACCAAAGTCTGGTCTAGGAGATGGGATTTGATAGGCTTTTTAGACTTGGCAAGGGCAGATTGAAAGACCTGCAAATCAAAATCCTGCTCTCTTGGTTCAGGCCCTAATTTTTTAGAAAGAAAGTAGGCGTCTAAAAGGTCAGGAGCCAAGAGTTCCATAGTACCAAACTTGCGTACATCCTCATAAACAAGCGTTCCACCATCCTCAAACTGGAAGAAAACATGGGCATGTTTGCGTTCTAGAACCTGGTCCGGATAGTAAAAATACTTGCCCTCCATCCGCAGATGGGAAATCAAGACCTTGTCTGTCAGATAGAAAATCAAATATTTACCACGACGTCCCATTGACTCAACAACTTGACCAGGCACTTCCTTTTGAAACTCGTCCAAATCTGTCTTAATCATCTTGGGATAGCGAATTTCTATACTCGAAATCTTCTTTCCCAAAATCAATTTTTCCAAGCCACGTCGAACGGTTTCAACCTCAGGTAATTCAGGCATAAGTCCTCCTTCTGTAAAAACAAGAAGCAGGCATGAGCCCACCTCTACTTAGTATTCTTTTTCATTATAGCCAAAGTCAGCTAAATCTAGCTTTTTATCGCGCCAGTTTTTCTTGACCTTGACCCATGTTTCTAGGAAGACCTTGTCTCCTAGCATGAGTTCAATATCACGACGGGCCATGCTACCAATTTTCTTAAGCATAGCGCCACCTTTACCGATGATAATTCCTTTCTGACTATCGCGCTCAACCATGATAGTTGCACGAATGTGAACCTTGTCTGTCTCTTCATCTCGTTTCATAGAATCCACAACTACTGCGACAGAATGCGGAATCTCTTCACGAGTTAGGTGCAAGACTTTCTCGCGAACCATTTCTGAAACCAAGAAACGTTCTGGATGGTCTGTAATTTGATCAGACGGGAAATATTGGAAACCTTCATCTAGATTTTCACTCAAAATATCCACTAGACGAGAGACGTTATTTCCTTGAAGAGCTGAGATTGGAACAATTTCCTTGAAGTCCATCTGATTACGGAAATCATCAATCTGAGACAAAAGCTGGTCTGGGTGAACCTTATCAATCTTGTTCACCACTAGAATAACAGGAACCTTGGCAGCCTTGAGACGCTCAATAATCATATCATCCCCCTTACCACGCGCTTCATCAGCTGGTACCATGAAAAGAACGGTGTCCACTTCACGAAGGGTGCTGTAGGCAGATTCAACCATGAAATCTCCAAGAGCTGTTTTAGGTTTGTGAATCCCTGGTGTGTCGATAAAGACGATTTGTTCCTTATCAGTCGTGTAAATTCCCATGATTTTGTTGCGCGTTGTCTGCGCCTTGTCACTCATGATGGCAATCTTTTGCCCCATAACGTGATTTAAAAAGGTTGACTTCCCAACATTGGGACGTCCTAAAATGGCTACAAAGCCTGATTTAAAAGTCATAATTTCCTCTTACTGTTTAAAATAATAAATCCCAGATTCGTGGGAGAAAAATCAATGCGCCTGTTAAGGCTGCGAAAAGAGAGACCACTAATACCGCACCAGCCGCCATATCCTTGGCATTTTTAGCCAGCATGGAAAAGTGATAGTGACTGGCCAAATCCACCACATTTTCGATAGCAGAATTGATAATTTCAAAGGCTACTACCAAGAAAATGCTCAATAGGAGAAAGAGCCATTCGATTCGTGACACCTGAAAAACCAAACCTGCAAGGATGACCACTAGAGCCGTCACTGCATGTTTTCGCATATTGCGTTCTTCCTTGATAGCAGTAAAAATCCCTGTGATGGCAAATTCTAAACTGGATATCAGGTCACGATTTTTCCATTTTCGTTTATTGTCTTGTGAGTCCATAGGCTGTCAAAATTTCTTCTTGTAAACCGAACATCTCCGCTTCTTCTTCCGGAGTGTAGTGATCATAGCCATTGATATGTAAAAAGCCGTGTACTGCCAAGAAGCCCATCTCACGCTCAAAGCTGTGACCGTATTCCTCGGCCTGCTCATGAGCCTTATCGATAGAGATGAACAATTCCCCAATATAGGCATCAAACTCAGACATCATCTCTGCTAATTCTGGATTTTCAAGCAAATCTTCCTCGTCAAAGGCAATTTCCAATTCTGGTTTATACTCAAGGCTGATGACATCTGTCGGACGGTCGGTGTCACGGTACTCCAGATTGAGTTCATGACTACGCTCATTGGTCACAAAGGTGACTGCCATTTCCTTGTCTTCTTTTCCTAATTTTTGGGCTGCAAATTCCAAAATTTCTTGGGTTTGTTTCAACATTTCTTTTGAAACTTGACCAGTTTCATCTACCATTTCAATATACATGTGCTTCTCGTTTCTCTTTACTTGGCTTTATTATACCACATTTCCATGATTTTATTCTACCTTTTTGATATAATACTATGGAATACAATCACAAGGAGAGAACGATGTCATTTGACGGATTTTTTTTACACCACATGGTTGAGGAATTGCGAAGAGAGTTAGTGAATGGTCGCATTCAGAAAATCAATCAGCCTTTTGAACAAGAGTTGGTCTTGCAAATCCGTAGCAATCGCCAAAGTCATCGCCTACTCCTCTCTGCCCATCCAGTTTTTGGACGCATTCAGCTGACCCAAACGACTTTTGAAAATCCAGCCCAACCTTCTACCTTTATTATGGTTTTGAGAAAATATTTGCAGGGTGCCCTGATTGAGTCGATCGAGCAGATTGAAAATGACCGTATTGTGGAAATGACAGTTTCCAATAAAAACGAGATTGGGGACCATATTCAGGCTACCTTGATTATCGAAATTATGGGGAAACACAGTAATATTCTACTGGTTGATAAAAGTAGCCACAAAATCCTCGAAGTTATCAAACACGTTGGCTTTTCACAAAATAGCTACCGTACCTTGCTTCCTGGATCGACCTATATCGCTCCGCCAAGTACGGAAGCTCTCAATCCTTTTACGATCAAGGACGAGAAACTCTTTGAAATCCTGCAAACACAGGAAACGACAGCTAAAAATCTTCAAAGCCTCTTTCAAGGTCTGGGACGCGATACGACAAATGAATTGGAAAGGATACTGGTTAGTGAAAAACTTTCCACTTTCCGAAACTTTTTCAATCAAGAAACCAAGCCATGCTTGACTGAGACTTCCTTCAGTCCAGTTCCTTTTGTAAATCAGGTGGGAGATCCTTTTGCCAGTCTTTCTGATTTGTTGGACACCTACTATAAGGACAAGGCTGAGCGCGACCGCGTCAAACAGCAAGCCAGTGAACTCATTCGCCGTGTTGAAAATGAACTTCAGAAAAACCGCCACAAACTCAAAAAACAAGAAAGAGAGTTACTGGCGACAGACAATGCTGAAGAATTTCGTCAAAAAGGAGAATTGCTGACAACCTTCCTCCACCAAGTGCCTAACGACCAAGACCAGGTTATCCTAGACAACTACTACACCAACCAACCTATCACGATTGTGCTTGATAAGGCTCTGACTCCCAACCAGAATGCCCAACGCTACTTTAAACGGTATCAGAAACTCAAAGAAGCTGTCAAATACTTGACTGATCTGATTGAAGAAACCAAGGCAACCATTCTCTATCTGGAAAGTGTGGAAACCGTCCTCAATCAAGCCGGACTGGAAGAAATCGCTGAAATCCGTGAAGAATTGATTCAAACAGGTTTTATCCGCAGAAGACAACGGGAGAAAATCCAGAAACGCAAAAAACCAGAACAATATCTAGCAAGCGATGGCAAAACCATCATCTATGTAGGACGCAATAACCTGCAAAACGAGGAGCTAACCTTTAAAATGGCTCGCAAGGAGGAACTTTGGTTCCATGCTAAGGATATTCCTGGAAGCCATGTTGTCATCTCAGGAAATCTTGACCCATCTGATGAAGTCAAGACAGACGCAGCAGAGTTAGCTGCCTACTTCTCTCAAGGTCGCCTATCAAATCTGGTCCAGGTGGATATGATTGAAATCAAAAAACTCAACAAACCGACTGGTGGAAAACCTGGCTTTGTCACTTACACAGGACAAAAGACCCTCCGCGTTACACCAGATCCAGAAAAAATTGCATCCATGAAAAAATCCTGATTTTACTTGAAATCAGGATTTTTAACTTATACTCAATGAAAATCAAAGAGCAAACTAGGAAACTAGCCGCAGGTTGCTCAAAACACTGTTTTGAGGTTGCAGATAGAACTGACGAAGTCAGTAACATCTATACGGCAAAGCGACGCTGACGTGGTTTGAAGAGATTTTCGAAGAGTATTACTACTCACTCAAATCATATCCAATTATAGGACTAATCTTTGCCACCTAGTTTCTCATTGATTTTCATCATCACACTAGCAATTTTTTCGCCCCAATAAGGGTCAGAGGCATATTCCACATTCATACCAGACGCCTTATTTCCAAGGAAAGTTCTACCCCTATCGATATAATTTTCCTTAATCCACTTGCTTGCACCTAAAATTCCCTTATCTACATCATCAAATGTCTTGGCAGAAAGGTAAGGGGTCGTATCATAGGCTGTAATTCCAAAGAAATTATTCTTATCTTTGGCAATCTTACTTCGTCCCCAGTCGCTTTCTAAGGCGCTATGGGCAAGGAGGTAAAGGGCATTGATATGGTAATGTTCTTCGGCTTCCTTAAAGGTAGCTCCCTTGTTCTCCAAGAGGCTATTATTAATATTTAGCAGACTAAATACCTTATCCAAGTCTTCAGCACTGTAGTTTGTAGCCTCTGTCAAATCTTTAAAAAGGAAGGGATTTTCAAGCTTAAAACCATCAAAATGCAGCCCATCTGCCGAATAATATTTCTTGCCTACTTCCATATCAGAAAGATGAGAAGCTACTGGGATACTAGCATTCTGAGCCACATAGTGATAAAAACGATGTCCATCACTCTCATAATAAGGGATAAAGTCCTTACTAGCATCTAGCGCTTGTAAATCTTCTGTTTTCATATAGCCTGACAAACCAGAAATAGTAATAGCCAGGCGCTTGTCATCACTTTTTCTATCCTTATCTAGCCAGACGACACTACCTTTCGATATATAGGAGAGCTTTTCACCATCTGCATCATAAACATTTGCTGTGACAGGTACGACTTGATAATAAGCAGCATTTTCATTTGTAGCTTTTTCTCCAAGCCATTTACCGTCGCTTCCAAGCTGATAACCATCTACAGTCTCATTTTTCGCCATGTAGCCACCAGATTTGAAGTAGTACCAGGCTTGACTTTTAGAATCGTATAACCATTCTTTCTCAGTCATTTTCCCATCAGATTTGAGGTAAAACCATGACTCCTTATCCCAAATCCATTCATTGGCTGCCATATAGCCATCGGATTTTAGATAATAATAGTGGCCATTTTCGAAAATCCATTCTTTCTCAGCATGTTTTCCATTTTCTTTGATGTAAAACCAAGATTGGTATTGTTTGTCATAAAGCCAACCTTGCTGTACTTTGGCACCACTGGCATTCACATAAGCCTGGTCAATCCACTGACTTGTCAGTAGATAACCACCAGATTTAAAATAATAGTCCTTTCCTTTAATTTGGAGCCATTCTTTCTCTGCGTGTTGGCCATCTGCTTTGATATAAAACCAAGCGTCGTATTGAGAATCATAGACCCAATCTTCTATTACCTTGGCACCTGTTGCACCAACATAGGAAGTTCCTACCCACGCATTTCTTTTCATCTTTCCATCTTGGTCAAGATAATAGAAGGCTCCCTTGTCTTCTACCCATTCTGATTTTGCCATATAGCCGCCAGATTTGAGGTAAAAATAGTCGTCACCTTGCTTTAGCCATTCATTTTCAGCATATTTGGCATCTTCTTTTATATAAAACCAAGATTGATAGTGAGCATCAAAAACCCACTCATTGGCTGCTTGACTCCCATCTGCTTTTAGATATTGTTTTCCTTGCCAAGTACCATCGCTAGCCATTGCACCCTCTGGTCTGACTAAGAAAAATAGCAGGGCTAAAAAAATAAATCTCAATTTCTTCATTAATTTACTTCCTCTGTTCTTACTCATTTCATTATATCAAAATTCTCTATAATCAACATTACAAACTAATAAAAAATCAAGAACAGACAGATTGCAGTTTACCTCAAAGACTCTTTTACTTCTTTGCGTAGATCTTCTAGACTGCTAATACCGTATTTATCCATGACTTTTGGTAAATTTTCGATGATATCAGGGCAGGCATATGGATTGGTAAAGTTAGCTGTTCCAACTCCAATAGCAGATGCGCCAGCCAGATACATTTCTAGGGCAGCTTCAGCCGAATCCACTCCCCCCATTCCAATGATGGGCAGGTCTGTTGTTTGAGCAACTTGGCGGATGAGTTTGAGGGCTACTGGAAAGACTGCTGGACCAGACATTCCACCTGTTCCATTGGCCAAGATTGGTTTTCTGGTTTTGAGGTCAAAACGCATTCCAACTAGAGTATTAATCATGGTTAATCCACTTGCTCCTGCATCCTCTGCTGCTTTTGCGACAGTAACGATATCGGTCACACTAGGGGTTAGTTTGACATAAACTGGCACATCTGACGCCTCTACAGCTGCCTTTACTACATCATAAGCCAAATCTGGATCTTGACCAATCAAAAGTCCGTGATTACAGTGATCTACGTTTGGGCAAGAAATATTGAGCTCAATAGCCTTTACATTGGCTGCCTTGGAAATACCATGAGAAACAGCCGCATACTCTTGTTTTGAAAAACCAGCCACATTAGCAATAATAGGAAGATTTGGATATTCTCTTTCCAGCCACGGTAGCTTTTCAGCTAAAACAGCTTCTAAACCAGGATTTTGCAAACCGATTGCATTAAGCATACCAGCGGGTGTTTCTGCCACCCTTGGAGTTGGATTGCCAAAACGGGCTTCAAGGGTTGTCGCCTTGATCATAATAGAGCCTAAAAGGTCTAAATCATAGTACTTGGCATACTCTTGTCCAAAACCAAAACAGCCTGATGCTGGAATAATCGGATTTTTCAAATCCAAGCCTGGTAGAGAAACTTGTAAACGATTTGTAGTCATGATTTTCTCCTTATAATACAACTGTTCCTGTGCGGAAAACAGGCCCATCTTCACAGACGCGTTGGCTGACCGTCTCGCTTTCTGGTACTTTTAGGACACAGGCATAGCAAGCCCCCATTCCACAAGCCATACGAGATTCCAGAGATAGATAGGCTCTTGGGTGGTCATAAAAGGTTTGATTGATATACTTCATCATTCCTGGAGCCCCACATGAGTAAACAGCATCAAACTGACTGTCTAAATCCTTGATGACTACGGAGACATTTCCCTTAATACCATAAGAACCATCGTCTGTCGTTACAAAGACTTGACCATATTGGGCCAATTCCGTCTCTAAAATAACAGCATCCTTGTTCGCAAAACCGAGGACAGTCACTACTTTCACACCACGCACATGCAATTCCTTGGCAACCTCAAGCAAGGGCGGAACACCAATCCCACCACCAACAAGGAGAACCTGATTCTGCTCATCAAGGTCAGACAAGTCAAAACCATTTCCCTGAGGACCCATCACATCAAGAGTGTCTCCTTGACTTAAGGTTGAGAAAATAGCTGTACCAGCCCCTTCAATCCGATAAATGAGATGACACTGCTTGTTTACCTTATCGATAGACGAAATTGAAATAGGACGACGCAAGAGATGGGCGTCATCAGGCACACGCAGATGAAGAAATTGGCCTGCTCGCATAGCTTCAACCATTTCCCCTTCTAGGACTAATTCAAAGATTTTTGGCGCGATTTCCTCCTGTGCAACCACCTTCATGGTTTCCAATCGAATCGCACCCAAACGTTTCTTACATGTGGGATTCATGACTTTTCCTCCTTAAATTTTAAGGGGAGCAGATAAAGAAAAGACCTTGCTAGTGCAAGGCCTCAGTTAAAATCGTACAACACAAGAGAGTACACTCAAAAAGTCTCCTCTAGAAAATTGCACTATTCTTTTATCTGACACCTTGTGAGTCTCTCTGGACTCCCCTTAAAGGTTAAATTTTAATTAGTATACTCTTTCAACTAAAAAAAGTCAAGTAGAAAACGAACATTCTACTTGACTTCACGAGATTATTTTTCACGAATGACTTCGACCTTGTAGCCATCAGGATCTTTGACAAAGTAATAGTTAGGTGCAGTTCCTGGTAGACCATTTGGCTCAGTCACTTCATAGCCTTTGGCACTATGCTCTTGATGAAGCGTCTCAAGATCAGGTGTGCTTAGGGCGATATGGGCAAATCCATCTCCAACCACATAAGGACCATGATCGTAGTTATAAGTCAACTCCAACTCATAGTCATCACCCTCAAGACCTAGATAGACAATCGTGAAGGCATGGTCTGGAAAATCTCTGCGACGCAATTCTTTAAATCCAAAAGCATCTTGATAAAATGCGATTGATTTTTCAAGATTTTCTACTCGCAAGCAAGTGTGTAGCATTTTTGAAGCCATATTTTTCTCCTTTATTTTTAAAAAGACTGGGACAATCCTGTTCCAGTCTTATCAGTTATTATTTACCAAGTTTTGCTTTAGCTGCATCTGCAAGAGCTGTGAAAGCTGCTGCATCGTTAACAGCCAAGTCAGCAAGCATTTTACGGTTAACTTCGATCTCAGCCAATTTCAAACCATGCATCAATTGTGAGTATGAAAGTCCGTTCATACGAGCTGCCGCGTTGATACGAGTGATCCACAATTTGCGGAAGTCACGTTTTTTCTGACGACGGTCACGGTATGCATAGTAGTAAGAGTTCATTACTTGTTCTTTTGCAGTACGGAACAAGATGTGTTTAGCTCCATAGTAACCTTTTGCTAATTTAAGAATACGTTTACGACGTTTGCGTGATACAACGCCACCTTTAACACGTGCCATGTTTTATTTCCTCCAAATATTTCCTAGAATTGTTTACTTACAGTCAAGCTATTATTTCAAGCGAGTAAGCATTGCTTTAATACGTTTGTAATCTCCTGAATGCACCATAGATGCTTTACGAAGATGACGACGTTGTTTCTTAGTTTTTCCGTGGAAACGGTGAGAAGTGTAAGCACGGAAACGTTTAAGTCCACCAGAACCTGTACGTTTGAAACGTTTAGCTGATGCGCGGTGTGTTTTTTGTTTTGGCATGATTTTTTCTCCTTTATTTAACTTTCTGACAATTATTTTTTGTCAGTCGCTGGCGCCAATTGCATGAACATTTGACGTCCATCCATTTTAGCACGTTGTTCGATGATGGCAATATCTTGAGTTGCTTCAGCAAACTCGGCTAAAACTTTTGCACCAATCTCTTTATGGGTAATCATACGACCCTTAAAGCGAATAGATACCTTAACTTTATTTCCTTTTTCAAGGAATTTGCGTGCATTGCGAAGTTTTGTATCAAAGTCACCCTTGTCAATAGTTGGACTTAGACGAACTTCTTTCACAGTAACAACACTTTGTTTTTTACGTTGTTCTTTTTGCTTCTTCTGGTACTCAAATTTGAACTTACCGTAGTCCATAATTTTTGCAACAGGCGGTTTGGCTTGGGGTTGAATCAATACTAGGTCAACACTAGCGTTATCAGCCAAAGCTTGCGCTTCACTGAGTGGCTTGATGCCTAGCTGTTCTCCTTCAAGACCAATCAAGCGAACTTCACGTACACGAATCTCATCATTGATGAATAAGTCTTGCTTTGCTATGGTTTTCACCTCTTTTGTTTTATTAGAGAAAAACAATAGCGGACTCGTAAATATACAAGCCCGCACGTTATGATAGCGTTTCTTAGAAACTTTTCATCCGTAGGGCCAGGCAACTTAATGTCACAAGGCGAGAAGCTCTCACTTCTGCTTTTCTCAACTTTTATATGATACCAAGTTTTCGAGCTCTTGTCAAGATAAAAAGTTATTTTTTTGAAAATTCCCTTTCTTCCCTCCAGTTGAAAAACTACCTCAAGAAACAGTTATCTATTATTCGATCAAATCGAAAATATCCAAGAAAGATAAAGACCCAATCGATAGTTGATTTCATCTATAGAGTAACATAAATCTCAAAAATAGAGTGAAACCTCCATTTGTTATGCAAAAAATAGAAGATAGGATAGAGAATCACTTTGATGACCTCAATCATATCTCCTATTCAAATAGTTCGCTCACTAACTTAATGACATTGGGAAACTTCCCAACCTTTTACAATTATTAAACTCTTACACTTAGTCTTCTTTACGGCGACGACCTGTAAGACTGATTCCAAGCAAAGCACTTGCTGTTCCTAAAATCATCATTGCAGTTGTATCTGTCGAACCTGTATTTGGTAATTTATTTCTATCAACCTGAGTGGTAAATGATTGATTCTTTGGATCTCCTTCTATTATAGGAATTTCAACTGGTCGTGTAGGTGGGAGTTCCTGACCTGGTGAAGTCTGTGGTAATGTTTGTGGTTTATCCTGTTGAATTTGCGATGTTCTAGCTTGCTCTTGAGGTTTTTGTGGTATTTTAGAATTATTTTGTCCCTGTTGCATACTTGATTGAACACCACTATTTCCACCTTGAAAAGCTACAACCTCTACTGGTACATTAATTTCAATAGTAGAATTATCAGGTAATTTCAACGTTACTTTTGCAAATTTCTGTCCTAAACTATGTGTATCAGGATAGATGATCCGAGATACCTGCACATCTTTTTCAAGTATAATCTTTTCTTTAATGTTTTCTTCATATAATTTTTCTCCCAGATAAACTCGGACAGTACCTTTTACTAACAAACTATTAAGATCATAGTCTGTTATTGGAAGCACTGCTCCAAGTATTTTATAAACAAAGTTACGTATAATTGACTCTACACCTGAATTATCGCGAGCATTTTTTATAGCTTCTTTCGCTACTGCTAATTCCTTGCGAACTTTTTCTTTAGCAACATTTTTTTCATCCTCTTTTAAATCAGGATTTTTATCTATATCAGCAATACTTTCGTTTGAAATTCTTTCAATATCAGCTAAAGCCAGAGGTTTTATACTTGGCATTTGTGCACTATTTTCTGCACTTAGATCACTATTACCATGTTTCGCTGTGGCACTAATCACTGTATTGGCATCTGCGGCGTTATGAGCGACTGTCA